>BLMC01000247.1 GCA_011959805.1 Lachnospiraceae bacterium | reverse complement strand
GTATATGCAGGAATATATTCTGAAATTCAACAAAGGAAAAGACAGAAAAAGGAATCCTAAATACAGAAAACTGGAAGTCAAAAGAAGAAACCTTGTAAATAAGCTGGAAAAAGCTGATACAAAAGCAGACAAAGATAGCATACTGAAAGAAATCCGACAGGTTGAAATGAAACGCAGAGATGTACCCTACAGCCTGCCAATGGACGACAGCTATAAACGAATGCAGTATGTACGCTATGCCGATGATTTTCTGATTGGGGTAATTGGGAGTAAAAAGGACTGCGAAATAATCAAGAAAGATATTGCAGAATTTTTAAATAAAAAACTCGGACTTGAATTATCGCAGGAGAAAACACTCATTACACATGGACAGAAAAAAGCCCGTTTTCTTGGGTACAGCATTTATGTCAGAAAATCAAACCTGCCGAAAAAAGATAAACTTGGCAGAATGGTACGGAATTACGGCGGACGCATTGTACTGGAAATCGAATCCTCGACAATTAGAGATAAATTGTTGTCACTGAAAGCAATGAAAATCACCTATGTTGACAGTAAGGAAATCTGGAAATATAAAGCACGGTACAGCATGAAGGATAATGATGATTTAGAAATCCTGAGAACCTATAACTCGGAAATCAGGGGCTTTTATAACTATTATTCCATCGCTAACAATAGTTCTATCATTATCAGTTTCAACTATATCATGGAATACAGTATGTATAAAACATACGCAACAAAATACCGCACCACGAAGCATAAGATGATAGAAAAATACCGTATCGATAAGGATTTTGGTGTGAAGTACAAAACAAAAGATGGTAAAGAAAAAGTCTGCTTATTCTATAATGAAGGTTTTAAACGCAAAGACATTAACAGAAATGCTGATGTAGACAACGTAACCGATAAGAGATTTTATCTTGGAAGGACAAGCTTGATACAGCGGCTGGAGGCAGGCAGATGTGAACTTTGTGGTGCTGAAAATGTACCAATAGAGATTCACCATGTCAGAAAGCTGAAAGACTTGAATGGTAAGAAGTTCTGGGAGAAATTCATGATTGCAAGGAGAAGAAAAACACTTGCACTCTGTCATAACTGTCACGTTGATTTACACAATGGAAGATTAGACTGAGCTATTTTAACGGAGAGCCGTGTGCGCTGAGAGGTGCAAGCACGGTTCGGGGGCGAGTGCTTGGAAAACTGCCGCAGTAATGCGGTAAGTCGCTGGGTACTTAGCCTACAGCGGGCTGGGCGTATTGTGCGGCGCGGCAATGAAAATAACAGGGTAAAAATTTTTCGCTATGTTACAAAAGGCACATTTGATGCTTATACATGGGGGCTGGTGGAATCCAAACAAAAGTTTATCGGACAGGTCATGACCAGCAAATCTCCGGCACGTTCGATTGAAGATGTGGACGCAACCGCCCTCACTTACGCCGAAGTGAAAATGCTGGCGATTGGAGATACCAGAATCAAGGAAAAAATGGATTTGGATATACAGGTGACAAAATTAAAAATGCTGAAATCCAACCATCTGGCACAGCAGTATGAGATGCAGGATAAAGTGCGTGGGTATTTCCCAAACAAAATAAAAGAAACACGACTTTATATTGACTGTCTGACTGCTGACTTGCCTATGCTGGAAGCGCACCCTGTAAAAGAAGATAACTTCTCTATGGCTATAATGGGAACAGTCTATACTGAGCGTAAGGAAGCAGGAAAGGCAATCATAGCCGCCTGCCGCTTGATGGATGATCCTGGAAAAGAAGTGGAATTGGGAGAATACAGAGGCTTTCCAATGAAGCTCTCTTTTGACGGCGCAAAATTCAAAGTTACGATGAAACAGAATTTAAGCTATACAGCGGAGCTTTCCAATGATGTAGTGGGCAATGTCACCCGTATTAACAATGCGTTGGAAAAAATCCCGGAAAGTCTGCAACGGCACAAAGAAAACCTTGACCGTCTGCATAAAGAACTGGAAAGTGCAAAGGAGGAGGCAGACCGCCCGTTTGCACAGGAGCAAGAACTGGCAGAAAAAACAGCACGGCTTGCAGAATTAAATACAACACTTGACCAGACAGAAAAAGAGGCAGATAAATCTGTGGAGGAAACCATACAAGATATTCCAGTGCAGGAGGGCAAGGGGAAACCTGTATTATCAGACACAAAATCCTCTGTGCTGCAAACATTGCGGGAATGTAAGCAGCTTGTACCAGCGCAATCCGGCGCAGAACATGTCAGGGAAGGAAGGTGAGCGTATGCGAACAGGGGAAGGGCGCACGATAGGGCTTTATTTCAAAGTTACAGAGAAAGAATTAAACCTGATTGAGAAAAAAATGGAACAGGCAGGCACGAAAAATAAGCGTGCCTATCTGCGTAAAATGGCGGTGGACGGCTATATTGTCCATCTGGATATGGGGAGTGTGAAGGAATTAAACCGCCTTTTGCGTTCCATTTCTGGGAATATCAACCAGATTGCCCGCCGCTGTAACGAAACAAGAAATTTATATGCCGAAGATGTGGCAGACCTTAAAAAAGGCTGTGCGGCGGCAAATACAGCACTGCTTGGGCTGGTAAAAAAGTTTACTGAATTCAAATGAAGGACGGGACAGGCACGGAGGGAAAGAAACCTTTTGTGCCTGTCTTTTTTATGCACACGGATGTCCATAGGAAAATAGTCAGCAGAGCTGACGG
>BLMC01000246.1 GCA_011959805.1 Lachnospiraceae bacterium | reverse complement strand
TCTGCCCGCTTTGGCGGGCGTACTAATCAGGATTAGTGAAATTTTAATTTCATATTAACTTTCAAGTTCCTTAATTGATTCTTCCCAAATTTCCTTTAGTAGTATCTCTTGACTGGGTAAGTCTGAAAATGGATATTGTAAAGTTTTTTCCTTACTATTGTTTGTTGCATCTTTTACATAGAACGTAATCGTTGATGGGGCTAGATTTTGTATTGTGTCTTTCTGAAGCACTGCATAAATATTTTCTAATTCTGTTTCTTGTGCTTCTATTGTGTCTGCCGTTGTCAGCTCTACAGACAAAAATTGTTCTCCAGAAGCTTCCTTTAGCGATATCGAACAGTGCACCCCATACTTATTGGCAAGCATTTGTATACTTCGATTCTCAAAGTTGTCACTGTACGAAACCATATTTCCTTCTCCATCATCAACAATTGTTATGCGAATGTTTTGTTCGTTGGACAATAATTCACCTTTTGGTCTTACTTTTCCCTCAATAACATATTCTCTCTCGGTATTGTCTGGTGGATTTATTCCGACCGAAAAAATAAAATCAGGATACTTTTCTTTCATTAGGTTTCGCACCTGTTCACATGCTGCCCTACGGTTTGGATACCGATTGCGATTAATTTCGTTTGACTGTATTGTTAACCCAAAAGAAACTATGACAATCAACGCAAAGATACCAATATAGAAAATCCTCTTAGCACTTTTTACAAGTTTTCCATGTCTATCAAATATCGACATCTCGACATATCTATCAAACTCTTTTTTCAGTATCCAATATAGTTTTTGATAACCTGGGGCATAGAGCACCTGACCTGCGACAGTATCATAGTGTTGGTAATCAAAAATATCCCAGAGTGCATACACAAAATCTTTTGAGGTTTTCTCTATATTTTTTGTCAAAAATGCTGCGATTGTATTAGGTATGCTATCCAAATCACGTATCAGCAAAAAGTCACGATTATACATAAACTGAAGCAAGCCCATACTGTTTTGTAAACTTGGATTTTCCAAATATTCCCTCCACAGCGATTCCCAATACAGTAATACCTCCTGCTGCCTTTGGCTATTCTGGGAAAACAAGGCTTCATATTTTTTCTTCTCCTCTATATTAAAATCCCTTAGTGGT
Organism: Lachnospiraceae bacterium; assembly: GCA_011959805.1. Lineage (GTDB taxonomy): Bacteria > Bacillota > Clostridia > Lachnospirales > Lachnospiraceae > COE1. Next base: position 1,579 of record BLMC01000246.1, on the reverse strand, counting down.
AAATTTTGTATGCTTCCTTGCTGAAGTTTGTTGCGCTGTTCTTTTGTATTTGCACTATCTTGTTGTAAGTTTTGTGTATCTTCTTGATAATCAAGCTTATTTTGTTGTTGTTCTATCTTTGTGTTACTTGGCGGCAGATTTTGTTTTTTCTCTTGGTGATATGATTCTATATCTTGCTCTTTTTCCAACAATACTTTGGAATTTTTTTCATGCGGAATCTGATTCAATAACTGGCGGGCTTTCTCATAGGATTCATTATCTTCCTGTTTTGTATCACTTTCTGGCGCAACATCTTCTTTTGATTTTGAAATGGTTTCCACAGGCAAAGTTTGTCTACTAGAAGTATCTTCCTGCTGCAAAGTAGACTGTGCTTTGGCACGAAGCACACAGAGATTAAGCGCCGCCTGATATGCTTCATATAACTTTTGAAATGCTTCTGGGTCTTCCTCCGGGTGACAATGTTTGACAGCCTCCGCGTATGCTCTTTTCACTTCCCTTTTATTGGTGGTCGATGCAATTCCCAATGTCTCCCAGATTTCCTGCTCTCTATTCAACATCAAAAAACTCCTCAAATCGGTCAAGCATCGCTGTAATCTGCTGGCGAAGTATATGCTTTGCATGTTTGTCACTTACTGATATCACATACTCGTAATCTTCCATTGCCTTAGCGATACGTACTCTGTTTATTCCTGTCAGCTCTTGATAAAGACGTTCTGCCCGCGCTAGAAGCAGCTTGTCTCGTTCATCACCAGAAAAATCCGACTTATATTGCTTTAACAATTCTATCTTTTGGGCAATCTCTTTTTGGGAAAGGTTCATTCCCTCACTTTTAAAAATTGCTTGCTTTTTATTGGTACTAAAACTATCTTCTACATCTACGACAAGAATCCCATTAATATCATACGCAAAAGTTACATTGACAACTGCCTCGTTCGCCATCATTGGTGCGATGTCTATTATAATGGAACCCAGACAGAGATTGTCTGCACAATCAAACGCTTCTCCTTGGTAGATATTAAATTTAACCTTTTTTTGCATATTGTGTACATTGGTGTAAGTTCTAGTTTTTGAGATCGGCAACACGCTATTTCGTTCAATGATTGGCGACATATTAAAATGCCCATTATTACTTGGATTATGCGTTCCAACACCTAACGTAAAAGGACAGATGTCAGTCAACAACATATCACGTATCTCCTCATTTCGTGCTTTAATCCCCGCGTAAATTCGAGCTCCCTGCGCAATCACCTCATCAGGTGATCCTATCATGACTGGCTCTTTACCGAGTAGATTATGCAAAAAATAGGATACAATCGGCATCTTACTAGACCCGCCCGCTAAGATAATCTCATCGATATCTATTGCGTGATAACCGCTATCTCTCAATGCATGTTTCACAACTGTCTCTATCCTATCAAAAAGCGTGTTACAACATGTAATCAAAACTTCATTATTTAGGACAATCGCCTTATCTTCCCCTGCAATCTCCATATGTAAAAGCACATTTTCTTTCTCTGTAAGTTCTTTTTTTGCTCTCTCTGCAAGACGGATTAAAGTTGCCTGCTTTTGCGGTGAAAGG
>BLMC01000245.1 GCA_011959805.1 Lachnospiraceae bacterium | reverse complement strand
CATTTGTGTGAAAAATAATTCTAACCGCTTGCAGCTAAGGCTGTTTTGCAAAGAAGTGTTAAGTTTCCCGCTCTTGATTTGAGTGTGGCTAAAGTGAGCGAAGTTACATAAAATTTGCAAACACAGAAGCGCCAATAACGGTTAGGAGTCCAGCAACAGCAATTGCAAGACTGCTCATCGCGCCCTCAATTTTTCCAAGTTCCATTGCTTTTGCAGTACCAATTGCGTGGGAGGCAGTACCTAACGCCAATCCTTTTGCAATTGGTTCTTCAATCCGAAAAAATTTGCAGACAAATTCTGCGATTACATTTCCAAGAATACCAGTTACAATAATGACAGCGACTGTAATTGTCTGTATGCCGCCCAATTCTTCCGAGATACCCATTCCAATTGCAGTGGTAATGGATTTAGGAAGTAGTGTTACATATTGTTCGTGACTAAGAGAAAACAGTTTTGCCAATAATAAGACACTGATAAGGCTGGCAAAAACGCCAGCAGTAATGCCGCCAGCTACGGCTTTTAAATTTTTTTTCAGCAGTTCAAGTTGTTGATAAAGTGGAACTGCAAGACACACTGTTGCGGGGGTCAACAGATAACTAATATATTTTGCTCCTTCATTGTAGTGCTGATATTCTACTTTGAATAATAATAAAACTACCATAACACAGACAGTTGCAATTAACAGTGGATTTAATATTGCCAACTTAAATTTCTTTTTCATCAACAGTCCTGCTTCATATGCGATAAGACTAAGTACCGCCCCAAAAAAGACAGAGTCAGCCAAATAATTCTTCATTTTTCTTTCCTTTCTTTTTTATTCCGAATTAGAAATTGTGTAACCAGCCCTGTCACACCCATCACAATTACTGTAGTCAGAATCGTAATTACAACAACGGGTACAATCATTGGTTGCAGTGCAGACCAGGATTCCAGAAGTCCTACAGCAGCAGGGATAAACATAACTGGCATAATTTCTATTAGGAAACCAGCGGTTTCTTTCACTTGTTCTAATCGAAGGATTCCAAGACAGAGCGCAAGCAACATTAATAGTAACCCATAGACACTTGCAGGGATTGGAAGCGGTATTAAAATATGCAACAGCTCGCCAAGAAACGACACAAATAGAATAATAGCAAATTGTTTTAGATATTTCATTTTTTCATCTCCTAACTGGTAGTACCAGTTTATCATAATGCATATGTGTAGCAGTGTCAATAGAAGGATAAAATAAAAAATTTATTGCGATTCATGGCATAGAAGGCGCTCATAGCAACGGTTTGGAGTAATATTTGAAATTTTGTTCCATAAAAATCGCTTATTATTTAAATTTTGTGAAACTATTTCGGAGGGTAGTCGGTCTAATCATTAAACAGTTGACAAGGAGGTGAAAAAATGCATTTATTTTTGAGTAATAAAAAGAAAGAGACAAACAGAATTTTGATTGAACAGATTTTATTAGAACAGTATGACAAATATTATCGTCTTGCAATCAGCTATGTCCACAGTGAATCAGATGCTTATGATATTGTGCAAAACGGCGTATATAAGGCTCTGCGTGGAAGTGATACTCTCAAAAAACCTGAATATGCGCAAACTTGGGTGTATCGAATTATGTTAAATGAGTGTTTTCGCTTTCTAAAACAACCACAGCATTGTTCGTATGACGAGATACAAGAGAAAACAGGAAAGGAAGTGCAATCTATTGAGAACCATGGTACAGATATCGATTTACAAAGAGCATTGGACACACTGCCCGAACAAGATAAAGCTGTTGTGATACTGCGTTTTTTCGAGGAGATGAAATTGGAGGAGATTGCAGACATTCTTGAGGAGAATGTAAATACTGTTAAAAGTAGACTGTATCGAAGTTTAAAGAAACTGCGATCCGCGATTGAAGAAGACACATAATTTTGGCAAAATATTTTTCGTTTTTTGAATACGCAGTTGATGCTTTCTATCAATTTGTGTGCTGAGATTGGCATTTGTATCTTAAGTAAGTACAATTGTAAGATATTGCGTTGAACATCAATAGCAATGCTTGTGGAAAGTGTTTTTTGGAATCAATAGAAAAGGAGGTTCATTATGGATGACAGAAAGTATGATACAAACATTCAAAATACACAGCTAGAACATGAATTACAAAAGTTAAAAAAAAGTTATGTCAGTCAACAGATGGCAAAAAGTCAAGTAGAACAGTTGTATCAAAAAATAGAGGAGGTAAAGAGAATGGAACAAAATAGACAAAGAAAGAATGGAATGATTCAATTTGTGGCAGTGGCAGTTATTGCAGTGATTGGGATTTTTGTGATACTGCCCAATACATCAGGAGCGATTGCACATGCGATGGAGCAGATACCTGTGATTGGTCAGCTTGTAAAGGTGGTAACTTTCCGCAATTATGAATATGAAACGGACCGTAATATGGCAGAGATTGAAGTACCTGAGATTCAACTAGAAGAAAAAGTGGACGGACAGCCCAATAACAGTGCAGTTCAGGAGAACTTAGACCGCACGACGGCAGAAATTAATGCCGAAATCCAGTCTATTACAGATAATCTAATCAAAGAGTTTGAGATGAATTTAAAACAAGAACAAGGGTATCAAGATGTTGTCGTAAAAAGTGAGGTGCTTATGACTACACCAGAGTATTTTACACTCAAATTAATCTGCTATCAGGGTGCTGGCATCGGTTACGTGTGGGATTATTTTTAT
>BLMC01000244.1 GCA_011959805.1 Lachnospiraceae bacterium | reverse complement strand
AAAATGTATTTAATTCCGTAATACAAGTTCTTGTAATCCGATACGCATTTCGCGATAAATACCGAAAAAAGAAGGTCAACGCTGTCACAAACGGAATTAAGATAAACGAGTACAATGCCATGCGCAAGTCAATCGAGAGCATCACAACCGCAAATCCAAAAATTTTTACTGTATTTTTAAACAGTTTTGCTAGAATCTGCGAAAATAACTCGTTCACCGCCTCTGTGTCATTGGACACGCGCGTCACCAGTTTTCCAACAGGCTGTGTATTAAAAAAATTGACAGATAAACTATGGATGTGTGCAAATACCTCCTCGCGCATTCTATAAATAATCGACTGTCCTACATTTTGTAAAATCCATGTATTTGAGGCGTTAAACACAAACCCCAGCAAAAGCATTAGCGCGTACAGTGCTCCAGCGCGCAAAATTCCTTGAAACGCATCTTCCGCTCCCACAGCACTTGACTGTCCAAAAGTTCCAATATAATTATCGATAGCATTTCCAATAATAATCGGTTTGTACAGTTCAACACCAATAAGCGCTACTACTAATACTGAGGAGAGCAACATCGACCACCGATGTGGTTTTAAGTATGTAAGCAACCGTTTCATTTTCTATCTCCTTTTGCTTCTTTTATCACAGTTCTCTCTTCCTAATCAAAGAAAGATATTTTCCCATTTTAATATCAAGTGCATCTATTTTTCCTTGTATTCGCTTTACCACTTTTTCGTAATCCTTTGTTTCATAAACAGGCATATCAAATTTTCCCTCAATTCTTTTCTTACAGTGTTGAAATCGCCAAACTTTTTGCTGCCTCAAGCTGCTGTTTTTCAAACATTTCTTTATAAATTCCCCCGAGCGCCATCAATTCTTTATGGTTTCCGCACTCCTTCGCCTCTCCATTTTCCAGCACCAGAATCTGGTCTGCATTTTGTATTGTAGAGATGCGATGTGCAATCAAAATCGTCGTCTTGTCACGTCGATTCTCCTTTAAATTTTTTAAGATTTTCTCTTCCGTGTCAGTGTCCACCGCAGATAACGCATCGTCGAGAATCAAAATTGGCGCATCCTTTTTCAATGCGCGCGCAATCGAACTGCGCTGCTTCTGACCACCGGAAAGCGTGACACCGCGCTCCCCAACAATCGTATCATAGCCATCTGGAAACGCAATAATATTTTCATGGATGCACGCTGTTTTCGTCGCTCTGACAATCTCATCCATCTCCTCGTCATCGGTACCAAAAGCAATGTTTGATTTGAGGGTATCTGAGAACAGAAAATTATCCTGCGGCACATAAGCAATGTTTTCGCGCAGCGTTTTCAATGGAATATCATTGATATCTCTTCCATCAAGATAAATCATACCTCGCTTTGTATTATAGAGATGTAGCAGCAGATTAACCAGTGTGGACTTGCCATTTCCTGTGCGTCCTATAACCGCAAGAGTCGTTCCTGCTTTAATGTCAAGGTTGATATCTTTTAACGTCGGCTCACTGTGCCCCCTGTGCAAAAAGGTCAGATGGTCTAGGCGAATATTGCCTCGAAGTGCATCCACATAAATTACATGTTCTCCGTCCGCAATCTCTGGCTTTTGCTCAAATACCTCCTGCAATCGCCTGATACTTGCACCGCCCCTTGAAAAGGAATTGATGGCATCCCCACAGGCAATCATTGGCCACACCAGCATCATAATATATTGATTAAATGCGACAAATCGCCCAATTGTAATCTCCCCAATTAACACTAAATGCCCACCATACAGAAGCGTGAGCAAACTGCTGATACCAATTACTACATCTAACAGTGGAATCACAATCGCCTCAAGCTGAGCAATCCGCAAATTTTTCTTTTTCGCATTTATATTTGTCTTGGCAAACTCTCGGATTTGTGATTGTTCCCGCACAAACGCTTTAATCACACGCACACCCGAAAAGCTCTCCTGCACAAAGTCTGTCAGCTCTGATACCGCCTCCTGACGCTCTTGAAAACGCTTCTGCATCAGTTTCCCGCAATACAGTTCTCCAAACGCGATAAAAATCAGTGGAATCACAGCCACCAGCGTCAATTTAAAATTCACATAAATCATCATCTGACCAATAACCATCACTGTCATCACCACAGCATCAAAAGCAGAAATAACTGCGGGACCGATGGCGATAAGCACCGCATTTAAATCGCTTGTAAAGCGTGTCATCAAATCCCCTGTCTTGTGTTCATTATAATATTCCACATCCAATGTTTCCAAATGTGCAAACATATCGTCACGAATCTCATGCTCGATTGACCGCGCCGCACCAAAGAGAAAATAACGCCACAAAAAACGTCCTACTGCGAGCGTCAAACCAATCCCTAATATTATGACAATATTAGTAAATACTCCCTTCCTATCAATAGATTGTGCTGCAAGCCCATCTGTAATCACACCTGTTGTCTTAGGAATGTATAGATTTGCAAAATCCAATATAAATAAGGTAATAATTCCACCAATGTATTGTCCCTTGTGTCGCCTGATATATTGCCAGATAAACCGAAACTGTTCCATTTGCTTAATCATGCCTTTCTGTTTATTCTTTATAATAAATTAATCGAGTAACAAAACTTTTTCTTGCTTATATGCTGCTGTTTGTCATCCTACTGATATGCCTTGTTTGAACATTTATGTTTATAAATAGCCAAAATAATTAAACTTATCCTATAGTATAGCACAGACTATG
>BLMC01000243.1 GCA_011959805.1 Lachnospiraceae bacterium | reverse complement strand
GTTTTGTCCCTTCTGCTATTTCCGCTGGAAGTAGGGCACGCGCAACACATTTTAGTTCTTCTGATGCATCTGCATCTTTTTTAAGGTATGCATAATCACCATCAAGACTCTCCACTGTATAATAAATCTTATCTAATATCATATCTTATAACACTCCTATTATATATTTTACCACAGTAATCACACTTACAGTTTACAAAAACTTCCAAAGCTTCTTAGTAATTGTAGTGTTTTACTCAATTTGATCCAATTAAATCATTTTACATCTTCTTTTACAATTGATGTCTATTTTACACAATCATCGCATATATATAGTATAGCACCAACTTTAGTGTCTTTTCCACCTTTTTATAAAAATGAGAACAACAGTCGCAGAATAAACAAAAAGTGTGATGGTTATATAATTTTTTTGTTAATTTTATACATTTCTCATTGCTTTCGTGACCTTTTTGAGCTATATTGAATATATAGAAGAAATAAGGCATGTAGACACTTCCGGCGCACCCTTTGCGCAATTCCAATTTGTATTATAAAATACAAAATATGTGCATAATAAAACACTGCTGCATGCATTCAGGGGGCAGAAATTTTGATAGCTAAGAAAAATGAATTACCAAACGATAAGCTAAAAAAAATGAATAGTGAAGGTATCTACGAGTCTGCAAAAACGCTTACTTTTATCGCGCCTACAAAGACGGAGCGCATTCCTCAAGAAGAGTACGACCAACTCGTAGAACCCTATCGTGAAGCCATGACACGGCTCGAAGTACGAATGAACGGTTTAAATGAAGACTACCGAAAAAAATACAGAGATTATCCAATCCACAATATACAAGCTCGCATCAAAAGTCGTAAAAGCATTGAAAAAAAACTTGCCAGCAAAAATCTTCCAGTCACTGCCTTTACGGCAAAAGATAACCTGACAGATATTGCGGGTATTCGTGTAATTTGCTATTTTGTGGAAGATATCTTTAGTATTCTATCGCTTGTAAAGACACAGACAGATTTATTGATTCTAAAGGAGAGCGACTATATTCACTATCCCAAAGAAAGCGGTTATAAAAGCTACCATATGGTTTTGGGCATTCCCGTATATCGCATTGAAGGAATGCAGTATTATCCTGTTGAGATACAATTTCGTACACTCGCCATGGACCTCTGGGCAAGTATGGAACACCGCATCTGTTACAAGGGAGAAACCCCTGACGAAACTGCAGATGCATTTCGCAATTACTCAGGAGAACTCTCCGAGATGGAGCGGCGCATGAAACATCTGCTCGATGAAATTCGGCGCAATAATCCACAAGAGCCAATGCAATAATTTTATGCGCAGTTATGACTTTTAATCTCAATCGCAATATTGCAATTGGCAATAAATTGATAGTTTGCCTCAAGTCCATAGGCAATATGTATTTTTATACAGTCCGCGCTCTCTGTCACGCAGACTTCTTTGGTATCCATTGCAATCAGTATATTTCCGAATGGGGTAAAATAATCAGTCATGGTTTTTTTCCCCTCGGAAAACACCATCTGTACATTCACTGGGCCTTTTTTCCACAGCGAAAACTCTTTTCCCTTTAATTTGAACATATTGCTAATAGGCTCTGAAATATCCTCCATTATTTCCTCATAACAGATATAATGTGCCTCGTTTCTATAATAATATTGTCCAGGACAGATTGTCTCAATCTGGTCAAGTTCCTCATCAGAGGCATTCTGCCCCACTTCATTATCTACAAACTGAAGTCCACGTATGGATACCAGCACTTCTTTCGTCATATATACCTCCAAATTCACTTCCAAAATTCTAGCAACGCAAATTTATACTTTAATTTTACTTCCGCTTCTTGGTTTTCATCCACATCTCCATAGAAGTAGGACTCCATAAACTCCATCGCCTCTTTTGTGGTAAGCTCCTCACCATTTTCATCTAAGATACAACCAATTCCTGAATTCATAAAAATTTCAGGGCTAAGTGCTCCCACCCACAATACAACCCCCAATGTCAACACTAAATTTCTAAAAACTTTTTTGCAGAAAAACATATGTCCATACCTTCCCTTTCTCTTATATCAGTAAGTATGGACACATTATAAACTTTTATACACCTTTCCTGCGATCTCCTTTTTCTAGTTGAAGCTGCTCAATAATCGCTTTTTCTTGATTATTGATATGTCTCCGCACAATGTCTGCCGCAGTTGCTCTATCTTTTCTCATAATGCTCTGATACATTTCTAAATGTTCTTGTTGGAGCATCTCATGTGAGGAAGCATCTTTTAAATACTCAAACCGATATCGATACATTTGTTCTGACAAGTTGCTAACCAACTGTATCAATCGTGTATTTCCAGTAGACAATACAATCTTGTCATGAAATGCCACATCTGCCTCCGCAAGCATTCGGGTATCTTTTGTCTTGACAGCAGCAGAAAAATGTTCACATGCCTGATAAAGAGTATCTAACTCCTGCTGGTTCATACGTTCACAGGCAAGTTCAATCGCAAGTACATCCAACGCGCGACGTACCTCCATAACATCCTTGAGGTTTTTTAATGTAATCTGTGCCACTTCTGCGCCGCGCCGCGGAATCATAATCACAAGCCCTTCTAATTCCAACTTCCGAATCGCCTCTCGAATTGGAGTACGGCTCACACCAAGTTTATTCGCTAAATGAATTTCCATCAAACGCTCGCCGGGCTTGAGTTTTCCAGTAAGTATTTCCTGTCTTAACGTATTGAACACCACATCTCTAAGCGGTAAATACTCGTCATC
>BLMC01000242.1 GCA_011959805.1 Lachnospiraceae bacterium | reverse complement strand
AAGAAGCATTAAAATGGTTAATTGACAGAAATTCCTGTAAAGGTGAATAAGGTTTAATAGAATTATGGATTCAAATTTCATCTATAAATTAATGTGTATGAATTATAAAAAGTCTAATAACTTTTCATATAAATATCAGAATACAGAAAAACAATAATATTGACAGAAATAAGAAGAAAGAATACTTTATCTGAATAGGATACCTGTGCACATTATGAAGAGGAGATTATGCAATATGCAAATGCGAACGCAAATGTTTGAGAAAAGAAAAGATTTAATGGAAGGGTTAAGTGCGTATATCTCGCCTGTAGATCCAGGTTGGAGGGGGAGGTTAATTCCTCCAGAATCTGAAAAGTTAGAAGAATTACAGATGTATTTAGAAATGCAAAAAGAAAATCCAAAAGTACCAGAATCCTATTTAAAATTTGCATGTTATGCGGCTGAAGGTGATGGAGGACTTTTATCAGATGTTTTACTTGGAGAATTTTGTCTGGCTAGACTGCCTGAAATAATAAGAGATCAAAATAATAATGAGCTGTTTGTTGATGAACTTAATTGTTTCTGGAATGAGATGGACGTAATGTATTTTATAGATAAAAAAAACGATGATAAAATATCCTGTGAAGGAGGTTTTTATGTAAGCTCATCATTTGAAAATCTTTTATTCCAATGTGCTGTGCAGAAATTTGAAGAAAGATATTTCTCTGAATATCTTGGATTTGGATATAAAAGTTTATTATCCTTTGACCAAAAAAAAGTGTTAGATATTACAATAAAAGAGTTTATCAAAAAAAATCAAATGCAGACAGTTTGGTTTAATGATGAATATTTTCTTTTTGCATACAATCAGGAGTATTCATTTTGGATAACACAAACGGAATGTCCTAAGGGGAAGATATCTGCATCAGGAGTTTTTTATGGTAATGATATTGATAAGATACAAAGAGAATTACTGCCACAGATTGGCGCAGTAGCAAGCTGGGTAATAGAAGGAGATCAACTTAAAAGATTAAATTAACCAGTTGTACTGGTACATCATTTTGTTAATCTTCATATACAAAGTGTTTGACTTTGTATTAGTGCAAGGTGGAGGAAGAAAGCAATGCGGTGGTATCGTTGACAGACGACAACGCGGCAATGATGCAAATAGCAAGTGCTTGGTATATGAGAAATTAAAAAAACAGGTACTAGTTTAACTACTAAACTATTAAAATAGCCAAAGAACACAAAAAGTATCTCTAAATTTTCGAGGACTATTAGAGAGTGTGAAATGATTTCTGTAAATTAAAATTTTCTATAATAAGTAAATAGTAAAGGTAGGTGTTTTATTTCATTTACCTTTAATTATTTATACCTTTGATGCAGACAAAAATCTAACAGGCTAACCCATCTAGCAACAGAAGTGCCGACAGACAATCATTATACTTATAACTTTATATGGAAATCGGACAGAAAACGGCAGATGAATGGAAGCATACATTACACCTATGATGCACTATAAGAAGTTAAGTCTTTGTTCGTTATTTTCATTACGATGTCGGAAAAACGGAATTGGATATTTTTGTAGATTGAATCATAGTCCTTGTATGTGTGTTTGCAGAGTAGAAGTTTAGTATTTTATTTAATGGATATGGAATGTTAACCCTTTTTAAGTGGCTGGGATCTGAATGGTTTTAAAGTATTGGAAGGAGAAAGTATCATGAATGAGATAATAGAGATTGGAATTGATGGACTAGGTTTTGTAATATATTCACCTTTTGCGGTTAGAAAGATTAAAGAAGGTGAAGATTTTTTTGAAAAATATTTATATGATGGGTATTCAGCAGGTAAAATAGCTGAAGAATGTAAAATAGTTCCTTTCTGCACAGGCAGTCCAGGAAACTATACAATAAGGGTTTGTCCAGGAATGCCGACTGAAGAACAAAAATTAAATTATGATTATAGGTTGCAAGTTGGGTTGATTGTAAAAGATAATGAATTATATATACGTGATGTTTATGACTTGATGGATTGGACGAAAGAATGTGATTTAAACCAAAGGATAGTGGTGGAATCAGGATTTTATATTGTAACTTTATTAACAGCTATACCTCAAAGCGGAGTTTTAGGAGATCATCAAATAATAGATATGTTTTTCTTTAAAGTGAAGTTTTTCCCAGTCATACATTACAATGGTGTTCCTTTTTTGGGAAGGTTAGATGAAGAGAATTATAAAGGATATGACAAATAGAATATTTTATAGATAATACCATAGGTGGTATTGGTTGGATACCATATAATAGCATATTCAAGAATGATTTTTCACCTGTTTGGTTCCAATCCAATAAAAATTTGCATTCAATTTATTGAATAAATAAAAATAGTTGCGTTAGCAGACGTTGAAGTGCGTTAGCACGATTTTTGCGAATGGAAGAGTGAGTTGAAGCATCTTTAGATGATTTGAACGCACAGTTGTACCGTTTTTGTTAAGAGACAGATGGTGCAGTGGTATGTATGGGAAGCCATCATGTCAATACAGATAGCCCAGAGGAGAAGGTATTGACTGTCAATAATTGTATGATACATTAGAAACCAGATGGAATTGAGAAGACTGCCAACACAAAAGAGATGGACAAAGAAGGTGCGGGTACAGATTACCTTTTCTAATACAGATGGAGTGGATATTGCATCTTCTAAAGAGGTACCATACGAGCAGAAAACAATATTTTGCTTCAATCCAATGACTTGGAGACAGTAAAGGAGAACTTAACAGAGTGGTTTGATAGTGAACGAAAGACAAAGATGGAGC
>BLMC01000241.1 GCA_011959805.1 Lachnospiraceae bacterium | reverse complement strand
GACAGAGATATAAACGCAGCTATTAACATTCTGAAAGAAGGATTGAGGCTGTTATTAACCTAGAGCATGTTTGAAAAATCATTCCTGCCATCTATACGCCCTAATTTGCGTGATTTTTGCACCGAATTCAGTCAGCACAAAAATCACACAAATTGTGACGCACATCTGACAGAAAGCATTTTTCAAACACGTTCTAAAATAACGATCTACCGTTGGAACAACGGAAAGTTACGCCTGTGGAGATAATAAGAAAACCAAACAAGTTTGGTTAGGAAGTCAATGAAACAGGAATCTTACGACTTTAGTCGTGAGAGGTTCAAATTGGTTTCTTTCTAACAGAACAACAAGCACAAGAGACAGCACAATTTTATCTTCATAATATTAGAGGATTTTGTGATTTTCCTTGTACATATCGTATTGTGAAAAAAGATATTGCTGACAATATAAACAATATCACGCCTGAGACAATCTGGATGGTACAAGGATGGAATATCAATGAGAACTTTGATGAGATAGACATTGTAGAAAGTTCATGTTTTCTGATAAAAGAACATGCACAGGAGGAGTTGCAAAGAATGCAAAATAGATATCAACGGATAGAATGGGTGTTGGATTGCTCTATTATTGGAAACTTAGGATGGCGGGAAGGATTTGTGAGAATAGTGAATGGACAACCAGTATCCACAATAAAAACTTAACGGTAAGTGGGAAACAATGGATTTAATCTAACGTTTCCCATTTATGCACAGGGGTGCGTAAGGAAATTAGCAGCTTTGCTGCACGCACCCCGCGCAGCGAGTAGGGGAAGATAAACCTTCCCTACTCGATTGCACACGCCGATGCAGAGGAAATATACCACTAAAGTGGCGCATGTAGGGGGAAGTAACCTTCCCTACTCGATTAGTTATATTCGGTTTTTAGTGTTAAGCTATTTTATCAAAGATAGATATAATAATATGTATAAAATTTATTGATAGCAAAAATAGATTGCCTTAAAGTTGAAATTTGGACACTTGATCGTTTAACATCGCAGCCTGTAGAGACATTTTTTCACTGACCATAGCAGAATCTTTTACAACCTCACCATTGCTTTGCACAACATCTGAAATGCGTTCTAGTTCTTGAGAAATTTGGTTTATGGCACTAGATTGATCATCTGCTGATTGAAAGATAGAAGACACAGCATTTGATACATTCTCAGCACTTACTACTACTTCTTGTAACGCATGGTTTGTAAGATCAGAAATTTGACTGCCAGTCTCTACTGCTGCAACTGTTTCCCGAATTAAAAATGCTGTGTTTTTTGCCGCTTCTGCCGATTGTCCTGCAAGCATCCTTACTTCGTCGGCTACAACGGCAAATCCTTTTCCTGCTTCGCCAGCTCGGGCTGCTTCTATTGCAGCATTTAAAGATAGAATATTCGTTTTGTGTGCAATATCTTCAATTGTCTTAATAATGTTGTTGATTTCCTTAGATTTTATGCCAATTGTCTGCATCGCATCGATTAGACTTAACATATCATTGCTGCATGTTTCAATTCTTTGATGTGTCTGTATATTTTCCTCCTTTGCAAGACTTGCAAATTTTGTGGTGGAAGCTGCTTGGTGTTTAATGTTGCTAACTGCCCCTTCCAGTGCTTGTACTGAGATTGTCTGTTCTGCAGCGCCATTTGACATAGTATCTGCTCTTGACCGTACCTGCTCAGCTTCAGATGCTACTTGATTTGATACTAAGGAAATTTCTTTTAGTACCTTTGTTAATTTAGAACGAATTGTCTGCAGGCTGCTTGTCAGCATTTTTAAATCGCCAATATAGTAATTTTCATTTTTTTCAACATCGACTGTGAGATTACCATTTGCAATTTCGCTTAAAATTCTTTCGATATCTCCAAATGTAGCTTTTAGATGATCACAAACATTATGCGTGGCATCTGCAATCATTCCGACTTCATCTTTTCTTCCATAAAATGATTCCAGTCCTTTATCAGCAGCAAGATTAAATTTGCTTAGCTTAGAAATTGCATCTTCCACAACCATCAATTCTTTTCCGGTTTTATTTAAGAAGACACGTGTGGCATAAATAATAATTGTACCAACTATCGCGCAAGCAATTCCCATCAGAATGCGCACAAGAATGACAGAACTATAAACTTTAGAGGAATCAGCCTCAACCATAAATATCCAGCCTCTATCTTTTAAATACTTATAAACTGCAAGCTGTTTTCGGCCTTTTTCATTTCGATAAGTATACAACTGTGTTGTTGAATCGTTTTCTTTCTGCGCTTGTTCTATAATTGCAAGATGTCCTTTTTCTTTTATTTGGGTATTTAATAAAGATTCTTCTGTATGATACAAATAAACTTCTGTCTGTGCATTGATAAATACATATCTGCTTTCTGGAAGATTTTTGAGTTCCAAATCTAAAAGTGCATCCATTAAATGGTCTGCATAGACACCAGCACCTACAAAACCCAAACAAGTATGATCATCATAAATTGGATAATACATAGAGATTACCATATTCCCAGTTCCCGGAGACTGCATAATACCCAGATTCGTAAGTTCGTGGGTGGATAGAATTGTATTGCGAAAGGTCTCCAGATCTTTTCCACTTCGGGTCGTGATTCCAATTGCTTCCGAAGCAGTGTGCGTGAGTACATAGGTATTAATATCTGCAATATACAATCCTTCAAATATTCCTTTTACATTAGAAAAATCAATTGTATATTGCTTGGCCTTGCGCAATAGTTCAGAATCGGTCGGATTTGCCAAAAGATCTCGTACTTCTCCAC
>BLMC01000240.1 GCA_011959805.1 Lachnospiraceae bacterium | reverse complement strand
GCAAGCAAGCTTGCATTGGATTTCTTGACCTTTTGACCCTGGTATCATATAATTATACGTATTAATCAGATTAATGGAGTAGAATATATAGCATATTTAAAAATAAAATCATACGATGATTACTTAAAAGTTGTGGAACAATATAAAGATTATAAAGCTGGTACATATGAATCTATGACATTAAAAGAGAAAATGGAATTTTTGGATGGGATTCATACAGATAAAGTTGTATATCAGATGTAGTATGACTCCAGCGTCCTGTTACAAGCAACAAGCTATGCAAATATTACTTTGCAACAGCTTGTTGCATTTTTGTCATTACACTGTTTTTATGGACTGTTACAGATGGAGGATTAATTTATATACTCAAATTAATAAACAATGTATTTAATGCTGTCCAATCTGCGGTGCGGTCGTCGGTCATTGCATCAATACTCTCTTTATAGTAGGCAAGTTGTTTTTCGATATATGTGTTAAGGCGGTCAATCCGAGGAGCTTTCTCAGATTCTGCCATTTGCATTTTGGCATTGACAAGTTGGTGCATTATTTCCTTGTACTCTGATTCTAAGACTTCATCTACCAATTCTTGAAATAAAACGGGAGGTGGACAGGCTTTTTTCTCAATCCATTTACAAGCTAGAATTGGGCGTAGTACATAGAAATATTTCTTATATTTTACCAAAGCATCTGTTAAATGTTCGTGATAATTTTTCCGCGCAGTGCCATAATAATGATACATTGTGGATTTGCAAGAAAAATATCTTTTGGATATCATATAGATTTTTTGCCATTCTGGTGTGGTGTAGTATACAATTGGAGAGGTTGCCCATTCAAATAAAGTTGCGTTGGATTTGTGAAAATGCTGTAAAGTTTTGGATAAATCCCAGCCATTGATATCGAGCGTTTCATCAAGTGCCCAATCAATAAAGTCTTGTTTGGGTTGCAGTTCCAAATAATAGTGTTGTGGACGTACATAAATAAAACGCACATCATAATCACTGTCAGGTGATGCAAAGCCCCAAGCACGACTGCCAGACTCGACAGCATGAAGTATTGTCACATGTTCTTTTTCCTCGATTTCTTTTAACTTCAAAGCGACAAGTTCCTCAATAGAACCCTCAAAATCTCTATATTTCATTGGATAGCACCCTTTCTTTCGATTGACATTTTACTGTGAATTAATCTGTTTTGCTGTCAGTTGATTTTTTACATTGATAGGTTTGACTTTTTTATAGTGTATCAAGCACTACTTTCTCGTTGACAGCCATCACATATTCCTGTACTTGTTTCATATCAGGTTCGTCAGGAAGCATAGTATGTGCCGCTGCGCTGTCCAGTTTTTTCTCATAATCATTTAACAGTTCATAAAATTCATTCCGAAAAGTGCCATCCGATTTCTGATAACTACCGTTTCGGATTTCGTGTAGAAGTTGGTGTTCTTCTTTGCGATAGGTATGAATCTCACCTTTTTCCAATATGTCAATTGCCATCATAAAAAGTCGTATCAAATGCATAGCGTGTTTGTTCAAATGATTATCGTCTTTCTTGCGGTTACGTTTTCCAAGCTTATCATAATCTTTGATAATATTATTCATCTCATTCCAAATATTTTTATAGTCCCGTAACGGATAGTGTTTGAGATTGGTATCTACAAAGATTTCCTTCTCCAAATTAGGATTGATTGCCGTGTCTGTGTAAATGTGAATCGCGCCATTTTCAAAAGATGTATAGCGTTTTCGGAAATCATGCATCGCATTTTTGACAGAGTTAAAAATGTGTTGTTCTTTTTCTCGTTGTGGATAAGAATCTCTTGCGAGTGCATTCTGTAGACGTCGTAGTTGGGCGTCCGCGTAGCCGCCAAAAGAATGAATTGCACGCTTTGACAAAAAGAGATGTGCATTGTCAATTAATTCCTGTCCAAGTGGGTGTAGGTACAGATAATGTTCAGGGTTTAATCCAAGTAGTTCAATCGTGTTTGGATTACAACTTAAAAGCAGCGTAATCATTTTCATAAAACTATAGATTACCGTATCGGTTTGCGTGTCTACATACTGTTCAAAGTTTGTCAATCCAATTAAGTCGGACTTGCTATTTAAAGCCACACCCCTGACATCGATGTCACTGTTTTCGTTGTTAGTACCATAAGAATAACTTCCAGCAAGTCCCAATAAAATTACATGTTTGCCTAGATGCGTGTCGGATTGTATGAAATTGTAAGCTTCTGAAGTTAAAATTTTAGAATCAATCATAATGCACCTCGTTCGCGTTGATTATACATTTTTGTAAGGGTTATTTTTGGTGTTATGGCTTTAGAAATGTCAAAAAAGCACCCACAATATATCTTTTGGTGCTTTCTGCATTTAATATTATTTCTTTATTCCATTTTTGTCGAATTTTATCTTATAGATTTTATAAGAGTGAACGGCAATTGAAAAATAAAGCCGAAACAAAAGAATCCTTTCGCTAAGGAACTGTCGAGAAATAATTTATACATTTAATCTAATCCTTATGTACAGTATCGTTGCTTGTAGAAGTTATTTTCAACAGTTCTTAATACAATGCGTTATTTTGTATATTAAAAGAAATACAACTTATCCCAAAAGTAGATATATAAATTATTGGAATATGCCCTTTAAAGTATCTACAACTTTAGAGGCATCATCTATCGTTAGCTTTGCCTTTACACCATCAATAATTTTCATTACGATATCATCTGGTAAATCAACACCAATCATCTTTTCAATCACCTTTACAGGTTCCTTGTCAAATTGGTCTTTAATATTAGGATTTTTGGAAATCTCCTCAATTATTTTACTAATTTGTTCTTTAATATCCATTTTGTAGTCCTCTCTTTATTAAATGAAGTATAGTTTTCCTTACAAATTTTTGCTTGTAGGATACCTTATTTTTATTACGGATCTCAAACTTCGC
>BLMC01000239.1 GCA_011959805.1 Lachnospiraceae bacterium | reverse complement strand
GCAAGGGATTACAAAGTGACAGTGAACTTTGATGCATATGGAAATAAAATAATGTATGCAGCGTTTGCAAAATTGCAAAAAATATAATAAATCTATGAATTGGGAACCTATTAAAAAAGAAAAATACTGCAGATTAGCCTAGGATTTTATATTATTGCAAAGTATACTAAACTATGTAATATTATAAAGGTATCAGGTGATTTTGCATGGCTTGATACCTGGGACAGCAAGTTAAAGGTTAAATTGTTATAAAAAAAAGCACAAATTATTTGAAAATAGTAGTAAAATTTAAAAAATAATGTTATGATATATACAACAGAGCTTTGCTGAGAGTGAAGTAAAAACAGAAAGGAGCTTTTTGAAATGAAAAAGTTGGATGAATTGGTAGATTATCTGCAGGATAAGAATTTGGTGAGTAACGACATCATAAGTAAATACTGCGCAAAATGTGATCTCAAAAAGGATAATGAGAAGAAAGAAAACACAGTGTTATGGGTGCTTGCCATTATCGGTGCAGTAGCAGCAGTGGCCGCTATTGCATATGCAGTATATCGTTATATGACTCCAGATTATCTTGATGATTTCGATGATGAATTTGACGATGATTTTGAGGACGACTTCTTTGACGATGAAGAAGACGAGGAACAAGAGCCGGCCAAAGAAAATGAGTACACAACTGTTAAATAGTGTCACAAAATAGGGTGCTGATCATACAGCACCCTATTACAATTCTATGTGCATGAAACAGCAAGAGGAACAGAATGGAGGATTGCATGAGGAAAGGGCAGACTTATGAAGGAGTTGTACAGCGTATTGATTTTCCCAATAAGGGAGTTGTCCTATGTGAAAATGAAACAGTAATTGTTAAAAATGTGTTACCAGAACAAAAGATTTCATTCATGATTAGCAAGAAACGCAAAGGAAAAGTAGAGGGAAGGTTACTGGAAGTAATTGAAAAAGCTCCCTATGAGCTGATGGAATTTTGCCCGCATTTTGGTGTGTGTGGCGGGTGTAGTTATCAGAGTGTTCCATATGACAAACAACTTGAAATAAAAGAGAATCAAGTAAAAAGACTGTTAAAACCTGCATTTGAAAAACAGATGTTATTGGAAGGAATTGAAAAAGATACAAACCAATATATAAATAACATTTTCGAGGGAATTAAGGCAAGTCCGATACAGGTAAATTACAGGAATAAAATGGAATTTTCCTTTGGAGATGAATATAAAGATGGTCCACTTGCATTAGGAATGCATAAACGTGGGAGTTTTTATGATATTGTTTCTGTGCGAAATTGTTGCATTGTGGATGAGGACTACAGAATTGTGCTCGCGTGTGTATTGGACTATTTTGCAGAAAAGAATAGTAGTTATTTTCATCGAATTCGTCATGAAGGGTATTTGCGGCATTTACTGGTACGAAAAGCCTATAAAACAGGGGAGATGTTGATTGCACTCGTCACAACAACACAGGAGACACACAATTTAGAACCTTTGGTGACACGGTTATTGGCTTTGCCATTAAGTGGAAAAATAAGCGGAGTGATTCATACGAAGAATGATTCCTTGGCAGATATTGTTCAAAGTGATGAGACTGTTATTTTATATGGACAGGATTATTTTTATGAGGAATTATTAGGGCTAAAATTCAAGATTTCCCAATTTTCTTTTTTTCAGACCAATTCGCTGGGCGCGGAAGTGTTATATGAGACAGCACGAGAGTTTTTGGGTGATATTTCTAGTGAGGGAGCATGTAATAAAACGGTGTTTGACTTGTACAGTGGTACAGGAACAATCACACAACTCTTAGCTCCTGTAGCAAAGAAAGTGATTGGTGTAGAGATTGTGGAAGAAGCTGTTGAGGCAGCAAGGCAGAATGCAGAAATAAATGGTCTTCACAACTGTGAATTTATTGCGGGGGATGTGCTGAAAGTGATAGATGAGATTGATGAAAAACCTGATTATATCATTCTGGATCCTCCACGTGATGGGATTCATCCTAAAGCACTACAAAAAATTATTGATTTTCAGGTGGATAGGCTTGTCTACATAAGCTGTAAGCCAACAAGTCTTGCAAGGGATTTGGAAGTGTTGATAGATGGTGGATATAGGATAGAGAGAGTAGTGGTAGTTGACCAGTTTCCAGGAACAGTGCATGTGGAGACTATAGTGGGACTACAAAGGCGAGATATGTAGAAGTCCTTGAATTTAGGCACTTTGTGACCATGTTTGAATTTAGTGGGGACGGTCATTTTCGGGGTGAAAAACACCTTATTCAGAAAATTAACTGTTCCGTGGTACTTGACCTCGGCTGTGGGAACACGAAAGAGGACTTATATACAATTGAAGATAGACCAAAAGGCGGAAGCTGATTGGAGCGTGAGGGCATTTCCAGTAGGAAGTGTCCTTTTGTTATTCAAAAATTCAAACAAGGAGGTTCAGAGCATGAACAACACAGCGTTAAGAGCAGGGGCGCAGAGCGCCAACAACACACACATGGTTTTTGCGAACGAGGAACATGAAAAATTTTATTTTGAGAAACTGAAACAGGCGAGGTATCAGGACAGCTACCACAAGGCGTTGATTTATATTCTCGGTATTTCAGAGGACACAAGAAATCATTTCAGCCAGATTTACGACATTAAGTCCGGGTATATCAAGCCAGAATGTCTGCATCAGGGCTGGCAGACCAGCGGGAGTGTACGGGTAGTAAGGCTTGCCTTTAACCTTTATACGGACGGAACGCCGAGCGTTGATGACTATGAGAGCAGGGACGAGCAGGTAAGCGAGTGCAGGGAGTATTCGGTTAGCGATATTTTCTGCTGTGGCTACGCTATGTATTTCTGGCAGGGCATCAGGCTCCGTTATCCTGAATACTGCGAGAAACAGAAATCCACCACCGAAATCCTTGCGGAAATGGAGAGGAAACGTGCTGAAAATTCGACT
>BLMC01000238.1 GCA_011959805.1 Lachnospiraceae bacterium | reverse complement strand
ATTCCACCATGATCTAAATGGGAACCAACCTGCATTGAAGATGAAGAATTTTGAATCGTTTCCTGTCCTGCTTTTTCCAAATCAATCAACAATAACTTGAACTGTGTTAATGCCGGAGCCGGTCCATATAATTGTATCCCATCATCAGCATCCAAAAGCTCCTGAGTGTATGCTTCTAAATCAAGCTCACTCAGGCTTTCTATCTTTGCCGACTGATCCTTTTCAGCAGCACTAACCGGAATAACATTCGTAATCAATAATACTCCAAGTGTCATTACGCTTAACAACTTTTTAAACTTTTTCATATTAATACATCCTTGCATAATATATTTGCATACGCAATTAATTCTAAAATCTTTCACCCCCACTCCATCAAACCAGATAAGGGATCGTATCTATGGTATATTATCACAAGGAATTAAATATAAGTTTTCCTTATCATCATTAGTCGTTGAATTTTTTATAATCAAAAGAACATTACCATATGATAAAACACAGCGAATATCGGATGATTCATTTTCTAAATTGTAATTTTGCTTTTCTAATTTCCCATTTTTAACATCAAGCCTATAAATTTCATTTGTATTCCTAATATAAAAAAACTCATAATTCAAATTTTCACAAGAATTAACAACATATTCCAAATCGCTTTCACTTAAAATAACACTCACTTCTCCATTTTTTACTTCACACAGTATAGAATTGCCAGAATAGTCTGTTATGCAAAAATAATTTCCAAATGCATTGAACATTCCTATACTATGTGATATTTCATAATTTTTCAAAAAATCTGTTATATCAATTTTTTCAACATAATTAAAATCTAAATCATATTTAGTCAAAAAGTAGCGGGTATCTTTATTCAAGTAATTCTTCTCAATAGAATATAAATATTGACCATCTCCATCAAAACAGACTATACTTTGTGAAATACTATTTCTAGTACAGTCAACATCGCTTTGTTGCAACTCCACTCGTTCAGTGTTCCCGCCATCATTAATAACCTCAAAAAAAGATTCCATGACACCATCGTCAAGAGTATTTCCTTGTAAGGCAACTACCTGATTTTCGATTCCGATGATAGGTATTAATCTTTGAGTATAAATATTTTCAGAAACAATATACATTTCTTTCTCCGTATAATTCATACCATATAATACGTTTTTTAATTCATTTCCATTATATATACTTATATAGAAGTATAATGTATCGTTAATAAGTGTATTGCTTCTTCCTTTCAGCGCAAAATTTGATACCGTTGATATTTTTTGTTTATTTTCTGTAGCAAAATCATATATATAAAAATCTGCGGAATTACCTATTATCTCCATATAAAAGAGTTCCGTTTCATATACATTAATATATGTTCTTAAGCTTGACTTTTCAAAAATTGCATTATATGCTTGTATAGAATTGACTTGCAAATCATCAATTATTGTTTCTTTTGATTGAGTTGCACAGCCTGTAAAAGCCATTATATATATGATAAAAATAACTACACACTTTTTTATACTTTTATTCATTATCACATTCTCCATTTTGTTAAATAAGGCGAAAAGGAAAGTTAGCTTTCCTTTTCGCCTATTACAAACGCCCAACAACTTATTTTTAGTACATTAAACCAATATTTACGCTACTATAAGCGTTATAAATATCAGTAGCCGATTTGGAATAAGACCACGAATTGTTGTTTAACCCAGAACCAGAATATCCAATCCAAGGATCAGCCAAGGCAAATTTGGACTTATCGCTTGTTGCCCCATATACTGACATAAAATGACCGCCGGAAGAATACAACCACCCATCATTAGAAGAAAAAGCCATACCAATAACAGGCGCCGCATTATATGTCACAATGCCAGAATATAAACAGCTTTTCATTGTATCAGAATTTGCGTTATATTTGGAAACATATTTATTAGCCGACTGCTGTCCATTAATATATGTAAGCATATTAGAAAGATACGTTCCAGACGTCGTAGTCTTGCATCCCTCCGCAATTTTAGCCTGAGTAGGTGTATTACCATTAATGTATTTTAACGCAGCTTGAACTGATGCAGGTCCGCAATTATAACTTGTCGTTTGATTGTAGACTAAATAATTAGATAAATATGTCCATGTTGCTGCTCTTGTTAAACCTTCATTGGCAGAAACAACAATCTTATCCTCCATATTATTTGATGCCTCAATATCAGCAGTAGTTGCCGGAAGAGCACCTGCCGGAGAAGTAGAAGTTTTCATTAAACGAGTTTCAACATCAACATAAATAGGGGTTGCTTCAACAAACTCGTCGCCAGATGCAACTTCACTTGCATAAGCAACTGTATTTATTGAAAAAAACATTGCAACCGTAAGTAATAGTGAAAAAAATCTTTTCATATAAATTATCCCTCCTTAATTTTTCATGAAAACAGCACAACTTATTACAACAATTTCAAACCAACGTAATCATCTCCTCATCAATAAGTAATATAGGCGTTTGTAATTTTTTAATTCACACGTCAAATATATATACTGCTATCCTCATTCAATTACAATACCCCTTGCAGAAAGTGATCTTTTTTTGCAGAAAACGACCAACAAAATAAAAAATCCCCCTGAATCAAACCTAAGTTCAATTCAAGAGGACTTTTCCCTATCGGCTCTTTCCGTTCTTTACAGGCTCATTCTTTGTCGCTTTATCCGTTGTCATCGCTTTTGTTGTTTCCTGCCGGTGTGCTTCAAATGCCTCTGCCCCGTGCTGGAACTCTGACTCTGCCACTACTGCAAGTTCAACCGGATTAACAGCCTCCATGCTGCCAACGCTGCCCATTTTCCGTTCTGCCTTATCCGTCTGGTACTTTTTCACGTCTTTGGTAAGCTGCTCTGTCTTTTCTATGGCGGCATCCGCAGTTGTTCAACTTTTTCTGTCCACATTTATATACTAACATCACATAGTTGTACCGC
>BLMC01000237.1 GCA_011959805.1 Lachnospiraceae bacterium | reverse complement strand
TCCACCATGTCAGGTATGTCTTCTTTTGATATATGTATACCAGACCCCGTAACAGCTTTTGTAAAAGTTATATTGGTCAACCCTTTGTCATATACCATGTAACGTCCAGCATTTGTTAAATAACATCCTTCAAACTTCGTCATTCCTTTCCCCCTTGATAACAATCTGCTTTTTTACATTAACTGCACATCCAATATGCAATATCGCACAGATCTTATATTCAAATTTTTCTTTATTATGGATTTGTATAATTTTCTGTTGACGAATTCCAGCACCAATATATATAGCATTCCTAATAGGATCATGGTCTATCTCCACCCCATCTATAATAGATCTAGCCGCTTTTACACGCTGAAGCATATTCCCAAATAAAATACGAGATTCTATTTCTGGTGTATCACTTGTCTTAATCTTGAAATGATATGGTTCTCCGTTATACTCATACCAAGGTACAAATTTTGCGAATAAAATACTTTGATCCAGAAGTTCTTCAACAGCTTTAACTGTTCCAGCATACCTCCGTGCAGCAAGTGTCGCCTTTATCAGTTTCAATTTTTGTTTTTGATTATATTCTGATTTATAGTATGGGGTTCGTATTGCCAAAGCCATATAATCATAATATTTCGGGTCTGTATTATCTAAATCACTCCACACAGTAAGTTTTTTTGCAAGCTTATACAACTTTTGAATCTGTTTGTCAAAGGCATATGAAAAACATGCATTCTCTGTATCCTGTAAATTAGGCGGCAAAGATAGATACATGCTCCCCACATCATCTATCTGAAACATAATATTCCTCCCTATTCTTTTTCAAAACCCCCAAAAGTCATTTTAATGTTATTACAATTTGCCACTGCATTTTCGTGAACATGAATATATACTGGGTTTGCAATCTCTATTCGAGAAGCTCCTGCTGCACCTGCATATGTCACTAAAATATTAGGATTGACTGCACGTCCAATCTTGCTTCTGGTATAATTAATAAATTCGATTCCTGCCTCTTCAATAGATTCTTTGAGTGCATCTGCTATGTCTTTCTGTTCATCTGCTATGTAATATATAGCCTCCACTTCATAACTCATTGCATCAGAAGAGAAAATCTCTATCTTATCGGTATCAGGTGTTGTTTTCAATTCTTTTATATAAGTTAAAACTTTTTGACAGTATTCCGCTGTAGGAATTACACCATTCTGTAACAGAATATATATTTGTACCAACGCTTCATTATTCGTGATTACTTTTGCATCAATTATATTTTTGCTATAAGACTTCACAATCTGCTCATAACATTCTGCTGGTCCTGCAGTTGTATAAGATGCTGGAAAATTATAGATTAATTCCTTCAATTCTTGATTTGTATACTCATCATGCCCACCTGCGCTCTGTGTCACATTTTCTACACGCTCTACAAGATTAACAGGATCGGCTATTACATTTAACTGTCCAATCGCATAACCATTACCTACAACTCCTGGTTGTGTACAGGTTGCGCTTGTATCTGCATAGCTCTCTCCAGCCAAAATAGTCAATTGTTCATCCGTTGCGAAAAAAATATTGTTACCAGAGGTTGCTCTTGTTCCGGCTGGAATAATTACATCTGTTAGCTGTTTTACCGCAAGATGAAATCTTAATGTAACAATTGCTGCCTCCACTCCATTTTCCTTAAATCCGAAATTAGCAGCCCAGTTTTTCGTAAAATCACCATACATATACTGTAAAAAATTAAGCTTATGTCTTTCATTTATGATAGCCGCCAATTGATATAGTTTACCTGCTGCTACATTTAACATAATTCTCCTGCTATCCGCAGGATACAATACCAGTTCTTCCCCCGTTAGCTCTTTCCAATACGCTTCATAATCAGCAATCATTTCATTTACTATGGATTCAAAAGTTATCCCTTCATCTGCCAGCATATCAATTTTAGGCAGATTCTCCAACGCATCAATTCTAGCCATTCTCTATCACCATCCTTACATCGTTGTTTTTCCCAAAGTATACCCCTGTAACTCTTGCTCTATTTTCCCATATAGCGCACTGTGTCATCACTTCTGCTGCATATTGGTTTCGCGCAATTTCTGAGTTAGACTCAGGCGGATAACTTTTAATTCCCATACTCCGAATATATGGAGCTGATGCATATGGTGTACTAGCTATAGTACTTATACTGTTTGTCACACTATCCCGTTCTGTAGATGTCATAGATAAACCAGCTTTTGCATATTCAACAATCATGCTGCCCTCCTACTTTGGAATAATCAATACTTGTCCTGGATAAATAAGATTTGGGTTTTTAATCTTATCTTTGTTTGCATTGTATATCATAGTATATTGGCTTCCTTTGCCATAGAATTTCTTTGCAATATTCCACAAACAATCACCTTTTACTACTGTATAACTATCATTTCCAGTCACTGCAGCTTCCTTGGGTTCCCTGTCCGCTGCTGAAGGTATTGTTGTTATCCTAGCAACTTGATTTGCATACTCTCGCAAAGTTAGCTGCAAACTAATTGCTATTACTCTACCATCTATATATAATGTTTTGAACGCTTCTGATATATTTGTTATTACAAACGGATTCTTGCCCACTTTCTTTCCACCCAAAACAAAGAACTCAGCTTTTCCCAATGACTTTTTTTCATACAGCTTGTCCTGTATCTCCAACGGACGAACACCGTACCTTGCATCTGCCTCAACTGTCAATGTTATTTCATCAAGCCCATCACCTCCAAATTCAAGATAGGCTTTTTCTCCATTTCTTTCATGTTCAGAAAAGCTGGCAGAAGAACTTCTGTTTAAATCATGGAAAGATAAAATTTTATCTCTTCCTCCTACTGACTTACAGTAAAATGTGATATCTCCAAAACTGCCTACATTTGCCAATATCAATCATCCCCTCTGCTGTCTATTTGTTCTTATTTTAGATACATTTTCCCCAATATCACGC
>BLMC01000236.1 GCA_011959805.1 Lachnospiraceae bacterium | reverse complement strand
AATCATGATGGTGAAATTTTAATTTCACACTATTGTCACAGTTCCCTCCGTTTTAGCAATATGCAAAATCCATACAAAATTTGCTTTACAAATAAATAGTATCTATTGATAGTTTTTCATAAACTTAGCAGTAAAAGATAGATTCTGTAAGAACAGCAACGTACTGTTTTGATAGTTATAAAAAACAATCTTCTGCGTGTTCCATATTTTGAAAAACTATGTTATACTTATAGCAATAGCAACTTTAATCCTATTCGCAAAATTAATTCAAGAAATGAGGTATCCATATGTTTACTGAGCAAAAATTAGAACAACACTATGCATCCATTCCATCTGATGCACTCCATATCATCCGCGATGAGTACAAATGGGCACTCGAAGAATGCGGCGTACATAATGAAGAACAACTTAAATATATAGAAAAAGCGCTCAGTCTAAGAGGCGAAAGCCTTGCTGTACGCTTAAACAGAAAAATTCTTTTTCTATGCAAATGCGGACAGAGCCGCATTGTAACTACCAATGTTTCTGATGATCAGATTAAAATGTTTATTTTTGAACAGTATAAGGTAGTATGTCCAAAATGCAGAACTGCAAATATGTATACTTGGAAATATATGGATTAGAATAATATTCTAGTTCTCTAAAATGTATCCGCTTCAGGCAGGTAAAACGGTAGTGGAAACCAGCCTGCGGGTACATTTTTTAATTTGCTTTCCTCTCCTTTGAGCTGTTCCACAAAATAAAAACTTGTTGTCAACAACCTTATAAGTTCCTTTGATTCAAGTATAGTATTCACTTCCTGTTCTGTGCGTGTCACATTGACACAAGTATCTGTGACCAAAAGTGAATACTTTTCGAGAATCTTTGTCTGCTCATTTTGAACGCCAATTACATATGTTCCTGTGGAGAGTGTGCCATAGTATTGCTTCCATTGTAACATAAATGCAAGAACCTTTTCATAATTAAGAATCTTAATCATGTGCGACATCGAAACATTGCAGTAATTACACATTTTTTCTAACCATTCTATCTTATCTGTCTCATCCATTCCTACACTAATCACAAGCTGATCGATATCAAATTCTAACATTAAGTCTTGTATAACTTTTGGAAGCATCTGATTCTTTTCAAGTTCAAACTCCGATATACCTCTCTGGTCTTCTGTCAAAGTAATATATCCAATCACATGCGCTTCTTCCAAAATGGCATATGCAGTTGCACCATAGCTTTGTAGACTCAATAAAAAATCTTCCTTTGAGCGCGCCGTCACAATCCTATGCTGATAAAATGTATATAAACAATCGAGATAAGAACTCTTTACTCCTATCTCCTCAAATCGATATGGCTGCGATACAGGCGTCTCATAAATTTGCGCACAACAGTGCCTAATATTATCTGTCTCTATCTGAAATCGATATTGAATGCCTGCATGTGCAAAACCATAATGCTGGTATCTGTGCCTATCACCATCCAATATCATAAGAGCACAACCTTGTGCCGTTGCCTCTTCCTCGACTCGTTTCATAAGTTCTATCATATATCCTTTTCCACGGGAATTTGGATGGACACACACTGTTCCCACATAACAGGCTTCGACTGCACTTTTCTCTATATCATTAATCTGCATTGTCAGCGGATAAGTGTCTATCAAAGCCCGTACTCTGTTTTCTTCCCAAATAATATGATGTGTTGGAATTTGACAACGCTCCTTAGAATACGCCTTGGGTAAAAGCCGGACAAAATCTGTACTATTATAATCCATACTAAACACCATATTGGCAAAATCAAGAAGTGCTTCCGTATCTCTGACACTATTTTTCACAAATTGTTCTTTGCTGTATTTCCAATTCGTAGTGCTATTAATCATTATTCTTCGTCGACCTTTTTAATTGCTTTTGGTTTTGCGACTACCTTTGGCTTTGCTACTGCTCTTGGTTTCTCCGCAACCATTTTGGGTTTTGCCACTGCCTTTGGCTTGTTTTCCGCTGCCGCAGATTCATCTACAGACTTAGATACCTTCGCTCGTTTCGTGGGTACTTCTGTCAGCTCTTCTGAAATCTCCAGCGCTTCTGGTATCGTATTTTCTTGCACAGTAGATTCTGTAAGCTCCTTTGATGTCATATCCTCCTCTACAATAGATTCTGTCGTATCCTCTTCCACGTCAGATTCAATAGTCTCTTCTGGTGTCATCTCTTCCTCTACAATAGATTCAATGGACTCTTCCGATATTGTATCAGACTCTTCTGGTATGCTCTCTTCCTCCATATCAGATTCAATAGTCTCTTCTGATATTGTATCCTCTTCTATATCAGATTCAGCAAACTCTTCTGATATTGTATCCTCCTCTATATCGGATTTAACGGACTCTTCTGGTTCCATCTCTTCCTCCACAGTAGATTCTGCAAGGTCTTCAGGTTCTTCTATTACTGGAAAAATATTTGTCATATCGACATCTGCATAACACAAAGAACAGGTTCCATTAATGGAAGCCCCATTGTTCACCTGAATTGTCTTCGCCTTAATATCACTGTCTACAATCGCCTTATTGCCAATCATAATTCCATTTTTAACATCAATACTGCCCTGTATCGCACCATCAACCACTAAATCTTCAGCCACAATATCCCCAAGAATAACTGTATTCTCATGCACAGCAGCACCCTTTTCGCACACAATCTGCCCTACAATAAAAGAATCCTTCGCAGAAAGGTCCTGTGCATTTATATTTCCTGTAACGTTTCCGGCAATATTCACTTGATTGTCCGAATTAATATCACCATTTACCACTCCATACATCTCCAGTTTTCCACTTATCATTATATTTCCATTGATAACGGTGCCTTTGGGAATGACTGCTGTCTCTATATTATTTGTTTCTTCAAAATTATCCATTATGATAAACCTCCCTGAAAAAAATCGAATTTTGACACTTTCTATACTATATTAAATCCTATTTAGCTTTAAAAATCA
>BLMC01000235.1 GCA_011959805.1 Lachnospiraceae bacterium | reverse complement strand
GTCAAATCGATCGGCGTGACTATGAGTTCCTGCGCCGAGATATTTTTCATTTCAATATGAATTGTGCGTTGTCCTTCTTTTATAATAATCACCCTTGCCTGCACATACACGCGCGTGTTTGGCAAAGCATATTTAATGATATTGACATACAGATTCTCAAATATCCGATAAGTTTTCTGACTGTCAAGCTGCAAAATAAATTTCTCCTCTGGCAAGTCAAATCGTACATCCAAATTGTTTTCCGTCATCTGATCCTCATGTTCCAAATACACTTGTCGTATTAGATTACAGATGTCTATCGCAACCGGGTCCAATCGCACATTGCCACTGCTCGCCTTACTAATCTCAAACAAATCCTCAATTAACACTTTTAATCGCAGCGACTTGCGCTCTAATGTATTCAAGTAGGACTTGCGCTGCTCTGGCGTAACATTTTCTTCTTTTAATAAATCTACATAAGTAATGATTGCCGTGAGCGGTGTCTTTAAATCATGCGAAACATTGGTGATTAGCTCTGTCTTCATACGTTGGCTGCGCACTTCCTCATCCACTGCCTTCCCAAAACCATTTTGGATTTGATACAACTCATTCTTGTAACTTTCAAAAATGCCAAAATTTTCTGAAAGTTTGTTGTCAAATTGCCCTTGTGCAATCGCATTGGTCGCCTTTAGTAAACAATTGTATTGCATTTGTATTTTGCTAAAATAACGTTTTAGTCCTAGATAGAGCAACGCGGAGTACAACATTAAACCAAAAATTCCCAAAAACCAGAAGCAACACATGAAACATAGAAAAACAAACTGTAATATTACAAACCGTTTTAACGGGTTGCACACATCCTTATCCAACCCTTCAATTGTTAGCATCGCTTTCCACTTGTTTAAAATGCGCCGGAAAAATCCCTTAATTTCGTTCCAATAGCAATAAATAAGGCTTCTTTGTCTAAAAAAAGACAAAAATTTAGTAAACAGCTCTCGCACACTCAAAAGCCCCCAATACCAAGCACCAAACAGCAAGACCATTGCAACAAAAATCGTAAAGAAAATGCCTTCTTTTGTCCACTTAACCACTTCACTAACATAGTAAACCAGCTCAACCACTGTTGTTTGCAGTACAGTCGACAGAACAAAAAATATTAGGAAAATCAACTCCGCAGAGAATCTTACACCTGCTGTATCCGCAGTTAAATGTGGTCTGTGTTTTGCAATAATACCAAAAAGAATTGTAATAATACCAAGGATTGTCAGATACAAATTACCAATACCAAGCATTTCATACATTGTCTCTTTATTGTTGTAATCGACATACCACGACCCTGAAGAAGATTGTACTTGTGTCCACAGAAATCGTTCCATCTGTTCTGTTGTCATAGCATAGATAAAGACCACATCCTGCGGGCTTTTTTGTGTGATGGTCATTTTTCCACTTGCCATATCTTCCTCATCCACCAGCACATAATGCGTCACTTTCTCGTAATTATTTAACAAAAGAGATTCTTTTGAATTTGCCACAAGCTGAACATTCTTCAAAAATTGTTCCACATTGCTACCACCAACTTTAATGTCACCTAGTCTACCATTTTTATCATAAATAAGCACCAAATAATAATCATACTCCGAGTAATCGCCATCTTTCAATCGCTCTGGTTCTCTTGTGGTATTTTTTAAAATGGTCTGTGTCGTTTCATCAATCACACAATAATCCATACTCATCACAAGATTCGATACATACCATTCATTTATATTCGAGATATTTTTATTCAATTTTTCAATGATATATGTTTTAAGCTGCTCATTGTTTCCAGTATAGCGTTCCTCATTGCCAAAATAGTCGCTGAGCGCTACTTTTTCTATTGGCTCCTCCAAAAATGTTAGATACAATTCTTCAATTCGCGCATCTTTTCCACTCTTTTCTAACACCTCGGAATACAATACATAATTACTTTGGAATAATATATTAATAAATTTCTCATCCTCAAAGTCATTGCCAAACTCCGCGTAGTATTGGTCAACACGGTCCTTATAAGACATCGCAAACCATGCAAAGCACAACGCTGCCGCTACCACAATAAGCATCGCTGTACGCAGTGCCATTTTATTGTTTTTCAATCTTGTATCCAACACCCCACACCACCTTTAAATATTTTGGATCATTCGGATTAATCTCAATCTTTTCCCGAATTTTTCTAACATGCACCATAATTGTATTTGTATTGATTGCCTGCTCATTCCACACACGTTCATAAATCTCATCTGCACTAAACACCCTACCTGCATTTTTCATCAACAACAGTAAAATTTTAAACTCAATTGGTGTCAACTTGACCAGATTACCATCAACACTGACTTCCACAGTATCCTCATTTAGTTCTAATCCACCAATGATATGTACTCTGTCTTGATTTCCCTGTTCTGTTACCGCGTCGAGATAGCGCTGGTAACGCCGCAGATGTGAATTAACTCGCGCAAGCAATTCCATCGTTGTAAATGGTTTGGTCACGTAATCATCTGCCCCCATATTTAACCCCATAATCTTGTCAACTTCCTCCGATTTTGCCGAGAGCATAATGACAGGGAACTCATACCCTTTTTCACGCACTTTCATCATCATTGTAATACCATCCATGCGCGGCATCATAATATCGACAATCGCAAGATGGAACTCCTCCGATTCTATTTTTTGCATTCCCTCAATGCCATCTGCCGCCTGTGTTACACTGTAACCTTGATTCTTTAAATAAATTTCTATCCCCTCCCGAATTTCCTTGTCATCCTCGACAATTAAAATATGATATGTTTCCATGTATTTTGTCCCCCTTTTATCTTATATCCTCACAAAAATCTCCATTCTTACCAAAATCTGCAAATTTAATGTGAACTCTGTTCACAACGCGTAAGCACAATATTTGCAAAACGAACAAGTTCGTTTGTGAAAAATTTATTTTTCATACGAACTCCCATCTGCCTGCTTC
>BLMC01000234.1 GCA_011959805.1 Lachnospiraceae bacterium | reverse complement strand
GACTTTTTTTGTCCAAAGTATTGACATAGGTCCAATAAAACGGGTAGTGCGTGGCAGCAGAACAATATCGTTAGAAAATTTTATGAGGATAGCAGATGTATTAGATGTTTCCGTGTATTATTTTCTATATGAAAGCCCAGACAAAGTTCCTTTAACAGAATGTATTCAAAATGTCTTAAATGGTAAAAACGAAAAACAACAGGAATATCTAATACATATGCTTGAAGAAATGGCAAAAGGATTGGACAAGCTGATGTAGAGTTGTGATCACTGTGATAGAATGTGTAGCATTGTATGCTTGATATAATAATACGATAACTTGTATCCATTAGTGCTATTTTGGTAAAGTGCTATTTAGTCTAACAAATAGAGTATTGCAGAATTGTTGATAAAACAACTATTCTGCAATACTCCAGGGTATAATAACGGTAAATGTACATCCGCCACCGGGTGTATCGTTTAAATATATCTTGCCAGCAAGGAGTGAAATCAGTTCGCTTGCAACGCTAAGTCCTAACCCGTAGTGGTCTTTTTTTGTGCGAGACTTATCACACCGATAAAAGCGGTCAAATACGTGATTCTTATTCTCTTCACTTATTCCAATTCCATGATCTATAATACTTATGGTCAGATAATTCTTTCGGATAGAGGCATCTAGTAAAATAACGGAATGCTCAGGTGAATAGGAAATTGCGTTGTCCAGTAAAATGCTGATAATCTGGTTTAAACGGTCTTCATCAGAAAAAAGAGAAGGGAAGCATTCTTCTGGCATATTTATTTGTAAGTCGATTGCTTTCTGGTTACAAATATTTACAAACTTATCATACAGGCTGACAAGTAAAGTATCCACGTTTATTTCTGATTTGTGATATATCCAGTTGCCTGCATCAATGGAGGATAACAGGAGTAAGTTTTGGATCAGCCTTGTCATGCGGGATATTTCAGCTTCAATGAGAGAAGTAGGATTTTTAATGTTTACGGTACAGTCTGGTGAAGCTTCAATGGTATCTGCTGCGGATAATATGACTGCCAGGGGGGTCTTTAATTCATGGGATACAGCAGCGATAAAATCTTTTTGGCTTTGTAAGGTTTTTTCAGCAGGTTTTATTGCTTGCTTTATAATTAGAATTGATACAAACAGGACAACAATAAGCACTATGAGCCATATTAGAAAATAACGAATAATGGCAGGTAAATAAGCTGTTATTCCACTTTTTTCTTTCACGATTGCTAGATTTACATATCTGCCATCGGCATAGATGGAACAAAGTATACCATAATACTTTGTTCCATTTTGGGAGTGAAATGTATGTATTCCGGTTTGAGTGCTTAAATCGGATTTATTACTTTCTGCGGATTCTGCTGAGGATTTCAGTGTTTGCAGAAAGAGATTAATCGTTCCTGTTGCCTCTTCTGTATTAGAACTTTCGTAGAGAAGTTTATTTTGTTCTGTAAATAAGCGGAAAGTATAATCATATTTTTTTTCACAGATTTCTAAATTTTCCACATAATTTGTAGAGTTCTCAAAAAGCAGGATAAGATTTGTAGCCTGTCTGTTTAAAAAGCTGAGTTCCGCATCCTGCAAAGTTTTTATATTTTCGCATGTCAGCAGAAAAAATACTATCGAAAAGACAAACATAATACTGATTACAAAAAGAAAATACAATTTTCGTTTAAGATTTTTCAGCATGACAAACCTCCAATAAATAGCCTGAGCCATATGATGATGTTATAAAGCAACTGCTGTTCAAAGTTCGCAAACGCTTACGCAGGAAATATACATAATTATCAACATTTCCCTGCTCTATGGGCGCATCTGTTTCCCATACTTTTTGTATCAACTGCTCACGGGTAAGGATTGTGTCTGGTTTTTCTAAAAAAGCACACATTAAAAGAAATTCTTTTGGGGTAAGCGGTATCGTATTTTTGTCGCATGATAATTCCTTTTTGTTAAGATTTAAGGATAAATCATGGTATTGCAGGCAGCTTTCTTCTGATATAATCGCTGGTCTGCGTGTTAATGCCCGGATACGGGCGGATAGTTCTGATATGTGGAAAGGTTTTACCAGATAATCATCAGCCCCATTGTCCAGACCATCTATCTTGTCATGTAATTCAGACATTCCAGTAATGATTATCACAGGAATAGAGATTCGTTTTTTTCTCATGGCTTTAATGATGGTCATTCCGTCGATGACTGGAAGCATACGGTCTATAATGGCAAGGTCATAACCGTTATCTGGATTGAGCGCATAAATCATTCCATCTTCACCACTCGTGTAGGCATCAACAACATAATTTTCTTTTGTAAGTTGCAACTTGATTGTGTTGCAGAGATTCTGGTCATCTTCAATTAAAAGGACTTTCAATTTTCCATCTCCTATCTATATGTTCTATACAGTAGTATACCAATCAATTATCGAAAAATCTTCTAAATTACCTTAATATTTGTAAGATATTTTGAAGATTTTTAGAGAATAGGGGATAAGCATATTCTGAATGTTTTATTTCCTACGTTTATTCTGCAATAATTTGTTTTTAGGAAAAATTACGAGGAAATCCCGAAATTCAACAAGCAGATAAGTTTTTGGATTTGAACAGTTATAATATGGATACGCTTGTTCTTTAAAGATTTAAACACATATGTGTTTAAATATATATTAATCATCTTACAGATGATGGAATGGAGGTGAAAAGTATGAAGTTAGTAAATCCTATGGGAAGACAGGCTGAAACTCTGGAAACAGGCGCAAACTATGCTGGCGATGTAGCACGTGGCGGTTGTGCTTGTTCTGGAGGCTCTGCGGTTGCTAATGCACACTATCAGGGTCCGCAGACTTGTGTGGGTTATTGCACTGGCGGCGATGCGAACAGAGTAGCCAATATGGAAACAGCAAGAAAATAATTTGAGGAATTTTTGCTGACGGAGATGCCATCTTATTGTAAAAGGTAAGATGGCATCTTTTTTATAAATATCAATAGTATACCAATCAATTATCGAAAAAATCTTCT
>BLMC01000233.1 GCA_011959805.1 Lachnospiraceae bacterium | reverse complement strand
ATCTCCTATGCAATTTATCATTCCTAAAGTCATTATGGCTTGTTGTTCAATAGTCAATAGCGAATTGGGGATGCGCCCACATAATCTAACAACGTAATCAAAATCTTCGAACACATAAAATCCATCACGTTTTTTATTACTTACTTTTACATTAAAATGAAATACAACATTCTTATCTTTCTGTATATTTGGTAATACTTCGTTTATAGTCGTATTTGCCATTGCCAGAACACCTATGTTCACACAACTTCTTCTTAATTCTGTATTTGACAAAAGGTTAATTGAAGAACTGCCAATTATATCTTGAAGAGTCCTACTTACACTACAATCATGCATGCAAAAGTCAATCTTCTTGTTGTCAGCTTTCAATAAACTGGTATATGTATTAGATTCCTTTAAATATTTTCCTAAAACTTGTGATTGATGAATCAGATCATCACAACAAATATGATTATCGCCTTTCGTAACAATCCACTCGCCAAAAATCTCTACTACTCTATGAAAAACAACTGTGTCATTTACTTCAAACAGAATAATATCATCAATATTAATCTGGTCTGCCGGAACAACAACTACACTATCGCCCTCAAAAAATGTTGGCTCCATTGATTTTCCCATTAATGGTAAAGTGAATTTCTTTTTCTGTAACAAAACATTTTTAATTAAAGCAGAATAGTTCATAATATATCCTCGCAAAATATTACGAAGTGAATTATCCCAATTGTTGTAAGGTAATCCACTTCATAATTTATTTACTGATCAAAGCTTTTAGATACTGTGATAGCTCCACACTACACTATCATCAATCTATCCCAATATTGATGTATCAGCCACCAAAGCCGATCAGGAAGCAAAAGCAAAACATGGATGCGGTAGCTTCCACTTCCATCATTGCAGGAGCAACATACTTCATAATTTTCACCTCCTCTACTAAAATTTTTCATGCCTTAAGATTCATTAGGCATTAATATATGAAATTAGCCACCAACACCAACTATATCAAAATTCATATCAGGATGCTGGTTTCTATTTTCATCATTGCATAATAGTTGTAATATTTACTGCTTCGCTACGATAGATTGACTATCAACCAGCATTGTTATATAACTGTCAACATCTTTACTTATTTGCTCAAATGTAACATCTGAGAACAGCAAAGATAGCATATGTTTGATTTCATCTACACTCTTATTTTCATTTAGCCCTTCGACAATTCTTGACGCAACCTCATTTAACACAAAAACTTTGCCACTAACTGTGTTCACAAGATATTTTTTACCCTCTTCTTCATGTAAAACTACTTGATCTGATATTATATACATATCTTCACCTCAATTCTTTTAATGTAATTGGATTGTAACCTGAGTTTAATAAAATTGCGTTGCGTATATCATTTTTAATTATATTGCAAAAAGGTTTATGTGACTTCATAACATCCCCAGTATAGCAAGCATGTGAACTTCTACAACCACCACCACATAAATTCTTCATCTCACATGCACTACACTCTGGTATTGCATCAACACATAATTTTGCTTTGAAACATGTTGTTTTATTGTTTTGCAGCACAGTCGCTAAAGGCATCTCACTCACATTGCCCAGTACATGAGATTCATCTTCAAATAATCTACACGGGTAAACGACCCCTTTGCTATCAACAAATATTTCTCTGCTTGCCACACCACACAAATTTCTAATCATTCCTTTTTGTATATTTGGATTTAAAAAATGTATAGTTTCCTTCGGCTTTTTGTTTTTTATCAAGAAATCAATATATTGTTTCCGAAATGCAATAACTTCTTCATAAGAGCATTCCATTGTATCAGAATTATTTTTGGCTCTTCCATGAGATACATAGAGAGAAACCTTATGCTGTGTCACTCCTAAAGTTTCTCTGACAAACTCCAACAAGCTCGGTACATTTTCAAGATTCTTTTTGGATATAACCGATGTCACCGCAACTTCAATGCCATTGTCCTTCAATAATTTTATAGACGGAACAATCCTATCAAACGAACCTTTACCACGAGTTATGTCATTAATATCCGCAACACTAGCATCCAAACTCACTGTCACTCTGTCAAAAATTCTAAATTTATTAACATTATTTTCATTAACCAATGTAGCATTAGTTAAAATCGAAACATTTACCCCCCTGTCTTTTACATACTGAACAAGGTCAAATAGATTTTTGCACAAAGTGGGTTCACCGCCCGTAAAATATATTGATCTAATATTGACAGTCAAAATATTATCAAGTATTTTATATACATTTTCAGTCCCATATACTTGCTCGTTTTCAACCGGAGTCTGCGCATCTGCATAACAATATACGCAATGCAAATTGCAGCGCGGAGTTGGTGCAAAATAAACACTAAGTGGAGTTTCTGCAATTTTAGGAGCATGTATATTATTTTTAAACCTTATTATATTATTAATGATTAATTTCATAATAACTTTTTTTTCATCAACATTATCTATATGCTGTTTAACTTTTAAACTGCAGTATGTCCTATACTCTTCTTTAGATAAAGTCACCCAACTCACTGTATGCGGATTTAGAATAATGGTTGCATTATCAACATTATATTCAATATAACCATTACACTCTTCTGAAAAATCCGTCTTATGTAAAAACTGTTCCAAAATTCATTTCTCCTTTGATTTCTGCTATTATTTCTATCATTAAATCCAAGACCATTTTATATAATCACAATACAAGCTGCTTAACTATTAAAATGCAGTGATAGATATAAAGCTCCCTTTAAATAAACCAATATTTTCGTTCAATAATCTTCTTTGCAACATGCAAAAGGTTGCTTATCCCATTTCTACATAAATTATAAATGCCAGAAAAATATACAAAAAATTCAAGCAACCATTGGATTCTTTTTCGATTTTGGATATTTCGCCTTTGCCAGATTCAATTTTACTGGAATAGTAGATTTCCAAAAAATTTGAAACACTGGCGAAGGCGAAATATCCAAAATTAAGAAAAAACATATTTACTTGAACAACCTCTTAATTCCTGTCGGCTGCTTAGGCTGATGCAGACAATACATAC
>BLMC01000232.1 GCA_011959805.1 Lachnospiraceae bacterium | reverse complement strand
AGTCAGCCCAGAATTGCTGCCGCCAAATGCTGACGGAACGATTGCGCAGAAGACAGAGGAGACGGTTGGTTCTTATATATTACATGACTTTTTCTTGTATTATACGTTGCGCTATGGTATGGCGCCGGCCGAAATAATGGCTCTTTGCAAAGAGGCAGTACGTCAAAATGACGAATATAAGTTTAGCGATAAAGAGATTCAAAAGTGGCTGAATGTATTTTACAAGCGGTTTTTCCAGCAGCAGTTTAAGCGAAATTGTATGCCAGATGGCGTCAAAGTTGGGTCGGTGTCTGTCAGTCCGCGCGGGGACTTGCGTTTGCCGGCTGAAATTGAGTCGGAAGAATTTACAGAATATGAGTGATAGGAATGGATAACAATGAGTGAGACAAAAGAATATGAAAATGCAGAGAAAGATTTTCTTGCTGAGTATGACATAAATCAATATGATCGCCCTTCTATTGCAGCGGATGTTGCAGTTTTTTCGATTGGCAGAAAATTAGAGACAGATGCAGATTATCGAAAACTTCCGCCGAAAACCCTTCGGCTACTGATGATTCAACGTGCCGAGCAGCCATTTTGTGGGAAATGGGCACTTCCGGGTGGTTTTATGCGCAAGGGAGAAACGATACAGGAGACAGCAAGGCGCGAGCTAAAGGAGGAGACTGGAACAGACAAGGCATATCTTGTGCACTGTGATGTTTTTAGTGATATTGAAAGAGACCCTAGAGGGTGGATTATCTCTCAGTCTTTTATTGCGGTGCTCAACGAGAAGGACTTGGCAAATGGACATCTTGCCGCAAGCGGTGATGCAAATGAGGCAGCATGGTTTGATATCATTGTAGAAAAGAAAGCAGAACACAAACAAGAACAGGGAAATACTGTTACATGTGAGAATGATTATGCGTTGATTTTGAAATCGAATCTATCAGGACAAGAAATAGTGCTTTGCGCAGTAGTTCGAGAACAGATTGTATATCATGACTATCATGAGATAATCACTTATAAGATTATGGAATCAAAGGGAATTGCATTTGACCATGCCGCAATAGTGGTCAGTGCGTTTTCTCGTCTGCAGCGAATGCTGGACAGTGATATACGAATAGCATTTGATTTTATGCCAGAGTATTTTACATTGACGGACTTGCAGGAAACAGTGGAACTAATTTCAGGACAGGAGTTAGTCAAACCAAACTTCAGGCGAAAAATTAGTGAGTATGTGTTGGAGACAGACCGGCAAGTACAAAATGGTGGACACAGACCAGCAAAGGAATTTGTCCGAAATCTTGATCGGTTTTATCGCTAGGCATTGAGAGAAAGAATGCGATAAGAAACTTCTTATACAACAATAAAATAAAAGTGTAGTATATTATACTGATGTTTTTTGGTGGTCTGTCCAAACAGATTTAGTGAAAAATTCTTTATTTATACGGCTTTTGGCGGCTCTGGAAGATACTTTACCCCAATAAATACTCCGATTTGATGCATTTAAAGCCCTTGCTACTAGAAAAGTAGAGAGGGCTTTTTGTGATGGATATTTCAATCTAAAAAACTTGAATTCTTTTTGAATTCTTCTTTAATGACTTTTAGAGTATCTTCCATTTTCAATAAAAATAAGAATCAGCAAGTAGAGAACAAAAAGCAGTATCCAGAGTACAAGCAGGCGCGAGAAAAAATGATAGAGCTGCCCACGGCCAAAAACAAAGTGGAACGGATTTTAGACGTGACGGAGAACGAAAAAAATTGTGACGACCAGCAGGAGATACAATGATGATTTTCCGCGTCAGCGACAAACGGAGTTGAGTGAACTTTGCGACGACGTGCAGACACCAAAGACAGCTTAAAAGAACCAGCGCAACTGCGCTGGTCCTTTTAGGAAGTTGGAGGCGGTCAGCTACCAACAAGTGAGTCTCGATATATATCAAGGCATTGTTTACAGTTACCTTATTCTGGCAGTACGCTCCGCTTTAAGTTGGTGTAGGCTAGCAGGATATAAATTGCGTAAATCAGAAAGAACAAAGCCAGCGAAAATGCTACAATAACCATGGGACTACTCATTCCTTCCATGACGCCGGGTTCTGGAATCCGGGCCATATGGAAGATAAACGGAGCCGCAATTAGAACTGGTGGAACAGCGGGCATCATGTAGTAGAGGGCAAACTGGCAGCCCAGGGTGCGCTCCATCTCCTGTCGAGTCATACCCAATTTTCGGAGCAGGATGAATTGTCGTCGGTAGCGGCCAGTTTCACTGAGCTGTTGAATCGTTAAAATAGTGGCGGCAGTCATACTGAGGGCTAGGGCCAGATAAAACATAGGAAACACCAGCAAGGAGGTCTGAACCGCCACCTGCATAGCCTCGTTTGCCTTTGTAGAAACAAAACCATACCCCAAAGGGTTTTCCTGTTTTTCATATTCCATCACGGCTATATCAGTCAGTGCGTCATACTGTTTCCCAGATACCGGTTGGAGTGTCTTTGCGGCATAGGCCAAATGGTGGATTGCCAGTCCAGCTACCGCTTCGTCCGGGACTATCAGAATATAACCTTGGCCATTACCCACACCAAAGTTTTGGGAGAGATGCTCTGTATAGATGCTCCCCGGGGTCAGAGTAACATCCCCCAAAATAATTGGCTGGTCATAGTCCTGTAATATTTCTTTTAGATAGGTTATACAGTGGATCATATAACGCCCCGGCTCCATCTTTACTGCCGGATAACCCGCAATAGAACGCAGCGCCGCATAGTCGCTCCAGCGGAGAACAGGGTCCTGGTCGTAATTGTAGTAATAATAAATTGTATGGCTGCTGATATAATCCCGTATTTGGGGTCTTTCACACAGATAGACTTGATATAAAGTCGACTGCTCTATCGGAATATTTTCGCGAATGTATTCCAGATAAGAATTGGAGTTCTGGTCATCTCCCTCAATTCCAAAATAGAGATCAAAGCAGGCATTTTCTGCCGCCCTGCCCCGAAAAATGCCGTTGAACACTAGTCCGCTTCCTTCAGTGAGTAGTGTAGCGGTGAATATGATTGAAATCACTGCCATAACCATTCCCATGGTGGCAAGTTTTGAGGAGAGAGTACGGAAAACCAGCAGGGTTTGCCCTTGATATTTT
>BLMC01000231.1 GCA_011959805.1 Lachnospiraceae bacterium | reverse complement strand
ATAACACGGCTGAATAAATCGTGCAGTTTCGCATGATAAGCCTTCAGACTCCTGCCATAACAAACGTGGAACAACCGATAAAACGTGTCCATTTTATAGTATTCTGTCGTGTATTCTTTCCAGACTTTTGCCGCCTGCGCTGTATGAAAACCCGCAGAATGATCTTTGAAAAACGCCTGCATATTGGCTACTTGCAATATGCCCTCATAGAAATCTGCCACCTCAATATACCAAACACAAGTACGCCGTTTCTCAACGGTTTCTTTTATCATATTGACATCAATAATATTGTCCGCAATTTCTGTCATCAATTGAATCAAAATAACTTCATGAATACAGGGAAACAGCTCTGTACCGACAAGGTCTGCCACCTCCAGCTTCATAAAACGCTCAAAAAGTTTTAATTTGCATTCGATACTCTGGGCAATTGTGCGCAGCTGTTCCACATCCTCGCCGCGCAGCCAATCCGACACCATCTCATAGCAATACGCCTCATGAGCAGCGGAGAGAAAACCATTTAGCCCTTTCAGGCACTCCGGCTGCATCGTGCGGGCGGCTCCAGTAAGCAAAATATGCGCCGCCAACTGCCCTAAGTCCGGTGTTTCTGCCAAATATCCAGTTCCCTGCTGTACCATTTTCCAGAAAGCGGTATCTGCTCCATATTCCAAGAAATCACAATAGATTCGATTGGTTTTTGCATTCAAACCTACACAGAGCACTGCCTTGATGATCCTATTCGGCGTAACATCTATAATACCTGCCAATGCTCCCATCACTGCCATATGAAGCTGTCCTGGCACAGAGGGAGTATTTTTCTGCTTTATAATCTTCTCCCTGCGGACAGATGCATTAAAAAATTTGCGGTATTCTTTCACCTGTTTCCTAAGCGCCGCAGTCTGTGGAATCCCTATCTCGTCCATCCAATTTGAAATCAGGTCGGCACGATACTCTTCACTGTAAAGCCGGATATCCATAAGCCAGTCATCCTCCGGCTTCTCATAAGAAAACGGACAATAAATCACATAATTTCCTGTCGTGTCCTCCACTCCCAGCAGTTTTTTCACTGCAAAATAGTTGGTTCCGGTAAGTACAACCAGCGTTGCATCATTCAGGGTAATTTTGTCTAATTTATCTTCAAACTCCCGTTCTTCATCACACCAGAATATAATCCTGCGCTTATAAAATTCTGGCAACGGCTGTGCAAAACGCTGATTCAAATCTTGTATTACTTTTTCTAATTCCATATTTCACCCTATATATTATTCCATTCACAAGAAAGAGGAAATTGATATGCCATATCAAAAGCAGCTATCGCCGCTCTGTTTACGTCACAGATTTCTATAAAATCCCTGTCTTGTCCTCTAATTCCTTTATCACCTAATCCTGATAATAACTGTTCCGCTGTTCCTAACATTGCCAGATATGCATCTCTAGTTTCTTTATACGTTTCTCGCACACTATTTTGACATTGTTTTCTCAAACAATAAAGATAATGCCTACATGATTCTTTTTCATTAAATCCTGTTGAAGAAGGCAGGCTTCCACTAAAAAGCATATTACTATATGTGTTTTTCATTATCTGAGGTGGTTCCATCCGATTTAATAAATCCATTCGACTTGCAATGTCCAAAAAAGGAATTTTATATTCTGTTAAAGCCTGAGGACAATAATACCATACCGCTCGACGGCCAGGCTGTGGTTCGGTTATTGTTTCAAAATGTTCTGGCTTAAACCATCGAAGATTTAAAAAATTTCCCGCTGCTATCGCGTCACATTTTGTCAAAGCCAAACACAATAATTGATGATTTGCATACCCAACAATTACCTTTTTTTGCTGTCTTTTAATTCCAGCCGCCAAAGACATAATATTCGACACCCATAACGGCTTATCAACTAAATAATACTTCTGAGGGTGTTCGCAAACAATATAAACTCCTTCTACATCCCATTCTTCAACAAAGGATATAATTTTTTCTATTTGCATTTCATCATTAACAACATCACTTGATAAAGCTATTGTGTGAACCAACTCTATATCTGGCATATATTTTTTTGCACTCTCTATGATTGTCTTTTGAATCCTGTTCCATATATGATCTACTCGATTTGTAGTATTTGAAGGCAGTAAAAACATATCTGCCTCAATTTCTTTATTTAAAAGCGAAAGTTCATATACTACCTTATCAAACTGTCCAGATTCCAACGCTGTAATATCTTCCTGTGGCCAAAACGCATACTCAGATAATTTTTTCTGAACTTTTCTTGGATAATATAACTGCGGATCAACAAGAATACTTCCATTTTTTTTATGAACTTTAGACGCATAATTACCTATATTCTTGGGAATAATATTCATAGGGCTTAAAATAACCGTCCCACTGGCAAAATCCTCCAAATGTTCAATTGCTAATTTTGAAGTTTGATGCCCCATTTGTATAAATAATTCCATATCCAACCTCCCCTATTTATAAACAAATGTCTGCTTTGCTGCGTTTAACCATCTCAATGCCTGTTCAGCAGTCTTTGGTCGTCTTGATGGATATTTTCCCATCATTGTACTTAATAATGCCATAAACTGACTTTGTGTATCTCCTTCAATAGAATACTGTACTGGCGTTATTGTTTCTGTTTTTTGTAAAACTTCAATAACATTATCTGAACCCGCCCGAAAAGGATTCATTCCGGTAATGCATTCGTATGTCACCACTCCTAATGAAAAAATA
This sequence comes from Lachnospiraceae bacterium, assembly GCA_011959805.1. GTDB lineage: Bacteria > Bacillota > Clostridia > Lachnospirales > Lachnospiraceae > COE1. Next base: position 396 of record BLMC01000231.1, on the reverse strand, counting down.
TCTGCCCGGGAATCAATTTCTTTTTTTAAGTTATTAAATTGCTCAGGCGCAGAATAACCCGGTGTATGCGGTCCCATAAGCGCTTCCGTTTTTGTCAGTGAATCCGCTCCTATTATTCGGGCTATTCCAAAATCAAGAAAATAAATCTCACCATCTTTAGAACGAATAATATTTTCTGGTTTTATATCTCTATGTACAATATTTTCTTTTTCAATCCTCACAATAAAATTCAAACCCTGTTCCAGAAAATACACAGCATCTTCCAACGAAAATCTTAATCCTTCATTCAGCAGCTGCCGTAATTCTGTACCATTTACTTTTTCTTCAATAACGTATAATGTTTCTGTGCCTTCATACTCAACAGTACCTGTTTCATAAATTTGTGGAACCATATGT
>BLMC01000230.1 GCA_011959805.1 Lachnospiraceae bacterium | reverse complement strand
ATTTACAACGCAAATTATATGTAGACTTTTATATGTTGTTGGGACAGAGTGAACAGTAAAATACATTCTAGTAATTTGTAAATATTTAGGTAATTTGGGTATTGACACACTAGGAACCGTATAATATAATAATTCAATGTGGCGACATGCGATTGTATAGTATCAAAGCCCCGATATTTACAGAGGTGTCAGCCCGCGTATCTAGGTGACCTACGATTCTAAAAGGTGTGGCCGGACATTCTGCGCCAAAAAGGTCAAGTAGGAATAACCATCAAAGGAGAGCCGACAGGCTAAATGTATGGAGGGAACATCATGAAAACGTTTATGGCTAGCCCAGCTACAATTGATAGAAAATGGTATGTAGTAGACGCTACTGGAATGACATTAGGACGCTTGGCAACAGAGGTTGCAAGTGTATTGAGAGGAAAGAAGAAGCCGATTTTCACTCCTCATATGGACACAGGTGATTATGTAATTGTCATTAATGCTGAGAAGGTTGCGGTGACAGGAAAGAAATTAGATCAGAAATTATATTATCGTCATTCTGATTATGTTGGAGGTATGAAGTCTACAACATTGAGAGAGAAGTTAAATAAGAAGCCCGAAGAGGTAATTGAGCATGCAGTGAAAGGTATGCTTCCAAAGGGACCTTTAGGTCGTCAGATGTATAAGAAACTCTTCGTATATGCAGGACCTGGGCACAAACATGCAGCTCAGAAGCCTGAGACATTGACATTTTAATCAGTGTGATGAATAAAGGAGGAAATTAAGATGGCAAAGGCAGCAAATGCTTCAAGATATTATGGAACAGGTAGAAGAAAAAAATCAATTGCCAGAGTATATCTGACACCAGGGAATGGTAATATTACAATCAACAAGAGAGGCATTGATGACTATTTTGGGTTGGAGACATTAAAAGTTATTGTTCGTCAACCTTTAACAGCAACCGACACTGTTGAGAAGTTTGACGTGCTTGTAAATGTAAAAGGCGGCGGCTACACAGGACAGGCAGGTGCTATTAGACATGGTATTTCAAGAGCTTTATTGCAGGCAGATTCTGATTACAGACCAGTGCTTAAGAAGGAAGGCTTCCTAACACGTGATCCTCGTATGAAAGAGAGAAAGAAGTACGGCTTGAAGGCAGCGCGTCGTGCTCCGCAGTTCAGCAAGCGTTAGTCAACTGTTCAAACCGCATCAAAATTGGTCAAAAAACCCGGAAAATCAAGGTTTTCCGGGTTTTTATGCCTAGATAAACTGATATAGCTTGCCTAGTGAGAGCTATTTTTATCCAATTTTTAGTGGTTAAATATAGGACAACCAGCAAAAATTGGGTAAAAAACGGTTTTAGTGGTTAAAAAATAGGACAACCACAGTCTTTTTTGAGATGTTTTAGAGGTGATTTTTACTCCTTCTCTTTCCCTTCGATTTTTATGAGAGCAGTTTGCATAGTTTAACCGAATTTGAATAATTGAATATGATTCTAATTAGGCACTCAGTATTTTTTGCTGAGTGTTTTTTGTGTTTCCGGGAAACGGTATTCCGGGATCAGAAAAAGCCATCACTTTTCAATTGTTCTGACCCAAAAAGTTAGACAAAATTTGTAGCTATGCAACTAATGAGGATTGAATCCTGTATTGCACAGGACTCAGTCCTTTTAGCTTTGCCTTAATCCGTTTGTTATTATAATAATCAATATATTTTTCCAATTCAATCCAAAATTCTTCTATAGAGTTAAATTCCCACAGATAAAGAAGCTCTGATTTCAGCAGTCCAAAGAAATTTTTCATGACAGAATTATCCAGACAGTTCCCCCTTTCTTTGAATACTTTGCCTGATCCCTTTATTTTTTAGGCGTTTCTGATAGGTCTTGTGCTAATACTGCCATCCCTATCTGAATGGAAGATAAGGTCTGTGTCATCAGGAATTTTGCAAAAGGCTTTATCAGGCATATTTATCACTTGTCCCAGTACAGGTCTGTCACTGATTTCGTAGCTGATGATTTCTCCATTGTACATATCTAAAATGGGGGAGAGCTACAGCTTTGTTCCAAACATGGCAAATTCGGTGATGTCTGTAGCTCATTTCTGCTTTGGGGCTGTTGCGCTAAAATCTCACTTCAGGATGTTGGGGGCAATTTTGCCAGTCTTGCCTTTGTATGAACAGTATTTTTTAATCCTTATGATACATTTTAGATGCAAGAGCTATACAGTCTTGTGGCTAATCTGATAACCACGATTATGCAGTTCCAGCGTAATGTGGTGGTACCCATATTGACAAATCGTATATCTATGATCACATCATCTGGAACGCGGTCAATGCGAACTGTGACCGAAAATTCCGAAACTTTTGGAGCAGTATCCGCGTGGTCTGGCGGCTGAATGATACCATTTGTGTTAAAAACGGCTATTCCATTGTAGTGAACCCAAAACCGCGCGGAAAAAGCTATAACAAGTGGCTGGGGGATCGGACAAAGCCCTCCCACCAAAAGCAGCTCCGCATGATGATTGACCAGCCATTAGAACAGAAACTGATAGACTTTGATGAGCTGTTAAAGTTGCTGGCTATGTGCGCTGGGCAAAGGTATTCAATCTGAAACAGATGGTGCGGACGATGAACCACCTCACCAAGCATGGCTTGCTGAAATATGCAGTTTTAGAGGAAAAAGCGACAGTGGCTACCGCCCGCCATAATGAGTCGTTGGCGCAGAGCAAGGCGGCAGAAACCCGCATGGCAGAGATTATCGTACTACAGCCCTATATCATCAATTACGCCAAAACTCGCAAGGTCTATCTTAGCGCATTACTTGCCCATTTTTACCTGGAAATGAAAGGAGCCAGTGAGGAAACAGTCAAATTTCTCGGATAGTTCGGTTAGCTCTTTCGCGGTCTCCTGTGTGTGGTGCGAGAGGGTTTCACGCATCTCTGACGAACAGCTACAATAAAGCATCTTCATCGGATTGGATCCCTCATCTACTGGAGAAACATTTGGATTGCTCAGAGTGTCCAGAGAGGTTGGCAGCACCTTTGCCAATGCCTTTAAAATCAAATAGGACAGATTTATTTGTTCGTTTTCGATACTAGCAATCTACTTGACAGATATATGGCTCAGATCCGCAAGTTCCTGTTGTA
>BLMC01000229.1 GCA_011959805.1 Lachnospiraceae bacterium | reverse complement strand
TCATCAACAGATGGAGAGCTATCATTTACAGCAAAACCGGTATGAAACCGGTATGGGGCGTTCTGCGAGGATAGAGTACCGGCCGTCTATTGATTAGATGATCGGTTTTTTCTTTGTAAATTAGTTTATTATTTAAGGAGGGCATATTTATGTCTATATTCAAAGGAGCAGGTGTTGCAATTGTCACACCAATGAAACCAAACGGGGAAGTAAACTACGAAGCTTTTGCAAAACTGATTGAGTTTCAGATTGCGAATAAGACAGATGCAATCATTGTATGCGGGACAACGGGTGAAGCTTCCACACTTACCCATGAGGAGCATTTGGATTGTATTCGTTTTTGTGTAAAACAAGTCGACAAGAGAGTTCCTGTGATTGCAGGAACAGGATCAAACTGTACACAGACTGCAATTTATCTTTCACAAGAGGCAGAGAAAGCAGGAGCAGACGGGCTACTTTTGGTAACGCCTTACTATAACAAGGCGACGCAGAATGGCTTGTATGAGCACTTTAAGATGATTGCGGAGGCAGTGAAAATTCCAGCGATATTATACAATGTCCCTGGAAGAACAGGCTGTAATATTCAGCCAGCTACGATTGTGCGGCTCTGCAAGGAATTTGATAACATTGTCGGTGTAAAAGAAGCAAGCGGAGATATTTCACAGGTGACGAAGCTTATGGCGATTGCTGACGGTTGTGTAGACCTATACTCAGGAAACGACAATCAAATTGTGCCGCTTCTCTCGCTTGGTGGAAAAGGGGTTATTTCGGTGCTATCTAATGTTGCGCCAGAACAGACACATAATATTTGTCAACTTTATTTTGATGGAAAGACAGAAGAGAGTTGTAGGGAGCAACTAAGGGCGATAGAACTTGTTGATGCGCTGTTTTGTGAGGTGAACCCAATACCAGTAAAGATGGCAGTGAATTTGATTGGTATGGATGGCGGTGTGCTTAGAAGACCGTTGACAGAGATGGAGCCTACAAATGTTGAGCGACTTAAAAAAGCGATGAAAAATTACGGAATTTTATGAAAGATAGTTGGTAAAGAACACAAGTGGGAAAGGATACGATAAGAGATGACTAGGGTGATAATGCATGGTTGTAATGGAAAAATGGGACAGATGATAACTGGAATTATAGCTTCTGATCCTGAGATAGAGATTGTGGCGGGTATTGATACATCAGATCACATTAAAAATGCATATCCCGTGTTCCATAGCATAGACATTTGTGATGTGGCAGCAGATGTTGTGATTGATTTCTGTGTGGCTCAGGCAGTAGATGAACTTCTCAATTATTGTGTAGATCGGCAGATTCCATGTGTACTCTGTACAACAGGGCTTTCTGAGACACAGCTTGCACATGTGGAGGAGGCTTCGCAAAAAGTAGCAATTCTAAAATCTGCCAATATGTCGTTGGGGATTAATATGCTGTTAAAACTCTTGAAGGAAGCAGCAGAAATATTAGTTCCGGCTGGATTTGACATTGAAATTGTGGAGAAACATCACAATTTGAAAGTGGATGCTCCAAGCGGTACAGCTCTTGCGCTTGCGGATAGTATCAATGAACAATTTGACAATAAATATGAGTATGTTTATGACAGAAGTCAAGTGAGAGCAAAGCGCACAGATAAAGAGATTGGTATTAGTGCGGTGAGGGGAGGCACAATTGTCGGAGATCACGATGTGATTTTTGCAGGCGAGGATGAAGTGATTACTTTTTCTCACAGAGCATATTCTAAGGCGTTGTTTGGGAAAGGTGCTGTCCAAGCGGCAAAATTCTTAAAGGGGAAGCCGGCTGGTAGATATGACATGAAAGACGTGGTATAAAACAGATGGAATTTCGGCCATGTATAGATATTCATAATGGGCAAGTCAAACAGATTGTTGGTAGTTCCTTGATGGATTGTGGAGACCATGCAGAAGAAAATTTTGTTGCATCAAAAGAAGCTGCGTACTATGCAGAATTATACCGCAAAAAAGGAATAAAGGGAGGACACATCATTCTGTTAAATCCAGTATCCAGCCCATATTATGAAGTGACGCGAGCTCAGGCCATGCAGGCGCTTGCGGCATATCCAGGAGGACTTCAAATTGGTGGTGGTGTTACCGCTGAAAATGCAGGTGTATTTTTAGAGGCAGGTGCATCACATGTAATTGTAACTTCCTATGTGTTTCAAAATGGAGAAATTAATAAAGAACACTTGGATGCACTTTGTCGTGCTGTAGGGAAAGAACATTTGGTTTTGGATTTGAGCTGTCGTATGAGAGATGGACATTACTATATTATGACTGATCGTTGGCAGCGATTTACAAGTGTAGTTATTAATGATAGTACAATGAATATATTGACGAAATATTGTGATGAATTTCTAATTCATGCCGTGGATGTGGAAGGCAAAAGTCAAGGAATTGAAACGACACTTGTCACACAACTTGGAAAATGGTGCGATAAATTTGACAATGCTGTAGTTACCTATGCAGGTGGTGTGCATTGCTACGAGGATATTAAATTGCTAGGAAAATTAGGAGGCGGAAAGGTTAATGTGACAATTGGCAGTGCGCTTGATATTTTTGGAGGAAACCTTTCTTTTGATAAAATAATCAGAATGATTAAAGAAGCTTCGTGAGAAATTCACGAAGCTTCTTTATGCAAACAAGTGTCTAAATCAAGTTGGTCGACAAACTGAAAGACACTTAGCACGAGGAAAGGTTTTCTACTCGCTTTATGGATTTATATGCAATCTTATAATTTTGTTACATTGACTGCCTGAGGACCTTTTTCGCTGTTCACAATTTCAAATGTGACATTGGCACCCTCATCAAGAGACTTGAAACCATCCATAACAAGTCCAGAGTAATGCACAAACACATCATTGCCCGCCTCATCAGAGATAAATCCGTATCCCTTCTGGCTATTAAACCATTTTACTGTACCTTTGTTCATAACAGATACCTCCCAAAAATAATAAATAGTGCAAGTGTTCCAGACAATGGAATGCACTGCAACATTAATAGAATATCACAGTACATTCCAAAAGTAAAGATATTACTGTGCACTCTTGTTTTAATAACAATGGCTTTGACGAATAAGGAAAAAAGATGTAACAGTTCAGCCTAGGACTTTGCA
>BLMC01000228.1 GCA_011959805.1 Lachnospiraceae bacterium | reverse complement strand
AGACTGTCCCACATACTTGCTTTATATGGTAGAAAAACTACTTCTTTTCTGATTACAATATCATTTTTAACACTGTTTTCTACTTTTAACAGTTGCTTTTTTAACTTTTTGTAGATTTTCCCTTCATTGTAAGCAATATTATTCATTTCTTCATGAATATAAAAAAGAGTTTCGCAATATTCTTCTATAATTGAAACTGTAGGGTGTCCTTCTCCCTCTAAACTCTCAATGCTTTCGCCAAGCGAAGTTGCAAATTCTTGACACTCGGCGAGCATGTTTTGAACCAAAATTTGATTTTGTTGATTTAATGCCTCTTTAATTTCCTCATGTGCCTGATATAGGCTCTGAATGAACTCCGATACTTCCTGCTTTTGAGTTTTTCTCATTTTCTTCCCCAGCCAATCTCTTATCCCGTTAGATATTAGCAACTTTTATGTCATTGTACCATTAAGATTCCCACACAATACAATGGCATTGTCCAGAAATTTTGCTGACACAACAGCACAAAATATATCCAAACTTCAAATAATCTCAGCATTACTCATTACGCCTGTACAGACTTTTTAAAAAATATTCTCAAAAAATTGTACAGAAAGTTCAAATTTTATAATACTAAATATATTTTTATATCGACATTAGTCTATCATGTTTTTACCAAGAAGACAATTCTTTTTTGAAATTTCCATAAAATTTCAAAAAAGAATTTCGTTTCTTAATAATTTTTTATGATACTATTTGAATAATTTTTTTCTATCAAAATATTCGACAAAATAGTGTTACTAAGTGATTCAAAATATCTAATTTGTCTTATTTTTCGGTGAAAATATTTCAAACAACGCAAGTAGTATCGCAATATAAAAATCCCTTTCACTTGAATCGTACTCATGCCAATTCCCATCCAACAAGCATACTTGAATATCAGCAATATTATGTTCTGACAAATAATCTTGCACTGCCATCTCCACTCCAACCGCAAATTTTTTTGGTAATTGCTCAAAGGTACAATGATTTTCAAAAACAACTTCCTCCATATCCATTCTATAAATTTGTAGTTTTACAATTGCATAATGGTCAATGGAAAAAGATTGGTGAATATAACGTCCCTCAATCTCTGACAAAAGTTTTTTCCATTATATATCTTTCTTATATCTTGTAGAATTTCTTATTTTGGCTCCGCTCTTAACTGTTTTTATAAACGTGCAATGACAAATGACATTGCACGTTATGGATTCTTCGCTACAAATTTTTTTGGATACGCATCCATAAATAAATTGAGTAATTCCCATTTGGAAAACTTTTGCTTGCATTGGCAACACTTTTCGTCTAATTCGTCCTGCGCTGTTTTACTATAGACTACTTTTTTAATCGAAACGAATCTGTCAGGTTTCGCAATAAGCTCGCCTGCGACGACAACTCTTCACTGACGGCAGCGCACTCTTGACTTGTCGCAGAATTGGACTGGACTACAGCAGAAATCTGTTCAATTCCCCCGTTTACCTGTGTAAGCGCCACCGTCTGCCGCTCTACAGCCTCCACCACAGTAGTCATTTTTGCTGTCACACCATCTGCAATCTGATTTGTCTGTTCTAATGCCTGAGTTACTTTATTCACTGCGCGACTTCCTTCATCGACAGTGACAATAGAACTTTCAATTAATTCTTTGGTTGCTTTGGCTGCCTCATCAGATTTTGCGGCCAAATTTCTAACTTCTTCTGCAACCACAGCAAAACCTTTGCCAGCCGATCCTGCTCGAGCAGCCTCCACAGCAGCATTCAAGGCCAGAATATTAATCTGAAAAGCAATGCTCTCAATTGTCGAGACAATCGTGCTAATCTTCTCCGAAGAATCCGAAATATGTACCATTGCTACATTTAATTCCTTGACATAATCCATACTAGTCCCCAGTTTGGCACTGACTTGATTCACAAACTCCCCAGCTTCCTTTGCAGCGGTTGCCGTCTGTTTTGCATTCGCAGAAATATCGGTTATGGTTGCTGAAACCTCCTCGACTGCACTTGCCTGTTGTGTCGTGCCTTGTGCAAGTGACTGTGCTGTACCTGCCATTTGATCTGCCCCTGCAGAAACCTGTCCAGTGCTTACTGTAATCTTCCCCATAGTGTTGTTTAGTGCAGAGTGAATACGGTCAAGTGATTGCCTGATGGAATAAAAATCTCCTATATAATTCTGTTTTGCATTTAATGTCAAATCGCCATTTGCAATCGCGCCTAGCACATCTGAAATTTCACCGATATAAACCTGCATTTGCTGTATTGTCTTCTCAAATATCTGTCCTAAAATACCAATCTCATCGTTGGAATGAACTTTAACTCGTATCTCTTTCTTATCTGAAAGTCCCAAATCCCCTCGTTCCAAGCGTTGTGCCACGCAAGTAATCTCCCGCAAAGGTTTCGATATCCGTCGCATCAAATAGAATGCCAAAAATATTACACAACTTGTAATTGTAACTAGACTTGTCACAGAAATTACAGAAATCACATTCGCTGTTCCTTGCTTTGCATCCGTTATTGGAAGTCCTGCAAAAATGAGACCATTGACATTTTCATTCGCCCCTCTTGTAGGAACATAAGAGCACAGATAACTGACCCCCAAAATATCAGCCTCCCCTACATAATTTTGTCCTTGGTCTAACACAATTGTTTTTAGCTCAGAAGATAGCTTCGTACCCACTACACGTTGCCCATTTTGCATAACAGTGCTATATTTACGAGTATCTCCTTCAAAAATGGTAAACTCGCAACCCATGCGCTGTTTCATCTCATCTAGTATCTGATTCACATCCTCATCATCAGACATTCTAACAAGCTCATAAGCCAACATATCTGTGCCGTTGACACAACGTTCCTCCTGCATCTTTGTAATTAAATCGCGGAACATGTAAACGCATATTGTCACGGCCATCACGACAAAAAAGATCTGCATTGCTGCCATCACGCATCCAATCTTCAGTCCAAGCCCTATGTATCTTTTGCGCCCTGCTCCTTCTGAAATTTGGTTTTCATTCATCATTAATTCCCCCGTTCTTTAAAATTACATTTTTTTCTTGTAAAGTCCTCAATATTTTATCATAACCTCCAAATATTGAAAAGTATCTTTTTCCATATTGAAAGAATCATTGTAACAGTTCAACCTAGGACTTTGCACTACGCTGCAAAGTCCGTA
>BLMC01000227.1 GCA_011959805.1 Lachnospiraceae bacterium | reverse complement strand
TCCTAAGAAGTTTGTTTTCTACTGTGACATTTAATTCGCCATTTGCCAAACGATTAAGTTTTGTAATCACTGACTTAATCGCTCTAATAACAACATTGACTGAAATTGTTGTCGCTACAATGCCTACGATAAAAATCATAAAGAGTATCAAAGAATTTTTTATAAAATTTGCGATATAAATCTTGTTAATATGTCCTTTTTCAAGCCCTACAAAAGTCATTCCAATAATCTCATCGGAATTGTATTGGTATAATGGGCAATACATCGCATAGTATGTACTATTTGCAATTATTACATTGTTGGAATAATAATCTTGCCCTTGCCTAACTACCTGCTCATAAATCTCTGGGTCCACTTCTGTCCCTGTCATTCGATTTCCTTGCTCATCTATAAGGCTAGTTGCAACACGTAAATTATCATAAAAAACAGTAACCTGCAAATCCACCTCATGACTAAAATTGTCAAAAAATTGTGTATTATCACTAATATTACGCTTGCCCTTATAAAACTTTCCATTTGTATACAAATATGTACCCTGCGCAATATTTTCAATTGCAGTCTCAAAAGCATACTGCGCTGTTTTTAACTCATGCTGAACCATTGTCTCTGTAACAGAATTACAAGATGAGCTGATACCTCCGACAGCTATTGCAAACATCAGTATCAGTGGAACTGCTACCACAAGTACAAGCCGCAATGTAAGTTTTACTCCTTTTCTCTTCATAACATAACCTACCTTTCTAAACAGTTCCCAGATCTTCTCAATAACCTTATTTATAGATACTTTAATGCTAACACACTTCGTTGTTATTTACAATGATTTTAAGGGTATATCTATAATTTTGGGTAATAATTTACAAAATGCTATTAAAAACTTGTTCGCATAAGCCACTTTATATCTTCAATTTTATAGAGTAGATACTTGGCATGAAATAAATTGTCAGAATATATCATCCGAAAACTTGTGAATGTGTATGGTTAAACTGTTACTATTTTTATAAAAATGTGCTTATCTCTCAAATAAAAATTTTCACTTTCTATTATAGAGCCAAGGTCTTCTTTAATTAAAATAAAATTATTTGTAGTTTAGAAAAACTAACCTATTTTCTACACTCTATATAAAGAGTGGTGTTGAATAGTATCGGTCCCCGCTGTCTGGTAGAAGTACCACTATCGTTTTTCCTGTATTTTCAGGGCGCTTTGCCAAAGTTATCGCTGCAAAAAGCGCTGCTCCTGATGAAATACCTGTAAGAAATCCCTCTCTCTTTGTCAGTTCCTTTGCTGTTGCAAATGCTTGGTCATTCTCTACCGTTACAATTTCGTCAAAAATACTTGTATTGAGCACTGACGGAACAAATCCTGCGCCAATGCCCTGTATTTGATGCCCTCCCGGTTGTCCTCCAGACAATACCGGAGAACTCGCTGGTTCTACAGCGACTACTTTTAAGTCACCTCTTTTTTCTTTTAAAAATTTACCTGTTCCAGTTAGTGTACCACCTGTTCCAACACTTGCGACAAAAATATCAACAATTCCCTCAGTATCTTCCCATATTTCAGGTCCAGTAGTCTCATAGTGTGCCTGCGCATTTGCTGGGTTATCAAACTGTGCTGGAATAAATGCGTCTTTTATTTCCTCCGCGAGTTCCTGCGCTTTTGCAATTGCTCCTTTCATCCCCTTAGCACCCTCCGTTAGAACAATTTCTGCACCGTAAGCTTTTAAAATATTTCTGCGTTCAACACTCATAGTATCTGGCATTGTAAAAATTGCGCGATAGCCCTTTACCGCTGCGATTGCCGCCAACCCAATACCTGTGTTTCCGCTGGTAGGCTCTATTATAACCGAATCTTTTTTTAAGAGTCCTCTTTCTTCCGCATCTTTTATCATATAATAAGCAGCTCTGTCCTTCACGCTGCCTGCGGGGTTCCGATATTCAAGTTTGACGAGAATTTTCGCTTTAAGATCATATGTCTTTTCAATATTTGTTACCTCTACTAAAGGGGTTTTTCCAATTAATTCTGTGAATCCTTTATATACTGTCATTATTTTTACGCTTTTGCAGTAATCATGCACGCTGGCGACTGCAAACTCCTTTCCATAATAAATTTATAAAACCTTTACTGCTCGAAACGCTTCTTCCAAGTCCTCAATAATATCATCAACATGTTCTATTCCAATCGAAAGACGAATTGTGTTCGGTTTAATGCCTTGGTCTACTTTCTCCTGCTCATTTAATTCCGCATGTGTTGTTGAATAAGGATGAATCACAAGTGATTTGGCATCTGCCACATTTGCTAACAGTGAAAACAACTCTAAATTGTCAATAAATGTCTTTGCGCTTTCCTCACCACCCTTAATTTCAAAGGTAAAAATCGAACCGCCACCGTTCGGAAAATACTTTTTGTAAAGTCTTTGTTGCTCAGGGTCAGTTGTCACCGCTGGATGGTTTACCTTTTCTACCAACGGATGCTTGGAAAGGTAATCGACAACTTTCAAGGCATTTTCTACATGACGCTCTACACGTAAGGAAAGTGTCTCAAGTCCTTGCAAAAAGATAAATGCATGAAATGGAGATAACGTAGCCCCCATATCTCGCAGTAAAATAGCGCGAATTCTAGTGACAAACGCCGCAGGACCTGCAGCATCCACAAAACTTATACCGTGATAACTTGGATTGGGTTCTGTAAACTGCGGAAATTTTCCGCTTGCCTTCCAATTAAATTTCCCTGCATCAATTATAATTCCCCCAATCGTTGTGCCGTGTCCACCAATAAACTTTGTGGCAGAATGTATTACAATATCTGCTCCATATTCAATTGGCCGAACAAGATAGGGCGTCGCAAAGGTACTGTCTACAACTAATGGAAGGTTATAATCATGCGCAATCTTAGCTACTGCCTCAATGTCCGAAACCTCCGAGTTAGGATTTCCAAGCGTTTCAATATATAATGCCTTTGTATTGTCCTGAATTGCCTTCTCAAAATTAATGACATCAAGTGCATCCACAAATGTGGTGGTCACACCATAATCCGCAAGTGTATGGGCAAGTAGGTTATATGTGCCGCCATAGATATTCTTTGCCGCAACAATATGCCCACCATTCTGTGCAAGATTTTGAACTGTATAGGTAACTGCTGCTGCCCCTGATGCAGTCGCAAGTGCTGCCACACCTCCTTCGAGTCTTGCCATACGTTGTTC
>BLMC01000226.1 GCA_011959805.1 Lachnospiraceae bacterium | reverse complement strand
ATGATTCCATAGCCTGTTATGCACATTTCCATAATGCTTTTCTTTTGGTCTTTGGTTTCTTTGGTTCGGAATAGTGTGGTGCTGGCGGTCTATCTCTTGTTTTCGGTTGTTTGCTTCTTTACCGTACATGAGCATTTGCACCCGGATTATCATTCCCATATCCTTCGAGCAAATTGATGACGCCCCATACGCCCACGCCTGCGCCGATTGCTGTTACGACTGTCTTTAATCCTGTTACCGCTGTTGTAAAAAATGCCATGTTTCTACCTCTTTCTTTCTCAAAAATTATTTTGTCTGGTTTCTGAAAGAGTTTTTCGTGTTAAAATGCCCTGCCTTATGGTAAGATAAAGACAGGGCAATCCTTTAGGAAGAACCCTGCGGGCATCCGGCATATTCAGTTTGGCGATTGGCTATGCCGGACGCTTTGTTTTGTCCTTTCCCAAGTACATTCAAAACTCCGTTTCTGTAACTTTTGGACTTTTTGTCCAGAAGTCCTGCGACTGGTTGACGGGTTCCATATTCAGTTGTCATGCTTCAATCACGCCTGCATCCTCCACCTCATCAACGGTGTCATTGTCCCTGACTCTTGCTTTACACAGGTTTTTCACATATTTTTCGATGTCTAAGGCGTTAGGCGTTCTTGTCATCAAAATCGGACAGAAGCTGGTACTGATTGTGCTTGGTAATGTCAAACTTATTGGAGAAGAATGGTCTAACCCCTCTAAGCTGCATGATGCACTTCCCTCCGTCCATGACTGCAATCTCATCCTGGCTCATCAATTCTATGCAACATTGTCAAGTGATGAGTTCAATTTTGTGCGCAAAAAAGCAGGGACTCTCTCGAATCTCTGCTCTCTTAGCGATTAATCATAGTATAATATTTTTTAGATAATTATTAATTACTCATTTATTTCAATAAGGTCTACAACATTTTGAGTCAACGCAGGTTGATTCGGCTCTGCTGGTTTAAAATATTTAGTAGCAAGACCTGTTATTTCTTTCATTCCATCATCAATTATTCCAAGAACTTTTATCATATCATTATTCATAGAGTTTGCGAAATCAGCAGAACGTTGAGCAATAACATCCAATTGTTGAAAGTAGTAATCCATAATCCTTTCTTCGCCTTTTTCCCCTGGGAAAAGTTTTTTCATTTTTTCCACTTTATCCAATAAACTATCTTCGAACTTCTGCTGACTTTCAAGATACTCATTCGTTTTTTCTTTATACAAAATGAAAATCTTGCTTCTTGTTTCAACATGCATATTTGCCATAATCTGCTCTAACCTTGTTGCAGCCTCCGCCATTTCTTTTCTGTATCTCATCTCGAGCTGAACCATGTCCTCTCTACGCTGCAAATCATTATCCAAAATCATTTGGTTGATTTCTTCTTCCATTCTACGTTTATCCACAGAAAGTAGCATTTCCCTCTGCTTTTTATCCAACTCCAAATCAGCCTCAAACTTTTCCAATTGTTTTTTCAGTTCCTGTTCATGCGCCATTTTTTTCTTTTCATTATGGACATCAACCTGCTTAAGTGGCTGTCTTAATGCATCGCATACCAACTTTATAGGCTCATATACAATGTCATCCACCTTATCAAACATACCAAAAATTTTACCAATCGCCTTTACAATCGCCATCCAATTGTCCTCCCATCTCAAGTGCTTTGATTTTTTCATTCAGTATTTTTTCGCTTTTTTCGAAAGAAACCTTCATTCTTTTTAAGTTTTGTTCCCATTCATTATTTACAGAAATCAATGATTTTAATATATCCATTCTTTCCTCAAATATCACCACATCAAACTCTGTATAATTCCAATTACTTACATAATCCCTATACCATTTTGCAAACATCGAAATAAGTTCTTTTTTCTCAGCCAACAAACATTCTCTATCAGTAATGGCTTCATTCATTTTCTTCCAATGTAGTTCAATCCACTTTATCTCATATAGTTCTAATTTAATCTTATAAATTTCGCTTTTTATATCACTATAAAGCGAATCATACAGATCCGGGGAATTTGATTTCAACGTATCTTCAATCAAAACACTTCTACATTCTTTTGCTATTCGAATAATTTCTAGGTAAGGATAATCACTTTTCATAGTATACCTCCTTACAACAATTTCTTTATTGTTTCATTAACCTCTGCTTTAAATTCATCTATGTTTTTCGTTACATAATCGTTTATTAGCGTTTCACTTAACCCAAAACTTCTATCCATATTGGTAGTTAATCTCTTTAACCACACATTTCTCATTTCTTCATCTATACCAGCATCTTGATTTAGTTTTTCAATTATTTCTGGCAAAGTTTCCTTGTAAAATATCTCCTGTTCCTTTCTTAAATCGCACAACATATCAGCAACCATTTTTATTTCCGAAGCATATTTTTTCACAAGTTCCATATAATGCTTTTCATAATCATATAAAACTTGAATAGAAGGCTCTTTCCGTTTAGGCGATACATCGTCAAACTCGCGAAAACAATTATCTAAAGCTTTTCTACTATCTGCCATTGCTTTTCTCCCTTTTCATCATTAAAATGAATCCGCGTTTTCCACTAGTTCTTCCGAGCGATTTTGGATATTCATCTCGTTTGAAACGTTCAATGTCAATTGACCATTGTTCTGATCCGAATCCGTCTTCTTTGTCAATAATAACATTAGAGTAATTGCTAATAATATCAGCAAACAAATCATCAATGTTACGAAAGAAACTTTTTTTTTACTTTCAGTCGCTTGTATTGGTTCTTTTTCTTCTATAGAAAGTGATTCTTTTACCTGCTGATCTTCTGATTCAGAACTTGGAGTAATAGTATTATCGCGTTTCATCCTTGTTATAATATTTTGTGATGTCGTTACAATTGAAAAATCACTTTGTTTCACCATATTAAAATCCATAATATTGCTACAAAATGAAAAATGACTCTTGTTATTGTTACAAAGATAATCTATAAACAAATCATAGTCTAATGCTTGATTTGATTCTAATAATTCCTTTGATCCAACAAAAACCGATTCTCTTGGCTCAAATTTACTTGCTATTTCCACCTTGATGTCAGTAAATGGTTCTAAACTAACCTCCTGATATGTCCTTTTCCAAATAGGATACATTTTACTAAGGTACATATTCCACAAATACTCATATGTTAACTTTCCATAATCAATATTATTTATTTTATCTATCACTACCCCAATAAAAGCATATACCAACCGCCCCTTATTGTCGCAGAATAATTCTTCTGACCTTTGCTTATCTCCCATAGATAATTGACACTTTGAACAAATACTTTTTAGGAAACCAACAACACCAGCCAAACGATATTTTTCATTGTCAGCAATTAACCATCTAACTCCCTGTAACCCATCTATTTCACC
>BLMC01000225.1 GCA_011959805.1 Lachnospiraceae bacterium | reverse complement strand
GAACGAAACGCGATAAAGAACGGTACATATAAAAAACTGCTCAAATCCTACTATGGTTCTTTAGAGAATGATTCGGATTCAGCAACGTCCACAAATAGAAGACGCGGCTCGAACAATATTATTGATAAGCTGCTTCGCGAAAAAATGTATCCCACTGTTTCCAAGGAGACAGAAAAGGCAAACTCTGATTTGACTTCTGGCATCAGCAGTCTGAAATCCTCTGTCTCTACATTGCAGAGTGAAAAGACCTACGAAGACACAGAAAACGGCTCGACCGCAGCGGATAAAGTAGTTTCCGCAATGAAATCCTATGTAACCAACTATAATAATGTTGTGACTGCATCGAAAAACTCTACACTTTCCAACAAGACAGCGTATGTAGCAAACATGATGAGCACCACCTCAAAATTTGAAAAAGAACTTGGAGAAGTCGGCGTCATGCTCAAAAATGATGGAACTCTTCAGCTCGACGAGACCAAATTAAAGGGTGTTGACCTCTCGAAAGTACAGAAATTATTCTCGACAGACAACATTCAAAGTTATGGTTCTACCATTGCTTCCCGCATTAAATTTGCAGGCGGCAGCACTAGCACGAACACTACAACAGGTTCAACCAATAACACTACAAACACAGATACCAAGAATCCAACTGGCACCAGTGCGGCTGCACTTAAAAAGGATGGCGAAGCGCTTGCTTCCAATGAATTATACGCCAAGATAAAGGATTCGGACGGCAAAGAAACCGACGAATATGATATTAAGAAAATCCTTTCCACAGCAAAGAGCTTTGTGACCAACTATAACGCCATGTTTGACAAGGCTGAGTCCAGCTTCAATTCTGGTGTGTTATCCAATCTGTCTTACATTAGAGAAAAAACAGCAAATAATACAAAGGCTCTAAAAGAATTTGGTTTCAGCGTAGATAAAAAGGGTAGACTATCGCTCGACGAAGACACTTTCAAAAAAGCAGATATGTCCAAAGTGCATGACTTTTTTAAGAGTTATGGTTCTTACGTTGCCAGCAATGCATCGCGGGTAGACTATTATATGAACACCAACGCAAATGCTGCCAGCGGATATACTTCCAAAGCATCTTACAATATACCACCTGTTTCTGATTACAATTCATTTATCTAAAAAAATTAGGGAAGATTCGTCTTCCCTAATTATTTTCTGCACAGACTCGTATAGAGGAAATAAACCGCTAAAGCCGCGCGGATAGAAAAGACAAACCTTCCCTAATCGATTATACAACAACTGTTAGTAAAGCATGAAATTATTTATCAAAATGGATAGAAAGATACTTGCTTTTTCTTTTATATTTACGACGGTTAGTCAATCAATGGACCAATTTCTGGCATTAGCACTTCTTTAAATTCATCAATCATTTCTTTTCTAAATTTGAACTTTGGTAAAGCATCTGGCACTGCTTCTCTATAAGCTGCGTAATCGGCACTATCCTTTAGTTTATTTGCATTGGCAAGCTCACCATCTCTATAGTTATATGCTTCATATTTGACGTCATCCACATCAAAATACCACTTCTTAGCAAACTTTTCTACTTCTTTGTCAATCACTGTATAACGCATTTGATTGATAATTACTGCTATGTCTTGGCCTGCATACTTTTTCCTATCTGCTTCTATTTCATCAACAACTTGTGTTAGAAGCACACTAAGTTTCGGATTATCACTTGAAAACTCAGCTATAATCTCCCGAAGCGTTCTTATCTTTGCCTCAAAAGATGCCTCGTCGTAGTCCTCCAAAGACGGATCCAAAGACGCAACAAATCCCTGTAGCAGTTCTACAATATATTCAAAATCAATACGCAATTTGCTGTATGCCACAAGTTCATAATCATCATGAATAGGCTCGTCCATAAGATCTGTGTCCTCTCCTGGCTCTTTTAATTCTTCCACAACATTTTTATACATTGCGGCAAAATCTTCATATTCTAATTCGCTAAATCCCCACGCATCAAGTACGTTGTCATTATATGTGGAAAATGATTTTAGATGGGCAAAATCGTGGTCTAATGAACGAAAAAGTTGTATAAACGCTTTTTTCTGTTTTCGGGAAAGTCCCACAATTTCCTTTGGGGTCTGCGCTAGTTTTCGTATCTCCTTGAGGGAATTTACAAACGACTCTTTAACATTGTCCCAATCCTCTGCAATTGGATTCCCGTCCCCTCCGCGAGAGTAAAGCATAAGCGCATCATTAATCGCTTTTTTGAAATGATCATGTGCTTGGAATGTCACAATTTGCCCATACTGTTTCCCTTCATCAAATAGCCTGTTCGTGCGGGAAAATGCCTGAATAATATTTTGTGGAGCCATTGGCTGTCTATCAATAAAGAGGGTTGAAAGGCAAGGGGCATCAAATCCCGTAAGAAGCCTGTCCACCACAATAACAAAATCAAGCTGCTGTTCTCTCTTAAAATATTTTTTATCCTTGCGCGCAAGGCGATCATTTAGGTTACTGTTATACGCATTGATTTCTTCTATACCAAAATGGGTATCAAACATTTGGTTATAATCGTTGAGAGCTACTTTCATCTTTTCTTGATTCACTTGAGAAGCTTCCTCATTCTCAGAGATAGAATAAGTTATGGCAAACTTCGGGAAATCAGGGAGTGCCTTGTGTATATTCTCGTTAATTTTTAACGAATCCTCATTATTTTTTATCTTTTTAAGAAGGTCATAATATTTCTGTGCAATGGCGATGGACTTGACTGTTAAGAGTGCCTCATAAGTCTTTCCACGTCCTCTCTGCATTGCAAATTTGGCATAAGATTGATTCAAAATAACATTCAGAACACTGCGCATATGTGTGTCCGTATGATATAGACGCTCCTCCTGCTCTGGCGATATTCCTTTGGGTCCAAGATTTTCAACCATAAAGCCAAGTACCGCCTCGTCATGGATTGCCTCTTTAATGGTATAGCTATGTAATGGTTTTCCATTATTTCCATACAACTGATCTGTAGTTTGTGGCAAATCACCTTTCTGCTCGTATTTATTTTCTTCAAAAATAGGCGTCCCTGTAAATCCATACCATAACGAATTAGAAAAGAAACGCTCTAAATCACGTTTTGTCTGCGGGGTCACCGCTCTATGACATTCGTCTACCACAAACGCTAGTTTCAAGCCTTTTATTTTTTCGTATTGTCTAGTTCCCTCTTTTAGCCGCTTACTGACCATAATTTGCATTTTTTGTCTTGTTGTTACAATCATCTGACGGCTGTCATCCATCATTCGTTTTATTAATGTATCAACATAATCCGTATCGTCTACATCAATTGTATCGTTTTCGGCATAAGATTGAAAAGCCAGTTTTGTCTGTGTGTCTAAGTCCTTTCGGTCAATCAAAAACACTGTTTTATCAATCGATGG
>BLMC01000224.1 GCA_011959805.1 Lachnospiraceae bacterium | reverse complement strand
AAATTTGGTTGAAAAATTCGTTATTTCTATATAATGAGATATATGTTATAATAAAAATGACATATTTGAGAGATATAATTTTACTTGTACAGACTTTGATAAATTGGAATTTGGATGAAGGTGACAGAAAATGATAGAACTTAGGAGATTATCAGTAGAGGATGGAATGGATGTATATATAATGTTGCAGGAAATTCCAAAAGAAGAGAATGGATTAGTAAACAAAGGAAATGGATTATCATTTGAGGAATATAAGGAATGGCTGAAGCAGAAATATGTAGAATCGGAGCAGATTGGTCTTGTGGACGGTTGGAAAGTACCGTCTACTACATATTGGCTTTATGTAGATGGGAAGCCAGTTGGCTTTGGGAGTGTAAGGCATTTTCTTACAGATGCGCTTCGTGAAGTTGGTGGAAATATAGGGTATGGAATCGCTCCTAAGTACCGTGGAAAAGGATATGGAAAGGAACTTCTTAGGCTTTTATTAGAGCAAGCTAACCAGATTGGAATTGACAAAGCACTTGTTACAATTAATTTGAACAATATTGCATCAAAGTCAGTAGCACTTGCAAATGGTGGGGTGATTACTGGACAAACAGATAAAAGAATGTTTGTTTGGATTGATACTGTGTAAAAGAAGGTAGTATCAATAAAAGTATAACGATTTAAGAATAGAAATAGGAGTATTTTATATTTAGGAAGGAATTTATTGTATGACAATATTAGAATTAAATGGAGACTGGGAATTAAGGGATGAGACAGGAGCGTTGCTTTGCCCAGTGAAAGTACCAGGAAGTGTTATTTCGGGACTTCATGCGGCAGGGAAGATTGCGCACCCATACTATCAGGAAAATGAGTATGCAACTCGAGAATTATTTTGGAAGGATTATCAGTTTGTGCGCAACTTTGCAGTGGATGAAGTGTTGCTTGGACAAAAGGAGATTACATTAGTTTGTGAAGGACTAGATACGCTGGCACAAATTTTTATTAATGGGCAAGAGATTGCTTCTACAAATAATATGCATTGTACATATCGCGTTGCGATTCAAGACTTTTTGCATTTGGGATTGAATGAAATCTGCATTGTATTTCATTCCGTGTTGCGATTTATAGAGAATTATCAATATCGAGAGAACAAAACCATTCAGTATGTTCCTTGTGGGGCGATGAAAGGGAATCAGCTAGTTCGCAAAGCACATTCTATGTTTGGTTGGGATTGGGGTCCTCAACTTGTGGATGCAGGTATCTGGCGTACTATTTATATAGAAGGAACAGAAGCAGTTAGAATTGAAGATGTGCGTATTAGGCAATGTCATCAGCAGGATGGCAGTGTTAGGATTTGTACAAGAATAACATTATCTAGTAATCTGAAATCTACACAAGATTTGACAATAGCTAAGCTATTAGAAGATATGTTATTGGGACAAATGGTTATAGTGACATTGACAGAACAGGAAGGCAAACAGGTTTCGGAGACGAAGGCAAACGTTGTACAAAAGTATTTTGAGAAAGAGAAGTTAAACTTAATTTATGAGGCGGAGATTCTCGTGCAAAATCCAAGACTTTGGTGGCCAAATGGCTATGGAGAGCAACCATTGTATGCACTGATGATTTCCGCTTACTGGAACGACAAATGCATACAATGCGAGACAAAGACAATCGGTCTGCGTACACTAACCATTAGTCAGGAGGCGGACGAATGGGGAAACGAGTTTGCGTTTATAATAAATGGCGTTAAAATTTTTACAAAAGGTGCAAATTATATACCAGAAGATGCTGTTTATCCGTGGATTGACAAAGAGCGTATTGACTATTTATTAAAATGCTGTGCTCGCGCGCATTTTAATTGTGTTCGTGTCTGGGGCGGCGGATATTATCCTTCAGATACCTTTTATGATTTGTGTGATAAATATGGTCTGATTGTGTGGCAGGATTTGATGTATGCATGCAATGTGTATGATGTGACAGATGACTTTGCAGCTACGGTTAGACAAGAAACATTGGATAATGTGCAACGGATTCGACACCACGCGTCACTTGGACTTTGGTGTGGCAACAATGAGATTGAGTCTGCATGGCATCACTGGGAAGATTTTCAGAGGGAGTCTGTGTATTTACGTGCCGATTATATTAAATTATTTGAGGACATTTTGCCAAAAGCAGTGCACGAGGCAGATGATGTGACATTTTATTGGCATTCCTCTCCGTCATCGGGTGGGTGTTTTGACGATCCAGATTCTGACAGGCGCGGTGATGTGCATTATTGGGACGTGTGGCATGGACAAAAACCATTTAGCGATTATCAAAAGTATTTTTTCCGGTTTTGTTCAGAATTTGGGTTTCAGTCATTCCCTTGTCTGAAAACAGTAGCTTCTTTCACAGAAGAAAAGGACAGAAATATTTTCTCAAAGGTGATGGAAAGTCACCAGAAAAACGCTTCTGCCAATGGGAAGATGCTTTATTATCTCTCTGAAAATTTTCGATATCCAAAGGATTTTAAGAGTCTGCTCTATGTGACGCAGATTTTGCAGGGAATGGCAATTAAGAGCGGTGTGGAGCATTGGCGACGCAATAGAGGCCGCTGTATGGGGACGATCTACTGGCAATTGAATGATAACTGGCCAGTGGCTTCCTGGGCGAGTATTGACTATTATGGTCGGTGGAAGGCGCTGCATTATTTAGCAGCGAAGTTTTATGCGCCAGTCGCAGTAAGCATTCAAAAAACAGAGGATTTTGTCAGTGTTTATCTTGAAAATGAAACGCTTTCAGAACAACAATGTAGAGTGGTGTTGTGTGTGCGGGATATGCAATTTCAAAAGATTGCAGCGTGGGAAAAAGAGGTGCAAGTGGAGGCGTTGAGTGCATGTGAGCTGTTGCAACGTAAGATGAAAGAGATGCCTTTCTATCAAGCAACAGCAGATAAAAGTATAATTGTCGATAAAAAATTTGTTGACAGCAGGACAAACAACGAATACAATCTATTTCTTGAGGCTCAGGTAACTCTTGCAGATGGAACGGTTTTGACAGAGGTTGATACTTTTGTACCTTATAAGTATATGGAGCTGCCCAAACCACATTTTACAACAGAGGTAAAAGAGACAAAAGATAGTTTTGAGATTACAGTGCAAAGTGATGTGTTTGCA
Source organism: Lachnospiraceae bacterium (assembly GCA_011959805.1). Taxonomy (GTDB): domain Bacteria; phylum Bacillota; class Clostridia; order Lachnospirales; family Lachnospiraceae; genus COE1. The sequence continues at coordinate 257 of BLMC01000224.1, read as the reverse complement.
CCATTTGTAGCGTTAGATTTTGCAGATGTAGACGTTATTTTTAGCGATAATTTTTTTACAATCTCCAACGAAAAGCCAGCGAAAATCAAAGTGGAAAAAAGTGATATTCTGCGCGGAAGTTTTCAAGACGCAACAGATTTGAAAGCACGATTGATGATTACAAGTGTGGCAGAGACATATTGATTTTATCTCGAAAATATTAAAAAAGTATCTAATATTTTATTGTATCCTTAGACTATATAGGTGTAATATTAGCT
>BLMC01000223.1 GCA_011959805.1 Lachnospiraceae bacterium | reverse complement strand
ATTCCCGACTAAGTCATCGGTATATCCACAATCACTTATGAATGATTGTGCAATCTTCCATCTAAATAGCTTTTCCTTTCCTAGTTTTTTATTTTGCCCTTGGTTTTCGGGTCTTAACAGTTGCACCTACAAATTTCTACATCTTTGTTATATCAGACTATCAGCTGATAAGGGTTCATTTCCACAGCTCTACCTGCTATAAAATCAGCACAAACTATATCCCGGATTTTAGATACTTTTGAGTACATTTACTCACATTTAATACTGATATTAATTACTTGGATTTAGTACATTAATATATTAATCGCTTTAAAATACCCCAAAGATTGCCATAAATGTACCAGCAGCTACCGCCGTACCAATAACACCTGCAACGTTTGGTCCCATAGCATGCATGAGCAAGAAATTAGTAGGATCTGCCTCCGCACCAACTTTCTGGGAAACACGTGCTGCCATAGGAACTGCGGAAACACCTGCAGAACCAATCAATGGATTTACTTTCCCCTTGGTTGCGATGCACATCAATTTTCCAAAGAGAACTCCCGCTGCTGTACCAAACATAAACGCTATAAGTCCCAAGACAACAATCTTGATGGTATCCATATTCAAAAATGCCTCTGCACTTGTCGTTGCACCAACAGAAGTCCCCAACAGAATAACAACAATGTACATCAACGCATTAGAAGCTGTTTCCTGAAGCTGTCTTACCACACCAGACTCGCGGAATAGATTTCCTAACATTAGCATACCAACAAGTGGCGCTGTTGTTGGAAGAATCAAACATACAACAATTGTAACGACAATTGGGAAAAGAATCTTTTCAAGTTTGGAAACCGGACGCAACTGCGCCATCTTGATCTTTCTTTCTTCTTCTGTCGTCAGCAACTTCATGATAGGTGGCTGAATAATTGGAACCAATGACATGTACGAATACGCAGCCACTGCGATTGGTCCAAGCAAACCAGTCTGTCCAAGCTTACCAGCAAGGAAAATAGAAGTAGGACCATCAGCACCACCAATAATAGAAACTGCTGCTGCTGCCTTATCATTAAACCCAAGTGCAATCGCACCGAAATATGCTGCAAAAATACCAAACTGTGCTGCTGCTCCAAGTAAGAAACTTTTGGGATTTGCAATCAGTGGACCAAAATCTGTCATAGCCCCTACTCCAAGGAATATTAGCGATGGAAGGATTGCCCACTCATCCAATAAATAGAAATAATACAGCAAACCGCCAGGTGTACCATCAGCGCCAATCGGCGCAATAATGTCTGGATAGATATTTACCAGCAGCATACCAAACGCTATCGGTGTTAGAAGCAATGGTTCATACTGCTTCGCGATAGCAAGATAAAGAAATATACAAGCAACAAGAATCATGATCACATTTCCGCCAGTGATGTTAAAAAATGCCGTCTGATGGATCAGATTATTCAATGTATCTGCTATATATGACATTTTGTTGACCTCCTATTTTATTTTTTAGAGCATATCTGCCCTGCTTTCACCGATATGCGGTGATAAAGAACCGTCCAGCGACAGCTCCTTAGTTCAAAGTTGCAAGCAGAGCACCTGCCTCAACAGAGTCACCAACTGCCACATCAATACTTGCCACTGTACCATCCTGAGGCGCTACTACAGGAATCTCCATCTTCATCGCCTCAAGAATTACTACTGCATCGCCTTTCTTAACAGCCTGTCCTACACTCTTCTCCAGCTTAAACACTTTACCTGCTGCTCCTGCCTCAATCCTTATGCTGCCTGCTGCTCCTGCACTTGCCTTGGGTGCTGCTGCTTTAGGAGCTGCTTTTGGTGCTGCCTTGGGCGCTGCTGTCTGAACAGGCGCTACACCGGAACCTGTACCCTCTTCTACTACGACATCATACACGTTGCCGTTTACGGTAATTGTATAGTTTTTCATTTTGAAATCCTCCTAAATTATAGATTAATTATAGATTTGATTAGTTCTTTCTCCACTTGTTTGTATTACCTCTCTTAATACTTCTTACTTGGAAGCCTTCTACACTCGTTCCTTCATATGTTGCGATTGCTGCTGCAATGACAGCCACAAGCTCCATATCATCCGAAAGATCCTCTTCTTCCTCCACAACAAGCTCCATTTCTGGCTCTGCTGGCGTCGGTATCTGCTCCTCCTTTTTCGGAGCAAAAGAAGCCTGAATCTTTGGAATTACACTAAAAGCTGAGATAATGAGGCTGATTAAAATCAATACCACAAACACAGTTCCCATCCCAAGCAATGTATTGAGTGCTGCTCTTGTCATCAACTCACCTTTTGTCTCATCAAGATTCAATGTACAAGAGGTCATCTTCAGATAGATGTCATTTGTAAAAATTAATTCTACCGAAGCGTTTCCATTCTCACCTTTAACTGGAATCATTACAATGATCGTATCATCATCAACTTCCGATGTCGACTCACCAAACTCTATAATGTCACCCATACTGTCAACACCTGTCTGGAAGGAAGTGAGTGCACCATTAACCGCCTTTCCTTCACACATAAAGGAAGCATCATTATAATATTGTGCATACGTTGAAGTGTACAGATCACCCAGCTCTACATTGCTGTAATTAGCAAGCATTTCATCAACAGTATTTGATAAGATCAAAGTTGCTGTGAATCGAACAACCTGATCTGCTCTATTCCTCGCTGCACTTTCTTTATCCTGTTGAAATTTACTGGAAATTTCAGTTGAGCTGCATGCTGTTAAAACGAAAACGCAGGTAAGCATTAATAATACTCTCGCTATTTTTTTCATATTAACGTTCACCCTTTCTTAGACCGTTCCATGTTTTTTAGAAGGCCGATCCTCTCTCTTTGTAAATAACATCTCAAAGGCACCGATTACATACTTTCTAGTATCTGCTGCCTCAATGATCTGATCTACATATCCTCTTCCTGCCGCGCCGGCTGCACTCGTTTGATGTGCTGCATATTCTGTTGCTTTCTCTTTGATAACATCTGCACCTTGTCCTTCATACATTATCTTAGCCGCAAGGTTTGCATCCATCGAACCAATCTCAGCATCTGGCCATGCAATTGTAAGATCTGCGCCAATTGCCTTTGAATTCATAGCAACATATGCACTTCCGTACGCTTTTCCAACCACAACATTTACCTTTGGAACTGTAGCATTAGCGAACGCATATGTAAGCTTCGCCACTGCTCTTGCAATACGCTTCTCGCTACATACAGTTGCCTCATAGCCTTTCACATTCGTGAGAGATAATACAGGAATATCAAATGCATCACAAAAACCGATAAAATCAGCAGCTTTTTCGCATCCATCCGCTGACAATACTGCATCGTATTTATCAGTAACTTCGCCTTCTGCATTGTATACCTCTGTGCGGTTTGCAACACATCCAACTGTCATGCCATTTAATTTAATAAAACCAGTC
>BLMC01000222.1 GCA_011959805.1 Lachnospiraceae bacterium | reverse complement strand
CACTTGGGTGCCCGTGTGCATAAAAAAATAGAGGGAAGATATATATTCCCTCTACGCAAATCTCTATTTGTAATAACAGGGGCAGCAAGAATCGAACTCGCGTTGACGGTTTTGGAGACCGCTGTTCTACCGCTGAACTATGCCCCTTCGTCGAGTATATGTAATTCACTCATCGACGAATTATAGTATATCACAAAGTTATATGAAAATGCAAGCAAAAAATTTAAAAACATTAATATTTTATCGATCTTTATTTGCTGCTCTTTTAAGTTGGTCCTGTACAACGTAGCGTTTTACAACTCTTTCTGTATGGGAAAAAACAGTGTACATGATTTCGTCAAGATTCAAGCCTGAATTAAATGCTTTCTGAAGCGCAGCATCAAAACCTGAGCTGGAAAGCTCTGCATCAAAGGTGGTGCCGGCTGGGTTTAATGTGGAACGGTCCTCGTTAAATATACTCATAAAAATACTCCCTTCAGATCTTTGCTGTGTTACAGAATATTAAACAGTTCTATTATAACAATATACAATGAAAGAGTCAATCATTTCCACAAAAGTCTCTGTGTTAAAATGTATTGTAAATTGTTGTTTCCATCCCATTCAGATTGAATAGATTTTTCATTGATTTTCGTGTTTTTAGTGTGAACAGGAACTATTGTAATCTGATAGAAAATATATTACGGCTCTGAGATAGGAATTGACAGTAGTTTCTTCAAAGCGTATAATTATTTTATCTTAAATAAATTAGTATTTATAAAAATTTAGTGATTTAGAGAAAAGTGATGGAGGGCCAAAATGTCAGGATTTAATAAAGATGCATTCTGGAGTAAAGTATTATCGTTGTATTATATTGCTAAAGAAGCAAATTATGTGATAAAGCTAGATGAGGAGCAGGTTGCAGAGCTGAAAGCGCTATATATTGATTTGTACATACCAGAAGAAAATTTGGGTCACTATGATGATGAGACTCTGATGAAAAAAATGATGACAAAAATTGCATCTATGTATAAAGTTGATAAAGATAGTATGGGAAATTCTGGGGAGTTGGTACAATTAGTCAATACGGTAAATTTTGATGGTAGAAATCTGTATATTCGGTTTGATAAAATTTCTCCAGTAAAGATGAGACGATTGGAGCTAGGAAAGTCGAGACAACAGATTGCAGAGCGAATGGGTTATAGTATGGCAGCGGTGCGAAATTGTGAGGAAGCATTCTGTGATTTATCAAGGCAGCCGGAGACGCTTGTCCGAAAACTTGCAAGAGCATTGGAGTGTGAACCAGAAATACTTATGCAGTAACATAGGCAGGGAATCAATGTATAAGAAAAGAATAACAAGAAAAGAAATAAAATTGATTTATGAAATTGCATACAGTTTTGTAAGAAAAGTTAAATATGACCACGTGTCCTCCTTTGCAGCACACGCGGCTTTATTTTTACTTATGTCATTATTTCCAATGGCAATGTATTGTATTGCTGTTTTTAGTTATCTTCCGATAGATACAGGCAGATTTTCAGAATACTTGCTCACAGTGATTCCAGAGGGATTTTCACCATTATTAAACCACATACTGATGGAGGCGCATGCTGAAAGTACGGCTGCGTTGAAGTCTGTGACAATGATTACAATGCTGTTTTGCGCTTCTAAGGGAGTGTATGCAGTAATAATTGGGATGAACGCTGTGTATGGAATTAGAGAGACAAGAGGAATGCCATTGCTATATGCACTTGCTGTTTCCTATGTTGTGATTTTTTTTGCGGCGATTGGACTGATGATGGTTCTTATTGTATTGGGGAATCATATCTTTGACTGGCTGATTCAACTTGCACCAGGATTGGCTGTTTTTACAAATCTTTTTCGCTATGGCAAGTATTTATGCATGATTGTCTTTTTAATTGTATTCTTTTTGCTGATTTATATGAATGTTCCCAACCGAAAGTCCAAGATTCGTTATGAGTTTTTTGGAGCACTTTTTTCCACAGCAGTATGGCTGGTGTACTCTTGGGCATTTTCCTTTTATATCAGTAATTTTGCAAATTATTCTGTTACATATGGAAGTCTTGCCACAATAGTAATCTTTATCTTGTGGCTGTATGGCACGATGAACATTATATTTGTGGGCGCTGAGATGAATGTAGTGCTGCGCAAATTTGCAGAATATGGGTATAATTATAAGAGGGCATATGATTACTATAAAGATAAATATCATGGGGAACTTCTAGCACAGCAGGGAATTGTGATTCGGCTTAGGGCACGACGAAGAGTTGGAGATAGGAAAGTTTCAGGAGAGAATAGAGAATAAAATTAGGATAGAATAAACCGTATGTGTTGCGACACATACGGTTTATTCTGTTGTTATGATTACATAGTCTGAGGAAATATATGCCTCTACGCCTTCATAAAAAATTTTTGTCCAGCCATTGTTTAGGATTTCTAAGATATCAAAAGTGGTTCCTTCATCGACTGTATGGAGCACTCTAGCATCTTGAGAGGCAGCGTCACGAATATTCACTCTTGTGGAAGTTTTGCCATGCATGGTACCAACGGCTGTTTCTGTTTCAACGGGAATTGTGTCGTTCATGGCAGAAATGGTCTCAGGCTGTATCAGATCCTCAGAAAGATTGTCAGCTTCCACAATCATCGCAGTTTCTGGTTCATTTACAATTACATAACGTGGTCTTGTAGCAATACAAAAAATTAGAAAACAAATGGAAATGGACAAAATGGCAATAATGGAAAGTAATATTGTATTGATTGTGTTTTTTTTCATGATGTCACCTCAGTTTTCAGTAAAGGATATAAAAATTTCAGAGTAGCAAATTTATAGAAGTTTCTAAATAACTGGTAAATCATGATTAGTATAGCTCAAGTTGTCCTAATTGGCAAGAAATCGAAAATATAGATAGGGTATCTAACATTTTGTTAATAACTTTGTAATAAATGATTGGCACATGTAATAATATCGATATATACAAAATGGCTTAATCTATATAGTCATTTTATACAAACAGATTTTAAATGAAAAAGTGGTAAAAATGATAAAAAGAAAAGTAACGATTAAACAGTAGAATAGTCTATGAAACAATAAAAAAAGAAAAATTTATTGTCGTAGATTTCAATAATCTGCGAAAGAAAAAATTCCTGTATTTTATACAAAATACAAACAACTATCTTAATATATCTTTATATTACAATTAGTTTAACATAATTTAACCCAAAAGACAATTCCTTTTTTCAAAACCATCACAAAATATCACCAAAAAATTATGGAAATAATAAAAAATAGGCCATTTTCTTATAGAAAAAAACTAATTCTGAGTCAAATTCTGGGTCAAATTCAAAGCAAATATAAGACGATTATAGGGTCAAAATTCTTAGAAAAATGTAATATGATTTAACACATCCTAAAAATGATTCTGGGTCAGATTTTGGGTCAAATGAAAATC
>BLMC01000221.1 GCA_011959805.1 Lachnospiraceae bacterium | reverse complement strand
GCAATCCGTGGTATCATAGGGGGCAAAATACCTTTTGACCCCAACATCATGATATTGGACAAACAATGCCCATAAAAACGAGGCAATAGAAATAATGAAATTGGACAAACAATGCCCATAGAAACGAGGCAGTGGAACAATGATAAATCAGATATATAAAAAGGAATTATTGATATTTGTCATAGGATTAATAATTGTAATGACAGCCATGCTTCCCTATCTTATTTTGGGTGAGAATATGATTGTTTTTTATCCTGATCAGCTTGACGGAGAAGTATTAGGTTATATTTTACATGCAAAATATCTTTTTACTGGAATTGATACTTATCCAGAGATGATGAATGGAGTATCTGAAAATGGTCTGTTTCCGCCAGCACCGCTGCTTGTACTGTTATATAAAATATTGCGTCCATCAGCAGCTTTTGTATGCAATCAAATTTTTTGTATGGTGATAGCTTATATTGGAATGTATCTCTGTGTAAAAACAGTGGTTAATAACAGTATTATTGCCGCTTTTTGTGGTATTTTATTTGCATATTTGCCATTGCTTTCGGTCTATGGTCTTTGTCAATATGGACTGCCGCTTCTAAGTTATGCTTTTTATCTTTTATATAAAGGGAAACACAAAATAGTAGCGTTAGGTGTAGTTGTATTTTATGGGTTTATGTCCTCTCTTGTTTTAATTGGATATGGAATACTAGGATTTACAGCGTTATATTTATTGTGGCTAATGAAGAAAAAACAGATAAAATCGCATAAGTGGTTTTTGATTGGTTGGTTCAGTTTATTGTGTGTTTATTTGTTTGTCAATAATAAGTTGCTTTTACAAATATTTGGTATTGGCAATCAGAGACCTAGCCATAAGGAAGTGGTTGTGCGTTACGGACAGAATGTGATAGATGCGTTTCGAGCAGTATTTTATGAAGGAACAATTCATACCCCGACGCATCAAAAGGGAATTGTCATTGTTACAATTGTGATTTTAGTGCTTGGTTTCTATGGATACAGGCGACTTAATAGACAGATGTGTATTATCTTTCGCCTACTGTTGATTGGATTTGGTTTCAACTTATTTTGCGCATTATTTTATGCTTTTTATCAATCTAATTTGATAGCGAATTTGCGAAATCAGGCTGGAGGGGTTATTAAAGAGTTCCAAGCCGACAGGATATATTGGTTGACAACATTTGTGTGGTATTTCCTTTTGGCATTAGATTTATGCTTGATTTGGGAATGGATAAAGGGTTGTGTAAGAAATAAAAAAATAGTATGTATTGTGGTTGGAAGTGTATTTTTGTCAGGGGTGGTATTTATGTCAGCCGCCACAGTGTATTATTATAGTGATTTTAGCAAGAACCTTCATCGATTACAACAAGGGGAATCCTATCCGCGAATAACTTGGAATGATTTTTATGCGCCTGAAATTTATTCACAAATTGATTCCTTCATAGGACGAAAGAAGTCTTCTTATCGCACATTAAGTCTTGGAATATACCCAGCAATTGCGTTGTATAATGGATTTTATTGTTTGGATGGCTATTCTAATAATTATGATCTTTCGTATTTGTATGCATTTCGGAATATTATTAAAGGGGAACTTGAAAAGGATGAATCCCTGCGAAAATATTATGATGAGTGGGGATGCCGATGCTATGTTCTAAGCGCCGAGCTTGGAATTAATAATTATTTGGTTCATAAGAGCACTTGCCCTAAAGGAATTAGTCTTTCACTGAACATAAATGCTGCTAGGAAGTTAGGAGCGCGATACTTATTTTCTGCAGTTAAAATTTCTAATGCAAAAGAATTAGGAATTACTTTACTGCGCGAGAAGCCATTTGAGACACCCGACAGTTACTATGCAATTTATTTATATGGATTAGGGACAACTTAAATATTTTGTATGTTAGATTTTTCGTTCTTTACCAAAGGACAAGCTTAAGCGTCTATTAAAACGAAGAAGTTGGAGATTATATCGCTTATGGAAAAGAAAAAACAGGTAGTGTTGATAAACAAAAGAGAATTTTATAGGAATTTGGCAAGGCTTGCACTTCCGATTGCGCTTCAGAGTTTAATGCTTGCGGCGGTTGCTGCCGGCGACGCGCTGATGCTTGGAAAAGTTGCACAGGATGAGATGACAGCAGTCTCTCTTGCAACACAGATTCAGTTTGTTCAAAATATGTTTCTTTCGGCTGCGACAGCAGCAGGGGGGATTCTTGGGGCGCAGTATTGGGGAAAAGGTGATAAGAAAACATTGGAAGATATCTTTAACTTGATGCTTTGGTTTTGCGGTATTGTGTCCATGTTGTTTTTTCTGGCGTGTGAGTTGATACCAGAACTATTGATGCATATTTTTACACATGATGCTTCACTCATTGTAATTGGCAGCGCTTATCTACGCATTGCAGGATGGTCGTATCTAATTACGGGCATCTCCCAATGCTATTTAACCACAATGAAGGTGTCTGAACATATCAAGCCAGGTGCTTTTATTAGTTGTTGTGCTGTGGTTTTAAACATTTGTTTAAATGCAGTTTTTATATTTGGATTGTTTGGTGCGCCTAGAATGCAGGCAAGAGGAGCAGCGCTTGCCACCACAATCTCTCGTGTTGTTGAACTAATTCTCTGTGTAATGGTATCGGCAAAAACATCTTATATCCGCCCGGCATTTGACCGATTTATGAGATTGCCAAAACAGCTTCGGTTTGATTTTATTAGACAGTGTTTGCCTCTAATGGGTGGGTCTCTGTGTTGGGGGATTGGATTTACATCTTACACTGCAATTATGGGACATATGGGAACTGACGCCGCTGCGGCAAACTCTGTGGCTGCGGTGGTTCGAGATTTGATTTGCTGTATGTGTAATGGCATTGGAAGCGCAGCAGGTATTATGGTAGGAAATGAATTGGGAGCAGGTCGTCTTGACAAAGGAAAGGCATATGGAATTAAACTTAAGAATATTTCCTATGTGATTGGATTGATATCTACTGCACTTGTACTTGCAGTGACGCCGTTGGTGGTGCGAATGGTTCTTTTAACAGACGAGGCAAGAGGATATTTGACTGGAATGATGGTGATTATGGCGGTCTATATGATTGGGCGCTGTGTCAACACGGTCACAATCAACGGAGTGTTGGACGGTGGCGGTGATACCCTGTTTGACATGTACAGTTTAATTGTATGTATGTGGCTTATAGCGATTCCGCTGGCACTTATCGGGGCGTTTGTTTTGTACTGGTCGCCGTTATTGGTATATGCCTGTACTTGTCTGGATGAAGTAGGAAAGATACCATGGGTGATGGCACGATTTAGAAAATATAAGTGGGTGCAGGATTTGACACGAACGTCACAATAACACAAATTTCCATCTATAAACATTATTTTATTAGTAACGCAGATTGTACATAAATTAGTAAAGGGCATTTAGTTTACCACATGAATTTTATCGCTTTTATATCAGTAATGTGTATGATACCAGGGTCAAAAGGTCAAGAAATCCGAT
>BLMC01000220.1 GCA_011959805.1 Lachnospiraceae bacterium | reverse complement strand
CCGGCGGCGTATTTAATTTTTTTGATGCGTTTACAGGTGGTTCTTTTTCAAGAATGTCTGTGTTTGCACTGAATATCACACCGTATATCACATCCTCTATTATTATGCAGCTCCTTACAATAGCGATTCCAAAGCTTGAGGAAATGCAAAAAGATGGTGAAGATGGAAGAAAGAAGATTGCTTCCATTACGCGGTATGTTACAGTAGCACTCGCTTTGATTGAGAGCGCTGCGATGGCGATCGGATTTGGCAATCAAGGATTACTTCAGAAGTTTGGGCCACTGGAAGTGATTACCGTGATTGCGGTATTGACAGCAGGTAGTGCATTCCTGATGTGGATTGGTGAGAGAATTACAGAGAAGGGTGTTGGCAATGGTATTTCAATTGTGCTTGTTATCAATATAATCTCTCGTTTGCCGGATGATTTTGTGAAACTTTATGAGCAGTTTTGTAAAGGCAAATCGATTCCACTTGCGGTAGTCGCAGGAGTGGTTATCCTTGTAATTATTCTGGCGATGACAGTGTTTGTTGTTATCCTCAACAGTGCAATGCGCAAAATTCCTGTACAGTATGCTAAGAAAATTCAGGGAAATAAGATGGTTGGAGGTCAAATGACATTCCTTCCGCTAAAGGTAAATACAGCGGGCGTTATACCAATTATTTTTGCATCTTCTCTGATGCAGACTCCAATTATTGTTTCAACATTGGTTGGATATAATGGCAATGGTGTATGGAGACAGATTTTAAATGGTCTGAATCAGGATTATTGGTGTAATCCTTCCCAGCTAGTCTATTCGATTGGTCTTGTAGTGTATATCGTGTTAACCGTATTTTTTGCTTATTTCTACACATCATTAACGTTTAATCCTTTGGAGATTGCAAACAACATGAAGAAACAGGGCGGATTTATACCAGGTATTAGACCAGGTAAGCCGACCAGTGATTATTTGAACAAGGTACTCAATGCAATTATATTCATTGGTGCTATTGGACTTGTGATTGTGGCAGTTGTGCCATTCTTCTTTAACGGTGTGTTCAACGCATCTGTTTCTTTTGGCGGAACAAGTTTAATTATTATTGTAAGTGTTGTGCTCGAAACCGTGAAGCAGATTGAATCGCAAATGCTTGTGCGCAATTATAAAGGTTTTTTGAACGATTGATAATAGATAAAGCAGGTAGTCAGGACGATCCGATAGAAGCAAAGCGTGCGCTTTGCTTCTATCCATTAATGGAATAGCTTGAATTGAGTTTATCTTGTTTGGTAAATTGAATTGAAGCTATAAAATATAGCATTGTAGTGGCATGTGCTGTGTTGCGCAGCAGTTCCAGTAATATTTTAAAGGAGGAAAACAGGATGAAAATTATTATGTTAGGCGCGCCAGGAGCAGGAAAAGGGACACAGGCAAAGATGATCGCAGAGAAATTTACAATTCCACATATCTCCACAGGAGATATCTTCCGCGCTAATATTAAGAATGGTACAGAACTTGGTATGGAAGCAAAGAAATATATGGATCAGGGATTGTTGGTGCCAGATGAACTTACTGTGAAGATACTTCTTGATAGAGTGGCACAAGAGGATTGCAAAAATGGATATGTACTAGATGGTTTTCCTAGAACAATTCCACAGGCTGAAGTTCTTGACAAGGCACTTACTGAACTTGGGGATAAGATTGATTATGCGATTAATGTTGATGTGCCAGACGAGAATATTATCAATAGAATGTCAGGAAGACGTGCATGTGTAAATTGTGGTGCAACCTATCATGTTGTTCATATTCCATCTAAGAAGGAGGGCATTTGTGATACTTGTGGTTCAGAACTGATATTAAGAGATGATGATAAACCTGAGACAGTAAAAAATCGCCTTGATGTATATCACCAGCAAACACAGCCATTGATTGATTTCTATGAAGCAAAAGGAGTATTAAAATCAGTGGATGGTACAGTGGATATGAAGGAAGTCTTTGAGGCGATCATTAAGATATTGTCTTGAACAAAGGTATGATGCGGGGGAATAATAAAAATGGCCGTTACAATAAAGTCGCAGCGCGAGATTGATCTGATGCGCAAGTCATGTAGGCTTTTGGCCAAAGTGCATGAGGAGCTTGAGCAGGTGATTGCGCCGGGGGTATCCACTCTTTATATTGATCAATTTGGAGAAAAGCTGATTCGAGATATGGGATGTGTTCCTAACTTTCTACATTATAATGGATATCCAGCATCTATCTGTGTGTCAGTGAACGACGAGGTGGTACACGGAATTCCTAGGGCAGATAGAATTTTGCAGGAAGGTGACATCGTGAGTCTTGATTGTGGACTTATTTATAAGGGGTATCATTCTGATGCTGCTAGAACACACGGTGTAGGCCAGATCAGCCCGGAAGCGCAGAAACTGATAGACGAGACGAGAAAATCATTTTTTGAGGGAATAAAGAGAGCTACAGCAGGCAATTACCTTTATGATATATCGAATACAATCGATAGTTATGTATCAAAGTTTGGATACGGTATCGTTCGGGATTTAGTGGGGCATGGAATTGGTACTTCCCTTCACGAGGAACCAGAAATACCAAATTTCAGGCAGAAAAAAAGAGGGATAAAACTTCGGGCTGGTATGACGCTTGCGATAGAACCTATGATTAACATGGGATGTGGCAATGTCGAATGGCTGGATGACAACTGGACAGTTGTTACAGAAGACGGTTCTTTGTCTGCACACTATGAGAATACGATTCTGATAACTGATGGTGAACCAGAGATTCTGACTCTTTTATAGAAAGCAGAAAAGAAAAAGGTAGGGATAGGAGAAGAAAACAATGACTGGTTTTCTGGCATATTCGCTGGCAGGGCATGATAAGGATACACTGTATCTTATCATTGAGGAGACGAAGGATTTTGTATATGTTGTAGATGGAGTGATAAGAACACTTGAACGACCAAAAAAGAAAAATAAGAAACATATACAGATCATAAAGCAGGAACAAAGGATTGATATCCCATCTGTAACAAACGAAGAAATAAAATATTTAATCAAGTTATATAGAGACATTAAGGAGGTAAAATAATGTCAAAGTCCGATGTAATCGAAATAGAAGGAACTGTAGTGGAAAAGCTTCCCAACACGATGTTTCAGGTGGAGCTAGAAAATGGTCATAGGGTGCTCGCGCATATCAGCGGAAAGTTGAGACAAAATTTTATCCGCATCCTTCCTGGTGACAAAGTAACTTTAGAGTTATCTCCGTATGATTTATCTAAAGGACGAATTATATGGAGAGATAAATAATAGAATTGTCTATGCCCTATCTAATTTGACACAATTTTATTGATGGCAGGTGTAAATGGCAATATTTTATTCAAATATTTTTAGGATAGGGCTTGCATTTGCCTATGCTGCATGATATAATGTAAAACGGTCTTTTTGAAAGGAGGGTTTAACATGAAAGTTAGATCATCAGTAAAACCTATTTGTGAGAAATGCAAAGTTATCAAGAGAAAAGGAAAGATCAGAATTATCTGTGAAAATCCGAAACACAAGCAGAGACAAGGTTAAAAGAAATAATCCTTTTGAATCTGTAGAAAAGAGCGGCTGA
>BLMC01000219.1 GCA_011959805.1 Lachnospiraceae bacterium | reverse complement strand
GTTCTCTTATCTCTAATGCCTTTTTATACAATTCCTCCGCTTTCTTGTATTCTCCCTGGCTATCATATACCCCTGCCAGATTACTATAGCTTGCGGCTGTATCCAGATGCTCTTCTCCCAGTATTCGTTTTCTTATCTTTAATGTCTTTTTATGCAGCTCTTTCGCTTTCTTGTATTCTCCCTGTCTATGATATACAAATGCCAAATTATTATAACTTGTAGCTGTATCTGAATGCTCCTCTCCCAGTATTCGTTCTCTTATCTCTAATGCCTTTTTATACAGTTCCTCTGCTTCCTTATATTCCCCTTGGCTATCATATATCCCTGCCAGATTATTATAGCTTGTGGCTGTATCTGGATGCTCCTTTCCCAGTATCTGTTCTCTTATCTCCAATGCCTTCTTATACAATTCTTTCGCTTTCTTGTATTCTGCTATGTAATCCAATAAATAAGCAATAGCAGATATAAAACCTGCCTGTTCTTGGTTATCTTCTCTAATTAGCTTTTCAGAAATACTTTCTGCAAAGGGAACAAACTTTTGACTATTTATAGCAGAACCACTTTCTGGTATTTTTAAATATTGTTGACATGCCTTAACCAATCCCAAATGATTCTCTGTCTTGGGTTTGCATTTTTCATAAATAAATTGTGCAAACACTGGATGCAGAGCATAATTTGCCTGAACGATATCAAACTGTAGCCATCCCTTTTGATATAATTCCATCAAAATATCATCTTCTTCACTGACTCCTGCATCCGCAAGCATCCATTCATCACAAACTTCTGCTGCCAATGGAATATATGGAAATACAGAAAATGCCTCCAAAATATTTCGTTCTGCTTCTGTCAGTTTGGACAAGTCATATAATACCTCATAAGCTTTTTGAATGTTTATCAATTCTCCATTTTTGCGAAATTGCAATTGAAATCCTTTTTCCTCTAACGCTTTTCTCAATTTTTTTATAGATAATATCTTCCATTTGCACAAATGCGCTAGATGTTCAACAGTAATGGTATGCTTCCCTGCCAGTTTTTCAATAATATACTCTAAATCTGGTCTGTCTTCTACACTTATCTTTCCGTCACTTCCTTCAAACAAAATTCTCTCAAAAAGCTCGATACACTGTTCTATATCAAGAAAGCCAACTGGATATAGCTCAAATTCATCACTAAATGAAGTTTGTCTTGAAGTTAGTACAACAGCTCCTGGAATATTCTTTAGTCGCTGCAATCCCGAATCCTCACTTATTGGCTTGTCCACATTATCAACAAACAGAAGAAGCTTTCCATTTAATGCTAGATGTTCCAATTCTCTCCATGCTGCTTCCTGATTTAACTCTGGATTCTCCTGCTTCTTAAACCACAAACAGTTTTGTAAACTACTGTTCATGTCTTCATTGTATTCAATATAACCAATATGTTGATATGGTACACTTTCATGTCTGGAATGTCTATCATGATATTCCTCAAACAGTTTTCTGCAAATCTGTGTCTTTCCAATTCCTCCCATTCCACTTACAAGAACAGACTTACGTCCTTCCTCTATTCGATTGCGCAGCTTCTGCAGATCTGTTTCACGCCCTACAAAATAGGATACAGATTTAATATTAGCATTGTGTGTCACTACAAATTGACGTTCCTGCTCCTGATACATTGTAATATACAAATCACGCCCTACATTTGGTCCATTGAATTTAACAACATCTTTTTCCTCAAACTCAGGCGCTTTTTCAAACTGACATTCTAGTGTGATACCTATTTCCCCAGATATAGCCTTTCTTCCATCCATACCACCGATAGCCCAGCATTCTTCATTTGGCATCCACTTATAGGATACCAATTTACCATTCTTCTTTTCTATATCCAGCTCTCCTACAAAAAAAGTAACTGTTGCATAACTATCAACTTTTCCACTCCCACACTGATAAGTAGGGATTGTTCTTTCTCCACTTGAATCAAAATTATATGCGCCTTTATGTAAGTGTCCACAAAGGTAAAAATCTATATTATAATCATTAAAAAGATTCCAGATTTTTTGCCGATCCGCCTCAACAAAATGTGAAATCGGATGATGTCCAATCGCTATATTGACACTACACTTTTGATCTTTCAATAACTTAATTTCATCATAAAAACATTCTTTTTCCAGAATTAAATTCCCCTCATCACTATTAGTTCCTGCCGTAAAAGCTGTATTCATTAAAAATACATTATATTTACCTTTTTTAATTAGTTTATAAATATAATCTGCATTCTCACCTTTTATTTTTTTATAAAATGCTTTATATTTCTTGAAATCTTTTTGCAACTGCTTTATGGTATCTTTTTCAAATTTGAAATCACCTTTTCTTGTTCCTTCTATTGTTAAAGTTCTCATTTGAGATCTGCATAAGTCATGATTTCCTGGAATCATAAACAATTCATCTGATGAGATTGTTAACATCTCCATCAACTTCTCTATAAATATTTTTAAATTTGAATCATATGCTCCCCCCTGAAATGCCAAATCCCCTGTAATAAAAACCATATCAATAGGTTTTCCCTTAGACACTTCCCCTATTTTTTCTAAAATCGTATCACGCATACGCTTAGTAGCATATTCCTCTTTACCCGAAAAATGTATATCTGATAAATGTATCCATCGTAAAATATCCATAATTTCCTCCATAATTTTACAGAATAAATTCATTATAATACTTTTTTAACTTTTTGAATATACTTTCGAGTAAAGTAACAAATTAAATCACTACATACTTGCAACAAATGCAACTTGTGATATTGTAATACAAAATAAAAAACTAATATTGCATCAACTTATCTTTAATATCCGTTTTTTACTAGTGGCTTCGCTTTTATTTGGTATCTGAAAATAAACATAGTCTAAATCTATATATTGAGATTCTGCTTCGTATGCTCCTCCTGTACCTTTGTTACTATATTGTCATATATGGGTGTTCATCCTTTCGTTTATATCCTGCCCAACCGATTTTCTTCCTATACCTTGAATAGCATAATGGGTATGCAGCCACAAGTTCTAAAGTAAACTTGTTTTGAATGTAATCCATATTGGCATAGATTCCTGTATCATATCCATATCCAATCATAATCTTGCAAACTAGATATAACACACAAAAAACTCAACAATACCTATAACACCAATATCCAAATTGGCAGATATCCACTCCCTTTCCTCAATTGGAAGAAATCTTGTGTATAAGCATATCAATAACACCTAACAAGATTATTGATAATACAGAAACGCACAGGATTGAATGCATATATCACTTGTGGATAGGTGGCGTATTAAAACTAGAAACATTTATTGTAAGACAAAATGGGTTGTACTTAAAAACATAAAAAATCTTGATGATTTTAGTACATCTGGTATTGAAGTGCGAACAAAAGCATATGCGAATGGAACAGGCATAGTATTTGTTTTTATAGACTTTACTGGTCTTAGTGGGATTAATAATAATCTTGTAAACGTTTGTATGGCTTATAAAATTACATTTATATAATGTCATTTATGCCAAAATCGTACTATAAAACTATAGGCTTTTCTCTTCTTTTTATTTTGATACCTTCTGGTCACATACTTATTC
>BLMC01000218.1 GCA_011959805.1 Lachnospiraceae bacterium | reverse complement strand
GCTGCTGCCACATTCCCCATATTCCTTTTCACAGATAAGGCAATTAAATACTCCTTCTGTCTCTTTCAAGCTTATCTCTGTATCATCAGCAACTTGCAACAGCTCATATGCCATATTAATGCTTGTGACTGTCTTACCAACTCCACCCTTTAAGTTAATAATGCTTATTGTTCTCATATCTGTTCCCTCCCAGTATTTCCTCTAGCCCCTGCTATCACAGAAAGCTTGTTGATAATATCCGCCTTTATTCCGCACCTCTTTGATTGCATCTTGTATCTCTACACTATAAGCACTCTTTCCCGTGGAATGCATATAGTGCAGCTCATGATTTGATAAAGCTTTGTAAAGCTCCCTCCACTCCTCTGTATTCGCAATCGGCTCCCCTTTGGCTGTGCGCCAACCATTGCGCCGCCAGTCATTAACCCTACCACTGCTGATGCTATCGCAAACATGTTCATTATCGGAATATATTGTTACAATGCAGGGGCTTTTGAGCAGATTGAGTGCTCCTGTGAGCGCCAGTATATACGCAAGGTTCCATGTCCCATAGCATACACCTGACACAATCCTTGACTCTCTCTGTTTATTTTTGCGAATATATTCAACTGCTGCACCAAAACCCCTATACAGCTTCTTTCTGCTGCCATTATCTGTCTCTATGTAGACATTCACTTTAAATATGTCTGACACCCTCTTTCAATTGCCCTCTACATATGTGAAACACTTATGCGAAGGCACTTATCCACATATCCACAATCTGTTTTTTCCGTTTGCTTAAAAGTCCTAATTTGCCACTACTAAGTTTTCTAAGCGCTCCCACTCATCCGCACTATACGCATTATATTCGCTCTGCTGTTCTTTACTTTTCGTAGGTATTTTTAGGTCACAAAGACTCTGCCAGCTATTCATTACCGACTGGTTTAATATACCTATTGCTTTCTCGATGTCCATTTTTCCATTTACGCCTGCTGCCATTTGCGCCAAAGATTCTTTGGTCAGCTCTATTGCCTTATTTGTCAGCGGCTTGTTTATTCTTTTGCGCATGTAAACAAAAGCCTTAAAGGCTTCATTCAGACGAGCATCCTCAGGGTAGTATGCCCTGCTGCTGTCTGGTTTGTTAGTCAGTTTGTTATTCGCCCCACTGTGGTTTGATAGATAAATATTTAATTTTTTAGTATTTGATATATTAGTATTTAATTGCGTTGGATTTTCCAATGTAGGTTTTTCCAATGTTGGATTCTCCAATGTTGGATTTTCCAATATAGGTTTTTCCAATGTTGGTTCTTCCAATACAGATTTTTCCAACGTTGGTTCTTCCAGAACAGAAACTTCCTTCTCTGGTATGCTCGATACAGGCATCTCACGGACTATATATTCAGTCCCTTTCAATCGTCCTTTTTCATCTCGGACACGCGCAGTTTCCACATAACCAAATTCTTCGAGTTCTGTCAGAGCTGTTCTTACACTGTCCTTGCCGTCCTTGGAGAGCATTGCCAGACCTGCAAGTGTATAATCCCATTCTTCGGGCAGGCTTAAAATTAATGACAACAATCCCTTGGCTTTCAGGGACATATCTTTTTCCCTGAAATGGTAGTTACTCATGGTAGTGTAATCTTTTGTCTTTTCGACTCTTATAATTGCCATTGTTTTCCCTCTCTTCTTAATCCCCTATTTCGTGCTTGCCTTTTTCCCTTCTCTTATACTGTCAAACGCACTGCCTGTAAGCTCCTTCAATTCATCCCGCATATCTCCTGTCAGATCTCCAAGCAATATAAACGCCCATTCAAAATCTCTTATAGAATATGTCTCTTGACAGTAAAATGCTGTAAACAAAGTATTACACAGACTACACGCCATCATTGCCTTGTCCATTATAGCTTCAAGATTAAATGCCATTTCTTTAATAAATAATATATTTTCTTGATCTAGCTCCTTAACTTTGTCTGTTACCATTGTGTTTATCCTCCTATTTTACGTGCAATACGCACCTTGTTTTTTTTTTATTATACAGTACAATTTGCACGTAGTCAACAATTATTTACGTGCGTTTTGCACATAATACAAGGAGGTTTACATGTTTAATAAACGACTTCGTGAAATGCGAATAAAACGAGGACTTACACAGCAAAAATTAGCAGATATGTTAAGTATTGCATTACGTTCCTATCAATGTTATGAAACAGGTACTCGTCGCCCATCATATGAACTTCTTATTCAGATTGGAGATATTCTTAACGTATCTGTTGATTTTCTTTTAGGTCGAGATGATTTTCTTCAATCTCTCGGAGTTTCCGTTGATGAATACCAGTAATATCTTCCAATGTATCCCAAATAGAAAACTCACCTGTTCTATCACCTGTTTCTATATTCTGATAATACCTTAAGCTTATATTAAGCTTATCTGCCATCTGCTGTTGTGTCATGCCCGCTTTCTGGCGGGCTTCTTTCAGGTTCTTTCTCATGCTCCCTTACCCCCTGATATTATTGCTTCCTAATAACAATCCCATATACATGATAATCCCGTTCAAAATCTCTCACACCCTTTTGATGAGCGATTATATGATGCATTCGACACAGGCATATCTTTCTGTTCTCTGTATCGTCATAGCGCCGCCTATCGTGCCCCATGCCGATTGTATTGTGTCCCAATGATGTATCTCTCCTGCTCTGCCGCATTGATATCTATCTTCAAGTCATGTTATTGAATATATTATCAGTAAGCTCCTT
Organism: Lachnospiraceae bacterium; assembly: GCA_011959805.1. Taxonomy (GTDB): domain Bacteria; phylum Bacillota; class Clostridia; order Lachnospirales; family Lachnospiraceae; genus COE1. The sequence goes on along the minus strand of BLMC01000218.1, from coordinate 919 downwards.
CATTTCACTTTCAATATCAAATATTAAGTTACCAAGAAGAACAAACGCCCATTCAAAATCTCTAATCGAATGTTCTTCTTTACAGTAAAAAGCTGTAAACAAAGTATTTTGCAGACTATGTGTCATTTCTGCCTTATTCATTAATTCCTCAAGCTTAAATGCTATTTCTTTTTGTGACATAGTTATACCTCCTAATAGATTCTATTTAGTATCTAAACACACCTAAATATTATCATTAGTATAATCATATGTCAATATCTATTAGATACTAAATAGAACCTTTACCAAAGTATCTATTTAATGGTAATATGCTATTGAAAGGAGATTAGACTATGCCAGCACCAATTCCCGGAAGAATAGCAACTCAGATCCGCATTAACGAAACAGCGTATAAAAAAACTAAATATATAGCAGAAAAAGAAAGCCGCGCCACAAATTCACAAATTGAATATTTTGTAAAACTTGGTGTTGAAGCTTATGAAAAGGAACATGGTGTCATTTCACTTCCAAAAGATGAGTGACATCTGCTTCCCACAGCTTCTTTCCTTGTTCTAAAAGAATAATTAAAAAGGCGTTTTGCGCTATTCCCATTTTGTCAGCTTCCTGCTGAATATACTCATGTATCCCTGCTGGAAGTCTGATTTGCGTACAAACTATATCTTTACTCATAAAACCCTTCTTTCTTTTATGTCTTACCGTTCATACATGTATTAATACCGTACAAGGAGGTTCCTATAATGCGTGAACGCTATTGGAATTTTTACGTTGCAACACAACATAAATTGTTTTACTACAAACATTTCATGCTCTTATTTCGCACTATAAATTGGTGTATTGCAGGATTCTTAAGTATTACTGCTTTATCTTGTGTCGCAGCATGGAGTTTTTGGAATACACATCAAGTCCTTTGGGCTTCATT
>BLMC01000217.1 GCA_011959805.1 Lachnospiraceae bacterium | reverse complement strand
GGGTTTCATGACGAATGGGAACAACGGAAGTTAAATGAGATAGCCAATAAAGTGATTGAAAAAAATAAGAGTAATGAATTTTCTGAGCCATTTACAAATTCTGCAGAACTTGGAATCGTCAGTCAAAAGGATTATTTTGATCGAGAAGTTGTGAATCAAGAGAATCTGGATGGATATTATATAGTCAGAAATGATGACTTTGTTTATAATCCGAGAATTTCTGTTACAGCTCCTGTAGGTCCGATCAATAGAAACAGACTTGGCAGAAATGGTGTAATGTCGCCGCTTTATACAGTTTTTAGAACACATGGGATAGATAATCTGTATTTGGAATTTTATTTTAAGACAACAAGCTGGCATAGGTTCATGAAACTTAATGGAGATTCAGGAGCGAGATTTGACAGGTTTACAATTTCATCAACACAATTCATGGAAATGCCAATACCGTTTCCGAATAAAGAAGAACAAAGAAAAATTGGCGAGCATTTTGACAATCTCGACCATTTCATCACCCTTCACCAACGTAAGTATGATGAGATGAAACAACTAAAAAAATTTATGCTCCAAAAAATGTTTCCCAAGAGTGGTGAACTAATTCCAGAGATTCGTTTTGCGGGATTTACTGGTGATTGGGAACAGCATAAGCTGGGGGAGATTACAAATATATTGTCAGCATCTCGAGTTCATAAAGAAGAATGGAAAACAGAAGGTGTACCCTTTTTTAGATCCAGTGATGTAATGGCTGCATTTAAAGGAACAAAAAATGACAAGGTATTTATTTCGCAAGAGTTATTTGAAAAGTTGTCAGCAATATCAGGGAAACCTCAACAGGGAGATATATTTATTACTGGTGGTGGAAGTATTGGAACGCCTTATATTGTGCCTAATAATGAGCCGTTGTATTCAAAAGACGCTGACTTGATTTGGGTAAAAAAAGGTGAGAAACATGATTCGTTTTATTTATATTCATATTTTGTTTCACCGATTTTTCGAGAGTATTTATTGAGTATATCACACACTGGAACAATAGCTCATTATACAATAGAACAGGTAAAGAAAACACCAGTATTTTTTCCATCTTTGGAGGAACAGCAAAAAATCGGAGTATATTTTTCCAACCTTGACCATCTTATCACCCTTCACCAACATAAGTGTGATGAATTACAAGGTGTCAAAAAATTTATGTTACAAAATATGTTTGTGTAAAAAACATAAGAATTAATAGTCGGGGGGATATGTATTTTTTAGATTTGTTTAATTATACAGCAGTTTACAAGTTTTCATAAAAGTTATATTTTCATAGTTTACATTGAATAAATATTCAATTTTTCATGTTTTGTAGGTGTTAAAATATATTTATTACATTTAAAACAGAAAATCGTAAAATTTTTAGAAAGTTGTAAACTGGTGGAGTAATTATTATAAATTTGCTCGATTGTCCATAAAATAGGAATAATTTGAGCCGATGTTCCATAAATTTTTCATGGAAAGCCCTATTGACTTTCCTCTTTGCGCTTGCTAGAATGTAAGTACAAAGAAAGTTTACCACTGACCGATATGTGGTATATAAATGGTCGGGTTGAAAGTTTACCGCTGACCGATATGCGGTATATAAATGGTTGGGTTGAGAGTAGTCCTTCGCCGCAAGGCGGAGGACTTTTTTGTAATGAGGATAGGCAAATGAAGAAAACAGGCTTTTATATTATTAAAGATAAATTTTTTGAAGATATGTCAGACCCATATCTCAAGGAAATAAGGCAGAAAACAGACCACATTATTACTGCTTTGAAGATACGAATATGGGTATATACTGGATGATACCGTTATCTAGCCACATTGATAAATACAGGCAGATTATGGAGAAGAAAGAAAAAGTAGGGAAACCTTGCGACATTCTTCATATTGTTAAACTGGATGATAACCGAGAGAGCGCATTTCTGATACAAGATATGTTCCCAATAACGGAAGAATACATAGAGCGGGAATACACAATCGCCGGAAATCATCTGATATTGACAAGTGAGCATACTGCCAAAGAAATTGAGAAGAAAGCAAGAAAAGTCATGGGTATGTTGAAACGGAACATAAAGTTCACTCCAACACAGCCGGACGTTATGGCGATATTTGAAAAATTGAGAGGAGGCAAATAAATTTCCTTGTTAGTGTAATAATTATATAGTGCTAGTGGTATGTAGATAAGAGCAGACAAAGAGAAAATGGTGGCTCCGACTGGTTCTATTTTGACTCTAAAAATTTTGACTGGCACAAATACGAAAACGATTTTTGAAGAATATAGATAATAAATTCTTTAAAAATCAGAAAAAAATAACCAGTTCAAGCTATCCGCCGAGGAGTTCGAACAATACAATGGCGCATGACTTAAATCGTCAAAAAATTTTATAAGTGATATCCTTGCTGCCTCAGAAATTCTGACATTCTCCGACATTGGAAAGTTAGACTATAAAATGTAGAAATGTTAAAGGGCTTTATATTATTTTTAAATTAGCTCGTTGTGCTTCTTTTTGTAATATTGAAAGTCATGTTTTCATTTTTTATCGTCATTCAGCTTATATTTCGCTGAACTTATATCCAAATCCCACAATCGTTTTGATAAACGTACAACTTCCTGAAATTGGCTGCAACTTTTTTCTTAGTTGACAAATAGTATTTTCTACTGGGTGATAATAACCATTTGCTGGTTCATTCCATACACTTTCATATATTTGGTCCTTTGAGTATGCCCATCCCGGATGTTTTACTAAAAGGCATAACACGTCAAATTCTTTCGTTGTAAGTACAATTTGTTCTCCGCGCAAAAATACCAGCCTCTTTTTTACATTAATGTCTAATTCTCCAATATGCATTGTGGTTTCTGTATCTGCCTTATTTTCTAATAGGGACACTCCAAAATAAGCTTTTGTATTTTGACAGTCTAAGTAAAACTGATCCCTAAGTTCTGATAATGTTTTAAATTTCTTTTGTGCTCTTAACATGTGGAAAAGATGCAGTTCAATTGTTTTATAATATATATCATCAAAAAAATCTAAAATGTGCGTTTCAACAGTGATGGTATCATCGTTATCTATTGTTGGGCGTTTCCCAATATTTGTTACACTTATGTATATTTTGTTATCCAAAGTCACAGTTGAAGAATATACACCCATTGGCGGCAATTTTTCTAAATCATCTATTATAATATCAGCAGTCGGCATTCCTACTAATTTTCCAATTCCCTTACTATGCACTACCTCTCCACTTAAAAAACAGATATGATTTTTTACTGTATCTTCTAACATAATATTCCTCCTCAACAAAAAAACCTGAAAAGCAGATGCCTTTCAGGTATGAAACGAATACATTCACAACTTGTACTTAAATCTTCCAATTTGTTCATGTCCTCTTTTATCCAGACTATACTGTTGGTTTTGGAATTGCACCAAATCTGCGTATTTACGCTTGCGGACTTTACCGCCAATCGGGAATTACACCCTGCCCTGAAGACATATTGATATGGATTTAATGAAACTCCCCGCAGCAAGCTGCGGGGAATTAAACCCTCTTTTGGATTAAATAGTAATGCTTTTTTCCATAAAAGTCAATATAGGCTAAAAAATAATAAGTAAAACAGAAGTTATTTGGAAGTTATTTGGAAACTG
>BLMC01000216.1 GCA_011959805.1 Lachnospiraceae bacterium | reverse complement strand
GATTCATAATTTCCGTGAAGGCTTTGACGCTTTTGTCTTTTCCAAGTTTCTCAGCAACGTGCTCCCCAACAGCACTCGCAACCTCATTTGCCGACTGAACCAACACACAATAGAGCGCCTGTTCCATTGCCATAGTATCACCAGTATCAACACCGCCAAGTTTGGAGCCGTCAATTGGAACATCATAAATAGATTCCCGCGAAAAAGTAATCGTCTCATCCATAGTACAATTCTGCATGGCAATAAGACACGTCAATATTTTTGTGGTGCTGGCCGGATAACTCTTCTCATGAATATTTTTTGCATACAGAATGGTATGAGTGTTCATCTCCATCAAAATTGCTGACTGAGCGCCAATCGCTGGACCCTTCGGCCAATTTTCAATTGTGTTTGATTGTATTGGAAGTGACTTGCGCTGTTCCATCGCCTCCAAATAATCCGTTTCTGCATACGATATTGTAGAACCTGGAACGATACACTCTGTAAAAGCAATGCTAGACAAAAGCATTACAACAAGCATTGTGCCAACTATGAATCTATCTAAAAATTGTCTTATTTTTTTCATGAAAATTCCCTTCATAATAGCAATAATCTATTTTTTATTCTTGCAAACAATACGTCAAGCAACTGCGAAACAGACATTGAATAAATGTTGCGAGAACCTTCGCAGCTTGTTATGTTGCAAGTTTTATGTTCCGCCAGCTCACTGTAGAGCTGTTGACTTTAGACATTAAGATTTCTATTATTAGATTGTACACTATTTTTTGAAAAATGTAACCCAATAAAAAATTAATTCTTTTGAAAATATATATTGGTTTATCCCTTGTAAAATAACAAAAAACACAGTATACTTATCTTACAATCTAGTATGTGCTCGGGCACGCTTAAAACAAATTCCCATAAGAAAGGTGGAGATTATGATGTATTATGTTGGTATTGATCTTGGAACCTCAGCAGTAAAACTTCTTTTAATGGAAGGAACTGGAAAAATTACAAATATTGTATCAAAGGAATATCCTTTGTATTTTCCAAATCCAGGATGGAGTGAACAAAAACCAGAAGATTGGTGGAATGCGGTAAAAGAAGGGCTAAAGGAACTGACAAAGGATTGTGACAAATCACAGGTTGCAGGCATTAGTTTCGGTGGACAAATGCATGGGCTGGTTATTTTAGATGCAAATGACAATGTGATTCGCCCAGCAATCTTATGGAACGATGGCAGAACACAAGAAGAGACAGATTATCTAAATCAGGAGATTGGAAAGGAAAATCTGTCAAAATACACTGCCAATATTGCTTTTACAGGTTTTACTGCACCCAAAATTCTTTGGGTTAAAAATAAGGAGCCTGAAAATTTTGCCAGAATTAGCAAGATAATGCTCCCTAAAGATTATATAGCCTACATGCTTACTGGAAGCTTCTGTACTGATGTTTCCGATGCCTCTGGAATGCTATTATTTGATGTTGAACACAAATGTTGGTCGCAAGAAATGATGGACATCTGTGGGGTACAGGCTTCTCAGCTAGCAAAAATCTATGAGAGTTATGAAGTTGTGGGCACCTTAAAACCAGAAGTAGCAGCAGAATTAGGACTTCCTGAGCAGATTAAGGTGGCAGCAGGCGCGGGTGATAATGCAGCGGCCGCTGTTGGAACTGGTACGGTTGGCGATGGTATGTGCAACATCTCACTTGGTACCAGTGGAACAATTTTTATTTCCAGCAAAAATTTTGGTGTAGACAAAAACAATGCGTTACATTCCTTTGCACACGCAGATGGAAAATATCATCTAATGGGTTGTATGCTCAGCGCCGCTTCTTGCAATAAATGGTGGATGGAAGAGATTTTACAGACAACCAAATTCGCACAAGAACAGGCTTTAATTACCGACGAACAACTTGGAAATAACCATGTCTATTTTCTGCCCTATTTAATGGGAGAACGTTCTCCACATAATGATGCCAACGCGCGCGGCACTTTTATTGGTATGACAATGGATACTACACGCGCAGATTTATATCAAGCAGTGCTTGAGGGCGTAGCATTTGCAATCCGCGATTCTTTTGAAGTGGCAAAAAGCCTTGGCATTCACATTGAAGCATCTAAAATTTGTGGCGGTGGTGCAAAAAGTCCGCTCTGGAAAAAGATTTTTGCAAATGTATTAAATATCCGACTTGATCTTATTGAGAGCGAAGAAGGACCTGGTTATGGTGGTGCAATTCTTGCAGCAGTTGCATGTGGCGAATATGCAACGGTGGAGGATGCCGCTGCAAAACTTGTCAAAGTAATTGACAGTGTAACCCCTGACCAAGCACTTGCAGCGCGCTACGAGGAACGCTACCGCAAATTTGCACAAATCTATCCAACAGTAAAGGAACTGTTTCCAAAAATATCATAATAACGGTGTCGATAAGCCACGGGAACCTTTTGTGTTCTGCATCCGAAACTGTTTTGGGGTAATATTTTTGTATTTCCGAAAAGTTTTAATCATATGACTACAGTCAGAAAATCCTGCTGCCTGACTAATATAAGTCATATCGTAGTCCGTATACAACAGCATGTCCTCTGTCTTAATTACACGAATATACTCAATATATTCCTTGCAGGAACGACCGTAAATCTGGCGAAATTGTTTTGCAAAAAAGGAGTAGCTCATATTACAGCGAATAGCGAGCTGCTCCACTTTTAGTGGCTGGTCCGAATGTGCGTCAATATATTCTGTAATTGTCTCAATCGAACTGCCAGATGGTGCAGAAACCTCATAGGAGGGCGTAAAACCGCGTCTGCGCCAGATGCGCAATATATTGACAAGTAGACAATTAAGATAAGAATACATAATCATATAGTAACCATAGTGCATGGATTGTGCTTCTTTTACACAGCCGTTTATAAATTCTACAACAGGAAATCCTATCAACTCTTTTGCAGAAAAAAAGAAAGAAACCTCAGGATTTTCCATTGCCTGCAAAACTGCACTTTTAAGTTGTGGCACATATCCAATATTTTCTCGAAAACGATTTAAATCAAATTTAATCACATAATAAAGCAAATGTTCGTCTTTACCTACTTCATTCCAGATTGCATGAATACTTTTTGGAGGAAGGGCCGCCATATCACCAGGATGCAATAAATACTTTTTCTCATCGTTCTCAACAATCGCAGTTCCTTCCACCATCAAAATAATCTCCATATAATGATGCCAATGCGACCTTACTGGAAAACTATGTTTTTCTGTATCAAAAAGAAGTGCCTCATAAGGAGAGTTTAACAAATCCCCCGGTTCAAACAGATTATACATATCTCAATCCTCAGTCTATTTGTTTGTAGAGTACGAAACAATTGTAATCGCACGTTAGAACAATTTACTATTCTTGCTATTATAGCATGGATTATATGGATTTACTAGAGCGTATTTTTTTAATTTAATTGTTTTAAAATACTATGGTTATTGTTTCGTTTCAACGTCAATTTTTTTAATAATTTATTCTACAAATTGGCTATTAATCTGCAATTATTATGGGTGTAATATCATAATATTTTATTACTAAAAGTTTAAAATAATACTGTCAATTCATACAAATTTTTTCTCTCAATTAGAAAAGATTTCCACTCCTATTAAACAATAAGAAAAATAGAACTTTATATCTAAGTAACAGTTCAGCCTCCGGCTTCCTGTTACGGGCATCAAGCCATGCAAAACCACTATGCGTTCTTACGAACTTTGCAGCGTAGTGCA
>BLMC01000215.1 GCA_011959805.1 Lachnospiraceae bacterium | reverse complement strand
CCAAGCCCGCCTTTTTGCGGCTTGCGCCGCTTGAAAAAATCCACCCACGAAAGGAGGTTCACAGCCATGAAAAGATACAACACGCCCCACCGCCACCGGGTAATCAAGACACGCTTGACCGAGGAAGAATACGCCGGGTTTTCCGAGCGTGTCACCCTTTGCAAAATGAGCCAAGCCGAGTTTATCCGGCAAGCCCTAATCAAATCAAGCATACGCCCGGTCATTACCGTTTCCCCGGTCAATGATGAATTACTCTCTGCCGTTGGGAAACTCACAGCCGAGTACGGGAAAATCGGCGGCAACTTGAACCAGATTGCCCGCTGTCTGAATGAGTACGGCGCACCCTATAACGCACTCTCCCAAGAGGTACAAGCCGCCACAGCGGAGCTTGCCGCCTTGAAGTTTGAAGTCTTGCAGAAAGTAGGTGAAGCCGTTGGCAACATTCAAACATATCAGCTCTAAAAATGCCGACTATGGAGCTGCCGAGCAGTACCTAATCTTTGAGCATGACGAGTTTACTATGAAGCCCACACTGGACGGAAATGGGCGGCTTCTCCCCCGTGGCGATTACCGCATATCTTCCCTTAATTGCGGCGGGGAAGATTTCGCCATAGCGTGTATGCGTTCCAATCTGAAATACGGCAAGAACCAGAAGCGGGAGGACGTAAAGAGCCACCATTATATTATCAGCTTTGACCCCCGTGACGCACCAGACAACGGCTTGACCGTAGACCGGGCGCAAGCGTTGGGCGAGGAATTTTGCAAGTCGCATTTTCCCGGACACCAAGCGTTGGTATGCACCCACCCGGACGGGCATAACCACAGCGGCAACATTCATGTGCATATCGTCATAAACAGCTTGCGGATTGCCGAAGTGCCGCTATTGCCCTACATGGAAAGACCAGCCGACACAAGGGAGGGCTGCAAGCACCGCTGTACAGACGCAGCTATGGAATACTTCAAAGCGGAAGTCATGGAGATGTGCCATCGGGAAAACCTCTATCAGATTGACTTGCTGAACGGGAGCAAGAACCGCATTACCGAGCGTGAGTATTGGGCGAAGCGGAAAGGACAAGCCGCACTGGATAAAGAGAACGCTTCCCTTGCCGCCACAGGCGAACCGCCCAAACTTACAAAATTTGAAACCGACAAGGAGAAATTAAGGCGCACAATCCGAGCCGCCCTGTCCTCTGCTATCTCATTTGAGGACTTTTCCGGGAAACTGTTACAGCAAGGCGTGACCGTCAAGGAGAGCCGGGGGCGGCTATCCTATCTCACGCCGGACAGAACAAAGCCAATCACCGCCCGGAAATTAGGTGATGATTTTGACCGTGCCGCCGTACTGGAAGCACTCACCCAAAACGCAAAGAACGCCGCCAGAGCCACCGAAACGCCCACACCCAAACAGGAATACCCCCGGAGCATAAAAGACCGCTTACAGCGTAACAAAGCTGCCATAAACGCCCCGAAGAATGACGGAGTACAGCGCATGGTAGACATAGCCGCCAAGAAAGCCGAGGGCAAGGGGAAAGGCTACGAGAAATGGGCGACCTTGCACAACTTGAAGCAAATGGCGGCTACCGTGAGCGTTTACGAGGAATCCGGCTTTTCTTCCCCGGAAGAACTGGAAGCCGCCCTTGCCGCCGCCAGTGCGGGCTTGCATGAAACCACCGGGAAACTGAAAGCCGTGGAAAGCACTTTGCGGGAGAAAAAGGACTTGCAGAAACAGCTATTGGCGTACATCAAGACCAAGCCAGCCCGTGACGGATTGCGGGCGCAGAAAACGGAGAAAGCCCGGAGAACCTACCGGGAGCAGCACGAAAGCGAGTTTATCATAGCCGAATCTGCCGCCCGGTATTTCAAGGCACAGGGAATCTCCAAACTGCCAGCTTCCAAGACCTTACAAACGGAGATTGAGCAGCTTACAAGGGAGAAAAACAGCCTTTACAACGAGTACCGGGAGAAGAAAGAGAACATCCGGGAATTGCAGACCGTGAAAAGCAATCTTGACAAGATATTACGCCGTGAGCCGGAACGGGGAAAGGGGCGGGAAAATGAACGGTAAACGCCCCTACATGGACTACCCACAGTACAGAGCCGCCCGCCGCCTTGTGCATGAGTGCTGTAACTACGATAACGGCAACTGCATTGTGCTGGATAACGGCGAGCCTTGTGTATGCGTCCAGAGTATCAGCTATTCGCTTATCTGCCGCTGGTTCATTACCGCCGTTCTGCCGCTGGACGGGAAACTGGAAGCTGCCCTACTCCACCGGGCAGACAGGAAACGCTGTACCGAGTGCGGCGGGTATTTTCTCCCTAAGTCAAACCGTGGGAAATACTGCCCGGATTGCGCCGGACGCATGAAAAGAATCAAAGCCGCACAGCGCAAGCGGAAACAGAGGGATAAATGTCACGCTTTAGGATATTCCAAACCCCCGTAAATCAAGGCTTTTTTGACCGCCCTCAACGGGTAGACGATATTTATATCCTTTACCCCCGAAAACGGCGTTCTAAAGCGTAACAGAAGCCCAAAACAGACCAAAGGAGGAACGAATGGCAGACAACCGCAAATATTACTACCTAAAGCTGAAAGAGAGCTATTTTGACGAGGACGCTATCGTGCTGCTGGAAAGTATGCAGGACGGTATGCTCTACTCAAACATTCTCTTGAAGATGTACTTAAAATCGCTGAAAAACGGGGGAAAGCTCCAGCTTGCCGAGAATATCCCCTACACCGCACAGATGATAGCCACCATCACCCGCCAGCAAGTCGGCACAGTGGAAAGGGCTTTGCAGATTTTTATGAAACTGGGGCTTGTGGAACCCTTGCAGAACGGGGCTTTGTACATGAGCAACATAGAACTCTTAATCGGTCAGTCCTCTACCGAGGGGGAGAGGAAACGCCGTGCAAGGCTGGCTTTGCAGGAACAAAAGGCATTGCCGGAAGCCGTGGCGGACAAACGTCCACCAGACGGGGCGGACATTTGTCCACCAGAGATAGAGATAGAGAAAGAGATAGATATAGAGTTAGAGATAAAGAGAGAGGGAGAGCTAAAGAAAGGACAGACCGCCCCGCCCCTTTTGGCAGATACAAAAACGTCTTTCTGTCAGAAAAAGAGCTTGCGGAGCTGCAAGAGGAGCTTCCCGGCAAATGGGAGTATTACATTGACCGTCTATCCGGCTATATCGCTTCCAGCGGGAAGAACTACGAGAACCATGCCGCCACTATCCGGCGTTGGGCGGCTGATGACAAGGCAAAGGGGAAGCCAAAAAAGGGAATCCCCGATTATTCCTACAAGGAGGGCGAAAGCCTTTGACCGCATAGACACAACGCCCCGTAAACAGGGCGTAAAAGACCATGAACAAGGAGGAAGATTTTATGAGTGATTATGATAACGCCATTTTCCGGCTTGCCACGTCACAGGAAGCAGAGCCGGAGGATTACACGGGCGAGGACGGGCTTTTATATTGCGGGAGCTGCCGCCAGCCCAAAGAAGCCTATTTCCCGGAGGGCAAGGCTTTTTTCGGACGTGACCGACACCCCAAAGAATGTGACTGCCAGAGAAAACGCCGGGAAACGCTGGAAGCCAGTCACCGGGAATACAAGCACCGGGAGGAAGTGGAACGGCTGAAACGAAAGGGATTTACAGACCCGGCTATGAAAAGCTGGACTTTCGGAAACGACAACGGCAAATGCCCCCAAATGGAGAAAGCCCGCCGCTATGTGGAACAATGGGAGCAGATAAAGGACGGGAACCACTGAACCTATGTCAATACTTG
>BLMC01000214.1 GCA_011959805.1 Lachnospiraceae bacterium | reverse complement strand
ATTTAATTAATCCCACCAAAAGGTCCATACGTGTTCGTCTACAAGACTTGCTGCAATTTCTGAAATTGTTCCTGTTTTTGTTCCTTGATTTATTCGATCTGGACAAAGTGCCACGTGTTCTATCGCTAACCCAATAGTAACATCACTTCTTACTTCTTTTTCAAGATAAAATTCCAACATGTCATGTTTAAATACTGCGGGCACAGCTCCATATTGCTCATACCAATACTTCGCAACTGATATCATCTCTTTTGGATCCAAATACTCATTCCATCCTCCTATTGGTAGCCATGCTATTAATTCCCACGGATTGCCTACAGGGATTTGGAAAAGTATAACTTCCTCCAAAGTATCTTCTAATAACATAAGGGCGACAAAATGATTTACGGGTGAAAAAATTCTTTTCTTCCCCATTTTCTTATAAAAAATCTCTTCATCTTCTTCAATATCTATATCCTCAATATAGCATCTACTATCCAATTTCTCTTTGCCATTATCTTCACAATCTATAATTAATTGCTTCCTGTCTATGTGATTTGTTATCACATATAACAAATCCTCATTTGAAATGACAAGCGCGGGATACCAATCTTTACCTTTGCAATCTTCCAAAGCTTTCAAATAATCTTCTTCTATCACTTTGGGTTTTATGTCTTTTGTAAAAACTGTATAAGGACAGTTAAAATATTCCAAAATTTTTCGTGTTATGTTATTCATTTGCGTCCTCCTCAATGTACTCAAATCGGCGCATACGCTGTTCCCATGCATCTGGCTTCAAATACATCATTCTGTCATACTCAATGACAATTGGTTTTAGCATCTGATATAGACTATCCATTCTTTGTTCCAACTCGCTTAGTTCTGGCTCTACAAATTTCCTATCTTTTATATCCAGAATATCTATCATAAGATTTCTCCTTACCATTTTTGTATTAATAATTCCTGATGTATCTATTCTGTTTAAATCTAATCTATGATAAAAATCGGGAGATAAAATTTGAATGATGTTAGGACAGCAGATTCCAGACTTTTCTTTCAAAATATATCCCATATTATCCCATTCTGTCATATAACTATTTAAAATTCTTGATTTCTTCAAACTTCTTACAGCATAAGGTGCTCCTCCTTTCCACGGATTGTCTACAATATCATATCCTGAACTAGCGAAATGCACCTCTAACTGTTCATTTACATACTCCATAAATTGATAAATCTGTTCCCATTCTGTTTGTTGCCTACAATGAAAAATTAACCTACTTGGAAGATTCCCTTCCCACAAAATCATATAAACCCTATGATTTAATAAATATTCCTCATCTCCCTCCAAAAACTCTACAATATGTGCATGATTTTTAAAATCATCAACCTCACATACTTTATGGAATATTTTCTGCCACCCTCCACGAATATTTCTAAAATCGTATTCATCATTAATTCTCTTTTTATTAAACTTTACCTGAAATAGTTCAATAAAAGTATGAATAATATTTTCAATAATTTCTATCTTTTTTGAATCTATCGAATCAAAAAAGTAAAATACTATACTCTTTCTAATACCATAACCATACTTAGTATTTTCTTCAAATTCTATCATGCTTCCTCCTGCACTTCATTTCTTTTATAAATGATTATTTAGAATAATTTTATTTCAGCAATCAAACATTAAGAAACAACTTTCCTCATGTCTGATTGCCGAAAAACATAATTATTAACATTGCCAAATACAGCTATTTATTGTAGCCTATTGCTATTGGATTAGAATTTGTCCATGTTGCCATATCATTATATTGTGGCGTCCGCATCCATTTATTTTGTATATTTCGCTCTGAAGGTTTTAAATCCCATATTTGATAAGATGGGGCTTTAATCCTGTTAGATTTTTGTCTTCTATATACAGTTTTCCATTCTTTAGGCTTCTTGTGGTTCTATCTGGATAATCGTTGTACCCTGCTATGATAATGCCATTAATATCCTTCTGCGTAATCACCTTTTAATAAAAAGATTCCCGCCAAAGTCAATTCAATTATATTAAACTGAGACTCAGTACCTGTTTGTATATTAAACATTTCGTCTTTTTTATTCATAAACAACTTAGCTGTCTTCTCAAAATTCATTGTGTCTAAATAAGGTATCATTATCTCTTTCATAAGATATTTGTTGTTATTCCACACCTCATCAAGCTTTTTACTAGGATATTTTCCAAAATCATCAATTATATCAACAAAATCTATTTTCTGATGTTCCTTTGGCAGTTGTCCTTGCAATAAGAATAAATCTTTTTTCGCATATATGCTATAACCATTTTCGTACAAATAAGCTGGATAAATATAACATTCAATTTCTGGAAAATGACTTGAAATATTAAGCCAAAAATGTTGTATAAAATGCTCTTTTACTCTAAAAAATTGACTTGTTGTTCCTTTTTGTTTTACAAAACCTTCAGCTTTCATAAAATCATTAAATCTTTGTTTAATAAGTTTATTTGCTTCCTTCATGGAATATTTTTCTGAATCCATAAACTTTTCCTCATTTTCTTTGTAATATATCTATATACTTTCAGCTATTTCTATTTTTGCTGATAATTCTGTATTTTGTGCCATCTGAATTAATACCTATCCGACCAACCTAAACTCAGCATTCGAAATGCATATTTATCCTTCATGAAATAATGGTCAAAAACTTTCTTCAAAAGTTCTGTTTTAGAAGTTGATTTTTGTGTTATTAAGGAAACTTAAGATAAATCTGTTTCATACCATTCATATTTCTCGTTTACCCTACCAGTTTCAAAAAAATAAATAATAATATCAAATAATATATCTTTATCTTCACATAAACACGCTTTACAAAAGTCATAACCAAAGAGTAATACTTCTGTCATATCATTCCCATATTTTTTATTGCAATAATCATAAGTCCTTTGCTTTATTGCATCATGAATAAACACACTCGCATAAGTCTCATTTGCGTGGATTGTTAGACCATACTCCTCTTGCTCTCCAAAACAACAATCTAAAAATCTTAATTGCCCTTTTTGAATCGCTCTTTTTATAAATTTCACTATTTTAGTAGCAGATTCGTCATGTAAAGTTTTGATATGTCGAGTTTCTTTTGTAGTTACCATATACAACATGCGAACATCATATCCCTTTTCTTTCATTAACAATCCCCTTCTAAATATACTAATAGACGCTTTGAATCTCCAAGCCCCATTTCATTAGACTTCTGAAATTCCTGTTTTATGGATTCTTTCACTATTTACAGAAAGTGTGTATCACTAAACTGCTTAATTCTCGCGATGCTGCTGCTAATCTTACATTTGTTTGACAAGAATGACATACTTTTATCCCTATAACCGATAATTTCCCTTCCTCACCTTTTTATTTCTCCTCTTAACAAGGAAATTCTTGCGTTAATTGCACCACAAACAATGTTGCAGCCTGGAATTAGTCCAATCAAATCAATACCAGTCCGCACAACATCCATAATAGTATCCATAAAACTTTTCTGCTCTCTGAAACCACTTCGTAATCACTGGAACATTTTAATCCCAATGCCCAGAAATCTGGTCCTTAAAATACAAGTGTTTTATAACAGTTCAGCCTTTGGCTTCCTGTTGCAGCATCAAACCATGTATAATCGCTTCACGATAGCTTGACGCATCTCAACCATTCGATATTTCACGGACTTTGCAGCAAATGCAAAGTCCTAAACCGAACTATAACAACGTTTCCCATTTACCACATATTTTGCTGCCCCTGCTGATTGGTCTTTATCAAACTGCTCCATCTTTGTCTTTCGTTCACTATCAAACCACTCTGTTAAGTTCT
>BLMC01000213.1 GCA_011959805.1 Lachnospiraceae bacterium | reverse complement strand
GCAAGCAAGCTTGCATCGGATTTCTTGACCTTTTGACCCTGGTATCATTTTATATTGCAAATGTATGTTTTATTTTGTGACATATCGTATTTTTATCCAATCAGGATACCACTCTTTAACCTTTTGAAGAATAATTTCCATTACATCTTTGATAGATGTATCATTTTCAAAATTACATGTATTGATATTATTGATACGTATATCATTTTTATCTTTATTAGTTCTCATTGCAAACATTGTGCCAAACCTTCTGGAATTAGGTAATGTAGCATCAAGTACAACCTCTCCTATCCATTGTTCAAATGAATTTTCGCCAACATACCTTGTAATATTATATATCAACGGTGCTGCATCATCATACCTAAACGATATAGACATTATGAAGATTACTTTACCATAAGATACCACAGCAGTGTGATATCCATTGTGTTCGATAACACACATTCGAGTCAAAATATCATTTACTACCATCGTGGTATAATCTACATTAGCTACATTTCTTTGGAACTCTTGTGCTTGATTATACTCGTCAGTTATTTCTCTTTGCATAATTTCTCCTATTCTCTGTTTAATTTCATAAAATATATTACTTCTCGTCTATTTCACTCCCTATTTTATTACCTTTTAACAAACTGATAATTCTGCCAACAATTGTACCAACAATCGCTCCAACTCGTCCTGCTTTAATTCCAATATAAGCACCATTTATAGCTCCTGTTGCTCCAACTATCGTTTTATCCAAACCACAAACAATTTCATTTTCTCTTTTCATGATGTTTTCCTCCTAAAACAACTTCGTTTCTTGTTGCATCATTATGATAGCACAGGAATTGTATTAGTTTGTAATTGTGATTTTAATATTTTGCTGCATAGAAAAGCGAAAAATAATTATACCATGATATTTATTCGCACATTACATCATTTTCCTATTTCGGTAAGCTGTCGTGAATACTATATCGATTGATGACAATGGATTTGTCACAGCCTTTTCGCGCTAGAAAAACGACTGTGGCAACTGCTTGTGCATTGCGGATTGCTTCGGGATGGTGATGTGTATAATAGCAGCTTTGTTTGATCTCTTTTAGCACTTCTCTAAGAGAGTCAAAAGCATAACCGATTGCGCTTACACGCATAGCAACACCATTTCCATAACTTCTTTGAATGATAAAACTTTCTGGTAAAGCCCATTTTGCAAAATTCTCCTTTCTCTAGTTTACAAAAATCTCTACAAGAAAGAATTACCTTGCTTTTGACTACATTCTAAATCAGATTTCTTTTATCGTCAATCTTAACTGGCTTTACCACTTTACGACTTTTTGAGAATAAAATAACGCACAAGACACTTTCTGATATATAATAAATTCATCACAAAAATTACACCAAAGAGTGTGAGCTTACAGAAGATACAAAACTGAACTACAACAAAAAATCAGTTTTAAAGTTGATAAAAAGTTGAAATTTTACACCTATCATTCTATTGGAGGGAGAAACAATGAGAGAAAAACTACTGATTGTCGATGATGAACCAGATATTGTCACAATGCTAAAAAATTTTTTTGAGATAAACGGCTACAATGTGCTTACAGCCACAAATGGTTTGGAGGCAATTGCACAGGCAGAAAAACAGCCCGATTTGATTTTGCTCGACATCAATATGCCAGATATTGATGGAATGGAAGTCTGTTCCCGCATCCGAAATTTTGTTTGCTGTCCAATCCTATTTTTGACTGCAAGAATTGATGAAGTAGATAAAATTAAGGGCTTTGGTGTTGGCGGAGATGATTACATTGTAAAACCTTTTTCTATGGACGAGCTTGGTGCGCGGGTTGCAGCACATCTACGGCGGGAACATCGCAAACGAGAAGCGGCAAAAGTTCGCTTTGACGATTCCTTAGCGATTGATTACACAGAACGTTGTCTCTATTATGATGGGTATCCGATTCCGCTTGCGAAAAAGGAATTTGACATTATTGAATTGCTGTCGCAGCACAGAGGGCAAGTTTTTAGTAAAGAACGCATCTATGAACTCGTGTGGAACTATGATAGCGAGGGCGACGCCTCTGTTATTGCCGAACATATCCGACGCATTCGTGTCAAATTCAAAGATGCCGAAATGAAACCATATATTGAAACGGTTTGGGGGATTGGTTACCGATGGGCAAAAAATTGAGAAAGAAATCTTTTCACAAGTCTATTAAAAAAGATTTTGCGTTTTATATTATTCTGTATATTTTTTCATCCTTGTTGTTAGGTTTTATTTGTTCCCAACTTTTCTTGTATGGACAAAAGCAAATTCGCAAAAAATATTATGATGAATATAAAAAGAAGATAGAATACATTGAAGAAAAACCTAGCGTAGCATATCACTACTATGACGATAATGATGTCAAGATAGAAGTTCATTATGCATTCGATATCTTTACACTTTTTACACCCCCTGATAAAATAAAATCTAATATTTTAGGCATTGCAAGCGGTGTTGTATATCCGTTGAGTTTTATTGTGTGCCTTAGCTTGATAAGTATTCTTTTCTATAAAAAAATATTGCAAAAACCATTGGACCTACTTGGTATTGCTACAGACAAAATCGCAGACAACAACCTAGATTTTGAAATCCATTATAACAGGCCAGACGAGTTTGGACGACTCTGTCAATCTTTTGAGAAGATGCGCAGTGCACTGCGCAACAATCATCTGGAATTATGGCGTCAAATTGAAGAACGCAGACGGCTCAATGCCGCTTTTGCACACGATTTGCGAACACCACTCACGGTACTCAAAGGGCAAAGCGATATACTTATAAAATACACACCAGAATTATCTGAGGAAAAAATCATAGAAACTGCAAAGATGATGCAGCGCCATATTGCGCGCCTTGAAAACTACGTCAATACAATGAACACCTTGCAGCGTCTTGAAGATATTGAAATCCAAAGGCAACCTATTGATATGGGGCATTTTATAAAACAACTTAGAGAAACTGGGGCTTGCATCTGCGCGGATAAAAGATTTGTATTTCAGAAGACGCAGTATCCATCACTTTCTTTTGGTAAAGAAGCTCTTTGCTCTGTGCAGATTGCCTTAGACGTTCCTATTATTCTGCAGGTATATGAAAATCTATTGTCAAATGCCGTTCGATATGCAGAGGAGCAAGTCACTGTATCTACTCAAATAATTGATAACAATTTTCACATAACTGTATCTGATGACGGTGCAGGTTTCTCTGCCCAAGACCTTTGTGAAGCCACAAGACCATTTTATAAAGCGGCGGGAAGACCAGATCAGGAACACTTTGGCATAGGGCTAAATATCTGCAAAGTGCTCTGTGAAAAACACGGTGGTTTTCTAAAACTGGAAAATAAGAATGGGGCTGCTGTCACCGCTGCATTTCAAATCGAATAGCTTAATCTAAACTTATTAATTTACTTTTTTTCTGCACTTAATCGGGTAGGGGAAGATTTATCTTTCTCTACTTGCGCGCTGGCACCCGTCAGTTTCTGCTGACAAATTTCACTTGGGTGCTCATGTGCATAAAAAGCCAAGATACAGCGACCATACGATAATAGTCGCATCTTGGCTTTTCCTATAAACAGAAGTTTACTTATTTACAATCGGAGAGATAACTGGTTTTCCATCTCTACCTAACAATGGTGACATTCCTCCAGAGTAGCCACTTGCATGAAACACATAATTCACGCCTGTTTCTTTATCTATCCAAATTTCCATGACATTCACTGTTCCTTGTGAATAAACTTTCTCAAATCTTTCATTCTTAGTCATCTTAATTACCCCTTTATGATTTTTATTAAATCGACAATTTTTATGATACCAGGGTCAAAAGGTCAAGAAATCCGATGCAAGCTTGCTTGCAAGAG
>BLMC01000212.1 GCA_011959805.1 Lachnospiraceae bacterium | reverse complement strand
GATTATGCATAGAGGGTTTTATCTTTAATCTACCACAGACCAGACCATCCTATTATACCATGTTAATGCCAGAGACCAAAAGATTAAAACTGTGATATATAAACTGTATAAAGCTGTCAGAACATTATGTACTCTTTACTGGATTTGTAAATTGTGAAAAGTTTGGAAAAATATTTTTGCGTTATCAGCACAAGCTAATAAGACAATGAGAAGATTCTTAACAGCCCTCCTTCTTCTATTAAATTTGTTCTCGACGTACTTTATACAAGCATTATTAACACATTCCGAAAAAATATGCAAATTAAAATGTAAAAATTCGCCCGAAATGTAAAAAATAATACAACTTTCTCACAAAAACATCTGTTATTTTTATATTTCAGACGATATATAGAATAAAATCAATTTTCGACATTTTTTATGCTTCTTAACAGAATTTATGATATAAAATAAATTTTTTAAAAACTGTTGTCCTGT
Source organism: Lachnospiraceae bacterium (assembly GCA_011959805.1). Classification (GTDB taxonomy): domain Bacteria; phylum Bacillota; class Clostridia; order Lachnospirales; family Lachnospiraceae; genus COE1. The sequence continues at coordinate 3,405 of BLMC01000212.1, read as the reverse complement.
CCTATTGACTAAAGCTTCTCTACATTATAATATATGTGAGAAGGTCTGCCTCTAGGCACTGTTTGAGCAGACCAAATCAGACAATACGCGGACACTATGAAAGTGCAGGATTACCATATCTTGCACCAGAACCCCCAAATTGGGTTTTGAACACAAGGTATTATTAATAGTGAGGATGTGAAAATATGAAAATCGAAAAAGTTAATGACCATCAAATTCGCTGCACACTGACAAAAGCAGACTTGGCTGACCGCGAGCTCAAGATCAGCGAGCTTGCCTATGGGACAGAAAAGGCAAAAAATCTTTTCCGTGATATGATGCAGCAAGCTTCCTACGAATTTGGATTTGATGCTGATGATATTCCACTTATGATAGAAGCAATACCACTCAATTCTGAATGCATTGTTTTGGTTATCACTAAAGTCGAAGATCCAGAGGAACTTGACACCCGCTTCTCGAAATTTGCGCCCTCTGTTCATGATGAATATGAGGAGGAAGACCTTGGAAACACTCTGGACAATATGCTTCAAAGTCTCTCTGAAGGCGCTGATGATGTGCTCGACCTGTTTAAAAAGATTCACGACGGTCATCTTACCGAAGCTACAACGGACGCATTAAACAACACAGAAAAAGCAAAACTCAGACCAAATACAAAACAAACTACAAATATTGATCTGACACGCATCTACGGCTTTGAATCGCTCAATCAGGTAACACGCCTTGCCCATATATTGGTACAGCACTACAGCGGCAAAAATTCCCTGTACAAAAATGAAAAAACTTCCGGTTATATGTTGGTGGTTACACAATCCAATCATACTCCTGAAGAATTTAACAAGATTTGCAACATGCTTTCTGAGTATGGAAATCCTGAGAAAATTGCTTCTGCAAGCGAAGCTTATATGGAGGAGCACTTTGAACCTGTTATCAAAGACAAAGCTATTCAAGCACTGTCTCTTGTATAAATAATAGGCATATGAAATTCAAAGACATCAAAAAAGTCCACGACTTCTGTCGCAGACTTTTTTTGATGCCAATCCTTCCTTTATGCAAGCGCCGCAATCTTGTCCATCAACGCATTAATATCCATTCCGTGAACCATTGCTGCCTCTTCTAAGGACTCACCCTGCGCAGAAGGGCAACCCAGACAATGCATACCAGCCTCCATAAGCACTGGTGCTACCTCTGGTTTTGTTCTTAAGATTTCACCAATTGTCATATCCTTCGTTATCTCTGCCATTTTTATTTCCTCCTGTTATATCCTTCGTTTATGCTGACACTTTTCTTATATTGTGTCTAAACTATGATAATTTATTCGCTGTTACCTACATTACTATAATATATTTTTAAGATTTAATCAAGTGGTTGCTCAGAATCAATTACAATTCACACCCACATCAGAGTTCGTATCCATTTATAATAATTTAGTGTGACTTGCAACAATTGATGCACACCAAATACCACAAAACTGGCATTTTGGCGCTGGACTCCGACACCATACAGCGAGTGTGAAAAGTAACCATACCAATGTGGCCGCAAATTAAAAGCACAGAAAACCTTGTGCAAAATTCCAGTCTATTTTGTGATAACACAATTTAAAAAGCTTTGCGCAACGCTATACTAAGACAAACTGTCACACCGATACACCACATCTGCATAATCAGATGTGTAACCATAATAATAATTTTGTCTTTTTATGTTGCACAATATGTTATATTACCATTTTCTAAGATGCCAAACACTGTCTGAAGCAGAAGTTTTCTTTTGTTATAACTTCCTTGATTGCTCATTTTTTCCATTATAAAAGTTTCCCTTCCTTAAATTTATAATAGCCTCTTGATATCTCTTTTGCGTTTGATATTCTAAGAAGATTTTAAGAGGCTATTAAAGTAAAAGTATGAAAAATGCATAAAACAATTTCTGATTATACAGAGAGGAGCAGAATCAAACAGTTGATCCTGCTCCTATAGCATACGATACAAATCCTATATCAATTTTTTAAACAAATACTAAATTCGTAATAATCCTTTGTATTTATTTTTTCAATTCTAATACCAACAACAATACCCCTAAAAATATTCCAATCAAAGCTCCTATAAGGAATATCCACAAATCATAAAAAGACATAAAGCCTACAAAGTGGTTTTGATCCGTGTACTCAACTCTGTCAAACGTAGAAGCAACACTTAATGCAATAACTTCCACAAGACCAAATACCAAAAAAATTATTCCTAATATTTTTTTCATTTTATTATTTCCTTTCATGTTTTTATTCTAAAGGATATGCAAGGAAAACATAATAGAAAATGCAAAGTATAGATTTTTTGTCATTATCAATTCAAAACATCTGGTGCACCTGTCGGAGGAGCAGGCGTTGTTGCACTTACATTATGACTACTATTAACTCTTGACCAAACTTCTGTTGTATCAGTAATTTTTCGTTTATTAGTGCCTGTGTGGTCTTCGTACCATACATTCTCATAAACACCTGTACCTGTCGGAATAATTGTTGTAATTTTCATTTTACCATAATATGTATCAATCCAATATAATAAATATGGTCTCCAATTCATAGTGGTCCACGCTGGACAAGTTTGACTTTCAGAAACAGTAGTTGAAGCTTTTGCAGTAAACTCAGCTGTCAAGTTGCCCTTAAATTTTCTAATTTCAGCACTCCCACTAAAACCAAGCTTTCCAGAAATTTCCTTTGTTTCTGTTTTTCCCTTGGACATACCAACTGATGACCGATAAGCATCAATACCAATCCATGAAGTAGCATAGGTAACACCTTTTACAGTGCTTTTTACATAAGGCTGAATTTGCCACGTTGGATGGTCATATACACCATATGCTGGAGCAATTCCTTGTTTAAAGTTATCACTATGATAATAAGAGACAATTTGATCTATCTCGATATCGTCAAGAGGTGTTTCTGCTTTTAATATTGTACTAAATTCTGTTTCTGTCATTTTTTCTATTTCCTCTACAGAAAAAAGAAGATGATCTGTTACTTCTGGTTCTTCTTCTGAAATTACTTGTGGCGAATCAAAATAATATGTTTCACCAATGGTTGTTGTTATAGTATCCGCTTCCTCAGCAAATGTAGTTACCGATATTCCCATAACTATAATAATTGTACAAGCAAAACTAACAAGTCTTTTAAAATGCCTCTTTTTCATAAATGATACCTCCCTTTCACCTTATTATAATTTATTTAATCACCTATAAATGAATAAGATTTAAATTTTATACAAAATTGCCTGCTATATAAATACAAGTTTTAAATTTTATGTTTTGCCTGCAAGTAAAAAACAAAACGCAAATTTTTGTACAATTTTTAAATTTACTCAGTTATAGTAGTTACAACAAATAGAATACACCATAATTTAATATACATATTTTCAA
>BLMC01000211.1 GCA_011959805.1 Lachnospiraceae bacterium | reverse complement strand
GCCGCCAAAAGGCGGCATGGGGGATTAATATGATTAAAAAAAGAGTATATATGTTAAGGGGTATAACATCAATATTTGCGCTATTCAAATCTATTCTTAGTGTGGCTTTTGCGTTAATGTTAAAAAAATTTTTAGAATATTTTGAAACAGGTTCATTGGAAGAAATGTATGGGCAAGTAGTTTGGGCTGTTCTCTTTTTACTATTTTATCTTACTGTAGAAATAGCCTATAATTATTTTGAAAGCAACTTTATAAGAGAAAAAATAGCTTTTCTTAAAATAAATACTATGAATTCAGTGCTTAAAAAAAATCTTTTGTTTTTTAATAAACACCATTCGGGAGAATATTTATCCATGTTTACCAATGATACAAAAGCATTAGAAGATGATTATTATGGTAATGTTTTTGAATGTATTTCTATGGGATTTAATTTATTTATTTCTATTATTGTGCTAATTTATCTAAATTCCATATTAGGTATTGTATCTGTGGTGTGCAGCTTTTTGTCTCTTGTTATTCCGGTAATTACTTCTAATCAGTTAAACATATTTAGAGGGAAGTATTCAAAAAAGCAGGATTACTTAACAAGAAAAACAAAAAGTATATTAGATGGATTTGAAACAATTAAAATGTATGATGTAGAAAACCTAGCTTTACAAGAATATGCTGAAAGCGTGCAGGATGTTGAACATAATAATCAAATTCTGAAATTTGCTATTAAGTCTTCGGCGACTGTCGGAAGATTTATGGGATACATGGTCTTTTTTGTTATAATTTTTACTGGTTTATTCTTGTCTGTACAAGGTAAAATTACTTTTGGGGTTCTAATGGCATCTATTCAGCTTAGTAATAATCTTGTAACACCTATTGTTATGGGAGTTCAGATGGTAGCAAAAATTAAATCTGTAAAGAATATCCGAAACAAGTTTTCTGGGGCGGAAGAAGAGCAAATTCAAAATGGAAAGGAAAAAAGAGTTACATTTGAACACTCTGTATTGCTAAAAAATGTTTCTTTTTCGTATGACAATGAATCTGCAGTATTGCAGAATATTACAATGGAAATAGAGAAAGGGAAAAAATATGCTATAGTTGGAGTGAGTGGTAGTGGAAAATCTACTTTAGGTAAAATTCTTATGGGAATTTATGATCAATACACAGGTGAGATACTATACGACAATGATAATATTTGCCAATTCAATACGGAGGCAGTGGCAAAACTTTATAGTGTAATTAATCAAGATATTTTTATGCTAGATGATACGATTGAAAAAAATGTCAGCTTCTATAAGTCTATTTCAGCGGATCGAATTGAGAAGGCGTTGAGGGAAGTACAATTATCACAGTTTATTGATATGAAAAGCAATATTGGTGAAAATGGAGTTTTATTATCAGGAGGTGAAAAACAAAGGTTAGCTTTAGCAAGAGCTTTTACAAGTGATTGTCCAATAATACTAATGGATGAAGCTACTAGTCAGCTTGATAATGAAAATATGTATAAAATTGAGAATTTAGTATTGGATTCAGAGAAGACAGTTATTTCTATTACCCATAGATTGGTTAAAAAGGTGTTGCAAAAATATGATAAAATATATATAATGTCTAACGGGCAAATCGTTGAGCAAGGAAGTTTTGATGAACTAATTGCTGAAAAGGGATTGTTATATAGTTTGTATTATATTTATGGCGATTGATAATATGTAAAGGATGAAAGATAATGAAATCAGATATAGTTTTTGAGGCTAAAAACTTATCGAAAAAGTATAAAGATTGTACAGCGTTGAATCAGGTTTCTTTTTCAATAAAGAAAGGTGATGTTTTTGGGCTAATTGGGGAAAATGGTGCTGGAAAAACTACCCTCATGAAGATAATAGCAGGTAGCATAAAGGCATCAAATGGTAAGATTTCTATTATGGGTGTATCTAATCGGTATATACAAAATATGCGAAAAGAAATGGGGGTTATTATTGAATCTCCTGCTTATTATGGTGATATGACCGGATATGAAAATATGGAATATATACGACTGGCAAAGAATATACAGAACAAGTCCGCAGTTGAAGATATTTTGAAATTAGTTGACTTGTACGATGTCAGATTTCGTAAAGTGAATAAATATTCTCTAGGTATGCGACAACGGTTGGGAATAGGCATGGCGTTGATTGGAAATCCTCAGTTTTTAATATTAGATGAGCCTACTAATGGTCTAGATCCTAATGGTATAGTGGATATAAGAAATTTAATTGAACGATTGAACAAAGAACAGGGAATTACCATATTAATATCTAGCCATATACTTACAGAGTTGTATCAAGTATCTACAAGGTATGGAATATTGCATAAAGGAAATTTGCTTGCACTTCATACTGCACAAGAATTACAAGAAAAGTGCAAAAAAGTTGTTGTCATAGTTCATGAGGACAATCCAAGTAATATATTGTGTTTTTTAAAAAAGTATGACATAATGGCAAATTCTATTAATCAAAATACCATTTATTTTGATTATATAGATAATCTTCCTCATAATTTTTTATCGTTGCTTTTTGATGAGAAGTTTAAAATTATGGAATATTATATCAAACAAGAAACACTTGAAGATTATTTTCTTCGATTAACGAAGAGAGGAGAGAATATACATTGTTAAGAGCCGAGATATATAAAATGTTTCATTCTAAAATGTTATTAATATTGTTAATGGTAATTATTCCAGTTGCGTTTTATTTAGGCATAATGTTACCTCTGATGGGTGTGGTTAGCGTTCAGGAAGTTTTAACTACAGCTTTTGTGGGATCATCGGCTGTAATAATGCTTTATTTTGCAGTTTTAGCGACTGCGTTGGTAAATCGTGATTTTAGCAGTAATACCTATAGAATATTGGTCGGGATGGGTGTTAGCAGAATTAAGATTTTTCTATGCAAATTTTTAATTTTTTTCATATCAGGAATAGCAATTGTTGTTTTACATGGTATAGTTACGAGTATTTTTCCTTTTTTTAAATGCATAGATGATTTAAAATGGAGTGATTGTTTTATAGTATTTCTTTATCTTATTGTTTATGGATCAATAATTTCGATAATGTTTTTACTGGCTATTGTTGGACGCACTATAATAAAATCTATTGTATTTAATATTGCTTTTTTAATTTTAATGAGTATATTGTCCATGCTTCCATTAAGTTATGTTCAAGTTTTGCCTTTGCAATTTTTGCAGATAGTTGCAGAAGGTCAAAATGAACAATATATTGGAATTTCCATAGCAAGTTTGGTTTATATATTCATAGCTGGTTTAGCATCATATTTTGTTTTTGGAAAACAGGAGTTATAATAATTAGTGAAATATAAGCAATATATCAATTTAATTAGAAACACAGTTTAAAATCGGGCACATTTTCAGACTGTGTTTTTTATTGTTCATTAGGTGAAATATATTCCAATAGATCAGCAATGGAGCAATTTAGTGTACAGCATATTTGCATAAGCACTTCTGTATACAGCCAAGTAATGGTATTATTGAATATCCTTTTAGTTGAGAGCGTTGAATTTCTGCTGTCTGACAGAATTTGTTTTTGCTTAGACCAGATTCTTTAAGTAGTTCGCCTAAATAAATTTTGATATTTGCGTTTTGACTCAATTTTGTACCCCTTGTCGAATAAAAAGTATAGTGGCTTAAAGAGAGCAGTTTTATCATTAAGTGTGGTAAAACTGTTTTTGCGTTCGTTTTCTACTCAAAGAGTTTATTTTCTGCAAAGGATATTGATAACTTTTGCTAAGTCGTTTATATTAAGAGCAAATTTCTAAGTGAGGTAATAGAAATGGATATATTAAATACTATCAATGATCAAATGGATATATGAGACCATTTGAAAAGAGATATACGAAGCAATGAAATTTGTTCAGTGGTAATGTTACAAAAATGCTTGACCATCTCAATTGCAG
>BLMC01000210.1 GCA_011959805.1 Lachnospiraceae bacterium | reverse complement strand
TTAACATTTATAAATTACCGTGTCAACGAATTTTAGCATTTTCATTATTTTGTCTAATTTATAAGTCTATATTTTGTAAAAACTTACTTAAATTGTTTTGTGTTTATCAATATCATATACATTCTGTACAATTACATTTATTAACATTAACTAATAAAACCTTTAAATTTTATTTTTTGCTATTATTCAGTTCTATAAAACTTGCATATTTTTTTCCAATTATTCCATATAAGTATCGGCGTTTTGTATATATTTTTATTCGACATATCTACTCAAAAGATATCTAAGCATACGTTTTGACGAAAAATCGCGAGATTATCATAACAATTCATTGAATTTCACTTGCATATTAACATTTGTAAACTAATTGATTGTATTTTAAGTTTTGCTATGTTATAATAATAATAAATTATACTCTGCACAAACAGCTTTACTTTTCACTGATCAGAGTCAGATTTACAAATGTATAGAGCAAATAGAAAGTTTCTATCAATATATTTTATATTAATAGAAATGTTGGCAGAAAGGAAGATGTTATTTATGGAAAAAATTACAATGAAAGATATTGCAGATGCTCTCAATATATCCAGAGTTACAGTTAGTAAAGCATTTAACAATCAAGCAGGTGTCTCAGAGACCTTGCGAGAATTAATCTTTGCAAAAGCAAAGGAACTTGGATATGCCAAAATTCCTTATCAAATCAGAGAACAACCGCAGGAAGAACAACGCACTATCTCACTGATTGTATCAAGACCAGATTCCGCTCTTTTCTGGACGAACATTATTCATCGTATGGCACAGGAACTCGCCAATTACAATGTAAACCTGCTCTACACTTACGTTCCTTCTGTTTACACAAAAACCTTCAGTTTACCTTCTGTGCTCTTAAATGGAAGCGTTGACGGTGTTATTGTATTAAATGTCTACGACCCAGAAATTTTAAATATGGTGAATGAACTCTCTGTTCCAAAAGTATTTCTGGACACAATCCCCACGCTGACAGACAGTCAGCTTAGCGGCGATTTGGTTTTGATTGAAGGGTTCCGTACAGAAGCTAAAATTACAGATATATTGATACAAAACGGACATACTGAAATCGGATTTTTAGGGGACATCGACTATGCGATGACAAACAAAGAACGTTATCTTGGCTACTGCGATTGTATGAACAAGCATGAACTTGTTGTTCGGTCAGAATACTGTCTAACTGGACGTATTGATATCTTCTCCTACGGCAGAAAACTACATACTTTTTTAGATGAATTACAAAGTTGGCCCAGTGCGTTTGTGTGTGCCAGTGACTATGTTGCCAATTTTGTACAATCTTATCTCGACAATAATTCACACCGTCTACCGCATCCTGTTGTATTGACTGGCTTTGACAACACTGGTGAATACACAAATGTTGCAGGTCGCATCATCACTGCAAATGTTCCAACTGCTCTTCTGGGCAAGCGACTTGCTCTACAACTTCTGTTTCGCTCTGAACACCCAGAAGCCCCGCAGGAATTAACCTTTATAAAACCTTCCATTATCATACCACATATCAAACAGTAATATACGTAAACAGGACTGAAAAGTATATTGATATTTTCCAGTCCTGTTGATTTACACACAAACTCTAAGCCGCTTTAGCAGCACACGGATCGCACAGCAAGTAGGGAAAAGTGTTCTTCCCTACTCGCCCACAATAAATGCTAGAACCCCCATATCATTTTGCTGTAGTTGTTGAAGATTTTCTGTTAAAGAACCCTCCCGCAATTCTAAACTATATCGAAATTCACCAAAGCCAGACAAATCCATCTTAAAATTTGTCTCCCAAGTATTGTTCATAATCCAACTATACACAGGCCTATGATTATTTTGCTCTTTGTTATCGCACAATAAAATTGGATGATGCTGCATCTGTCCCATATAGATTAACGGCACATCAAAAGAATTAAGCAATATCCCTTGTAGTTCTTTTTGATAGAGTACACCTTGGTCTGTCATATAATATTCCATATTGCTGCCTGGAAGCTGGTCAATCCCGGGACGCATTGCCACACCACCATTGTGAATATAGAGTGTACTTTCGGGCAGATTTAGGCTAAGCGGTAGATAGATGCTTTCAATATCCTCACTCAATGTCTTTGCTATACGATAAGTAAATTCTAACCGTGGCAATCGCCGATACATCTTGATAATAACACTGCTGTGATATGTTCCTTCTAATTCAAACACAAGTTCTACTCTATCAAATACTAAACCATGATCCAAAATCTTAATCTCTTGTAAAACCCCTTGATATTGCATTGCATGAAGCCCTCTGATATTGCGTCCTAACAAGCGGCGTTCCTCATAAATTCCATTGCGAATCTTTGTACATTCATAAAGCGGTGTTAAAAACTTTTCAAATCCTTCTTTTAACAGTTCTGCCCCATCTTTTTTGTTTTGAAAAGACACCACGCCTTGCCCAATCTGATATCGAATGCGAAACCAGTTATTCTCTAAACGATAGGGAAGTTGATATGATTCCTGATCATAATTATTAACAATGTCACGCACACGCTCTGCACCTATCCAAGCTGTGCGCGTGTAAAGATTCTGTGACAATGGTGTCTGCTCCTCATAGGTAAAAATTCGCTCTTCCATCGGCTCAAACTCTGCAAGAAAACTTATTAAAACACCTCTTGGATGAGGAGAAATCTGTGTCTGCATTGTCTTATTTGTCTTTGTATCTGTCACTTTCACCGCCGACAAAGACATGGTTTCTATATAAAATTCCACTGGGAACGTTCCTTTTTTACAACTTACAGAAACAGCCTTTACCTGACCTTTTGTATGATAATATCGCAGAATATCTCCCATTAGATGATACTGTTCACTCTTGCGCATCGCATTCGCCTCATGTACCTTTGAAGCATAACTGGTCTTGCGAATATCCAGATTCGTCACCATTGTATCATAGGGATTTGTTATTGTGGCAGAGTGCCCCCAAGTGTGTTCTGCATATAATAGTGCATTCTCCTCTCCTATTTCGCGCAACTTTTCATTGCAATAATTTGTCTTCTTCTCCAACGCATCACAAATATGTGCAAGGCGCAAACCTTCCTTATAGTGCTTCACCGCATATGGAGTGCTACCCACTCCATTTCCCCACCAATCATTCATACTACCACGATATACGGGTGCATCTGTCACCTTTTCTCGAATCAGCATATATAACTCCTGTAAAGTTACCATACGAAGTATCACTTCCTCGCCAAAACACTGATTAAACGCATTTATTGTGGTAACAATATTTGGATTTGCTGGTGCATTGTCAGAAAACACGCCACTGACACTGGTAATATAGAAGTCATACGGATATCCACTTGTTTCATACTCTGTAATACTCTCACTCAACTTGGTATGTAAGGCGTCAAGTGCAGTAACATTAGCGTCTTTCCCAAAATAACTCTCTGTCATAAAATTAGTATTTTTGTTGAATACGATACCTAGCGCATTTCCTAAATTATAGTGCTCTCCACTCCACACCAAAATTCTATTTCTATTTTCATTTTCCCAAAAATAAGGTATCTGATTTTGATAAAGCGGATACATTCCATGATGGGTATGAATATTCGTAAATAAAAATTCAATACCATTTTTAATTAGGACATCGCGTGCCCCCATAGATATTCCATTGATATCTGCATTCATCGCTGTTTTTATAGAAATATTCTCTGCCTGAAACATCTTTTGCATTTTTGCAGTTTTGCGATCAAGCATATTTGAATCTACTAAATCATTAAAATTTAGATATGTGGCCGAGATACCAATGTTTCCTGTTTTTACCAAATGAAAAAAATCTGCTTTTTCCTCTTCCTTGGTTACCTTTAGAAATTGTTCCACACAATAATAAGTTTCACAGTTCCACTTAAAGTCTTTCTTAGAAGTATTATTTTCATATGCATCTTTGATGATTGCTATC
>BLMC01000209.1 GCA_011959805.1 Lachnospiraceae bacterium | reverse complement strand
CAAGCTTGCATCGGATTTCTTGACCTTTTGACCCTGGTATCATTTTATATCTTTATATGTATTTTGGGTGTGAACAACATATGCACACAAAATGCGAAAGAACAAGCATTTTGGCGCGTGATTTCCTCTGCTTTGATAGGGGAAGTGAATAACAAAATAGATACGCTATAAAAGGCTCCAAGAAATTATTATAAGAAATATGGAGGACCATTTGAATGAACATGAAAGAATACATTGACGAGGCGGAGGCAGCGTTGCTTCACACCTACAACCGCTATCAGATTGTGTGGGACAGAGGCGATGGCATGTACCTATATGATATTGCGGGAAAAAAGTATCTCGATTTTGTGGCAGGGATTGCAGTGTTTGCGCTTGGATATAATAATAAGGCTTATAATGATGCGTTGAAGGCACAGATTGACAAGGTGATTCACACGTCAAATTATTATTATAATATTCCAGCAATTGAGGCGGCAAAGAAGTTAAAAAAGATTTCTGGTATGGACAGAATCTTTTTTACAAACAGTGGTGCAGAGGCAGTTGAGGGTGCGCTAAAAGCAGCGCGAAAGTATGCCTTCTTGCGGGACAGTCATACAAACCATGATATTATCGCAATGAATCATTCGTTTCACGGACGGACAATGGGTGCGCTTTCTGTAACAGGAAATGTGCATTACAGGGAAGCGTTTGAGCCGTTGATTGGCAATGTGAAATTTGCTGATTTCAATAATTTTGAGAGTGTGAAGGCGCAGGTGACAGATAAGACATGTGCAATTATCTTTGAGACTGTGCAGGGAGAAGGGGGTATCTATCCGGCTACAGAAGCGTTTATAAAGCAAGTAAGAGCGCTTTGCGACGAGCGAGATATTCTACTTATTTTGGATGAGATTCAATGTGGAATGGGGCGCACTGGCACAATGTTTGCATGGCAGCAATACGGTGTAAAGCCAGACATTATGACAAGTGCAAAGGCGATTGGATGCGGGGTTCCAGTCGGTGCGTTTTTAATGACAGAAAAGGTGGCACAACAGTCTCTTACGAGTGGTGACCATGGAACAACTTATGGTGGAAATCCGCTTGCATGTACTGCAATTTCTAAAGTGATTGACCTTTTTGAGGAGCAGCGGATTTTGGAGAATGTGAAGGAGACGGGTGCTTATTTGTATAAAAAGTTGGATGAATTAGCGGTAAAGTATGATTGTATCAAGGCGCATAGAGGTGTTGGCCTAATGCAAGGACTAGAGTGCGACGTGCCAGTAAATGAGATTATCAATGAGGCGATAGCAAAAGGACTTTTGTTAATCAATGCTGGCGCAAATATTATTCGTTTTATTCCACCATTGATTGTATCAAAGGCAGATGTAGATAATATGATAGAGATTATTGATGCGTGTTTTGCAAAACTGTAATGTAGTTGCGAATAGATGTTATGTTACATTTTAGTTTGATTGGGTATATACGACATAAAGAACATTAGTTTAAATATACCTTTCCTGATCTATACTAGATTGGAATTAGAAATAATGGCATAAGAAATATTTATGAGGAAATTTCATGAGACATAGTAGAATAAAAAAGAGGATGTTTGGCGTGGCAGTAGTATTGGTGATTGTGCTGATTTTATTCGCCATATTTTGGTATCGTACAAGTTCTAGTGAAACAGGTAATTCCTTGACGGAACTTGTTAACCGCAAGGAGACAATTCATCTATGGTACACAGATGATGCTTTGACGGATTACCTAAACAGCAAGGCATTAGAGTTTTATGATAACACAGATATTCGAGTGGATGTGAAACTAGTATCGGGACTTGAGTATCTAGAAGCAGTCAACGCAGCGAGCTTGAACGAAGAGGAAGACACTCCAGATATTTATATACTGACGAATGATTCGCTTGAGAAGGCGTATTTGGCAGGGCTTGCGACACGTCTGCCAGACAGTGCGCCAATTTATGAGGAGTCGTTGTTTCACGAAGCGGCGCGGAATGCGGTTTTGTATGATGGGAAGTATGTAGCATGTCCAATGTACTATGAGACAAGTGCATTGCTCTACAATAAGACCTATCTACAACAGATTGCGGACGAAGCAAATAGTGTAGAGAATGGTGAAATGTACGATGGGGAAACTGCAGAACAAGGGAATGAAGGTGTAGTGCAGACCGTGACAGCAGAGCAGTTGATACCAACGTCGATTGTGGATATTCTGACATTTGCAGACCAATATTCTACACCAGAGAATGTGGAGTATTTCTTCCGCTGGGATGTGTCAGATATTTTTTACAACTACTTTTTTATAGGAAATTATATATCTGCAGGTGGTGCAGCAGGAGATAATAAATCACAGATTAATATTTATAATACAGAATCGATATCCAGCCTAAAAGTTTATCAGGAAATGAATCAATTCTTTTCTATTGACACCAAGGAGACAAACTACGACACAATTATGCAGGAGTTTCAGGAGGGCAAGACGATTTATACGATCGCGACAAGCGACTGTATTCAGCGCCTTGACGAGGCCGCAAAAAATGGGGAATTTGGATATGAGTATGGGATTGCAAAGCTGCCAGATATTAACCAGGAACTTACGACCAGAGGAATGTCAGTGACAAATGCGCTGGTAATTAACGGATATTCGGAGCATAAAGAATCCGCAGGGAAGTTGATGGAGTTTTTAATTCAAGATGCAAGCGCTGATTTGTATAATATGACAGGAAAACTCTCTTCGGTAAATCGCGATAGCTACGAGAATGCATATGAGGCAGTATTTATGGAGAATTACCAGGAATCTATACCAATTCCCAAGATGTTAGAGACAGCAAATTTCTGGGTAGAATTGGAAATTTGTTTTGCAAAGGTATGGGGGGGCGAAGATGCAAACACACAGTTGCGGCAGCTCTCCGAGCAAATTAAGACGCAGCTTGCCGGAAAACCAGTGGCGGAGACGCCGATTGAGGACCCACAGGTGGAGTTGCTTCCCGCTGTTGAGTATGAGGAAGGTACTGGTGAGTTGGATATCACGTCCGAGATGCAAGGGGGTGCTGGTATAGTATTTTAAGAATTACGCCAGTAAATGCGTAAATTCATTAAAGATTTTAAGAATAATTTTTTCAAATAATCCAATTATAAATGTAAACTAGGACAGTCGTTTGGAATCTCAATTTCTGATAATAAAAGTGCTGTCAAAACAAAACGGAGGTTTATAAGTATGATTGGATTTTTGATTGCGCTGATATCAGGGGCGTTAATGAGTGTGCAAGGGGTGTTTAACACAAAGGTGACAGAGGCATCGAGCATGTGGACAGCAAATGCATTTGTGCAATTTACAGCGTTTTTGGTATGTATTATAGCATGGTTGTTTGCAGATAGAACATCGTTTCGCGAAGTGCTTACCGTAGAGCCAAAATATTTTCTACTCGGAGGCGCTATCGGTGCATTTATCACATTGACAGTTATCAAGAGTATGGAATCTCTAGGACCGGCAAAGGCAGTGATGCTTATTGTCATTGCGCAACTGATTGTCGCATATTTAATAGAGTTTTTTGGCCTATTTGGTGTGGAGAAGCAACCATTTAGCTGGCGAAAAGTGATTGGTGCACTGGTTGCTATCGGAGGCTTTATGTTGTTTAAATGGAAGTAAACATATGTTTATCAGGGCTTTAATAAAACGTATAAATTTTATACTAATTTTGGTGCGTAGCCTCATGCAAAAAAATTCTATTAAAATAGGACATGCGGCGTGCAGCAAAAAGAAAAAGGGTTTCTAATTGATAGAATAGAAAGTATTAAAACGATTCGTAACAGCTCAGCCTTTGGCTTTCTGTTACGGGCATCAAGCCATGCAAAACCATTTCGTGGTGTCAAAGCCACGTACCATGGCTTGATGCATCTCGACCACTACGTATTTCTACGGACTTTGCAGCGTAGTGCAAAGTCCTAGGTTGAACTGTTACAAT
>BLMC01000208.1 GCA_011959805.1 Lachnospiraceae bacterium | reverse complement strand
TAGAGCAGGAAGTTTACGAGAAGGAACAAATTACTTCTAAAGTAATTATGAAAGTTAAACAGGAGATTGTGAAAGAAAGAGTTAATGATATCTATGCAATGACGGTAGAAGGGGAAGGAGATTCATTCTGTTTGGAATCGGATGAGGATGACCAAGGAAAAAAATGGATGGACATTGAAATTACGTTTACAGATATAGATAATGTGGAACATACATTTTTATATTATAATGAAAAATATGCAAAAGAAGATGAGGAGGATGAAGAGAGTATAGAATTTGGACAGGATATTGTATGGATTTCTTCACTTTGTGATGATTTTGCGTTAGCGGCGATAATCTTTGAGAAATGGGCTTTAACAGGAGAATTGTATTCCAGACCTTGGAGACATCAATGGAAAGGAAAAGATGGTAAAGATAATTATGAAATATATGGATTAGAATAGAATTTTGAGATTGTAAAAAATCTTGTGTTTATAGATAAAAATTTTTTTCTTTGAGTGGTTATAATCCATTCTTTTATGAGCAAAAACGGTTGTGTTAGTAGGCATAAAAATGCGATGGTATTATTTTTGCGAATGAAAGAGTAGGTTGAATTATTTTTTAACGATTCAACCACACCGTTAGAAATTTGTAGGTCTGTGATACTTGCAATCGCACTCATGTCATGGAGGTCTATTATACTAGGCGGACGTAGTGTGAAATCAAAGATTTTACCATCCTGATTTGCACGCCCGCCAAAGCGGGCAGATGGGAGTTCGTGTGAAACTTAATCATTCTTAGGCAGCAAAAGACACTGCCTAAGAATGATTAAATTTCACACAGGAAAAACGCAAAGGACAGCGTTTTTCATATCTATTTGAGCTGTTAATCTTTTTTGATTTATAGGGTGCAAATTTTGCTATACGATACAATGTTTGATACTTAAAAAGTTAAAATTTTTCACTAAAATATTATTTTTTGTCACTTTGGGATTAATCCTCTAAACCCAGAAAAATTAGTAAGACCCATTAAAGTGTATTAATTCAGGAAGTCTTGAATAATTAAATCATTAAGAAGTTGTAAACTGGTGTTCCATAATAGGAGGATAACAATATGTTGAAAGAGGTACATTTTTTGGAGGATTTACAACATGAATCTTTCTATACAAAAGAAGATAAGAAGGTGATAATGAACGATTGGGAAGAAGTTATGAGACCATTAAAAAGGCAAAGAGGGATGAATTGGTATAATAGATTAGGACCTTTGGTGGTTTGTTTTTCTTTGAATATGAAGGCTTACAGTATAAAGTATTATCCAGAATATAGTGTCCATAATTTGTGCAGAGAGTTTCCATGTCTAACAGCAACGTTGAGGGTTCATGGA
Source organism: Lachnospiraceae bacterium (assembly GCA_011959805.1). Classification (GTDB taxonomy): domain Bacteria; phylum Bacillota; class Clostridia; order Lachnospirales; family Lachnospiraceae; genus COE1. The sequence goes on along the minus strand of BLMC01000208.1, from coordinate 2,593 downwards.
AGAGGGATTTGTCCAAACAATCATAATGAGAGATATGTGGATGAGGCGAGATTTATAAAAGAAAAAGCATATATTCCAATAGAAGGGGATTTAGATATTGATCAGATTATATGGGGGTATGAAAAGTTTTTTGAGGATACAAAAGAAAAGCGTTATGAAGGAAATATTACTGAGTTTGAGGACATGGTATGGATTTGTGGTTGGACTAAAATGCCGGAAAAGATAGAATATGCATTGAAGATTACATATGACCGATTGAAAGCCCATGACTGGTGGTTTCGTTTTCTTTCTTCTGAAAACGGGCAATATGTAGATGGTGGGTATGATAAATGGTTCAAGAAGTTGGAGGAAAGTGCATGGAATGGAAATCAATTAAATACTATATTTGAAACGGAACTTAAAAAACATAAATTGGAAAAGATTCCAGAACGTAATATATTATTTTAATATCTCAAGTTTTAATTTTCCCAAACCTGTTTCAGAAGTTAGGGGTTGTCGCTTTAACGAATGGAAATTCGTGAAGCGGCAGCTCCATGAATTATTTCAAAGGACCATCTCTTTTTCGTATGAATGGGAAAAAAGAGATGGTACAATTAAGTTTATAGGTGGACATCGATATGAATAGTAAGAAATGAACTTAACTGTATTTAAAGAAAGGTAATATTATGAAGAAAATAGAAGAATTAAAACAGCTGATACAAAAGGTAAATATTGAAAAAGAAGGGACCGTTCAATTAAATCCTGTAATAGAGTTAAAAAAGGTTAGAATGTTTGAAAAAAAATATAAAATTTCTTTCCCAAAAGAGTATGTTGAGTTTATTACGAAAGTAGGTGATGGTGGAATAATTCGATCAGAGATTTATGGAATACAAAAACTTATTTCGCTGGACAATTATGAATTATTGGGATATCCATTAGAATATATTGATATGCCTTTTCCTCTTGAGCACAGTTGGATGCCCGATTGGGGAGATACAATTGATGGGATTGAAGATATAGAGGATGACGATATTATTGAACAACGAATGGATGAACAATGGAAGAAAATAGAGTGTCAAGGAAATATTACTATAATCTCAAATAATACTTGTAATAGTACGCAATGGAAATTAATTATTAAAGGCACGTGTAGAGGGGAGATATGGGAGATATCAGAATATGGCGCTTTTCGATTAATTAAATGTGATTTTTTACAATGGATAAAATTATTATTGACAAATGGGTTAGATGATTTTATGTTGGCATGTAAAAAGATAGAGTACCCACAAGAGAGTGATTTACTTGAAGGATGCAAAAAATTTATAAAAAAAGAAAAAATAGTGATGAACGCGCCAGCGAAATTAGATGAAATTTATGAGTTTGAAAGGCGACATAATATTTCATTACCCAAAGAATATATTACCTTTTTGACACAAATAGGAAATGGTGCAAAAAAGTCACCTTGGTATCTTTCAAAGATATATTCTTTGTCTGATATTGAGCCTTTAACAAATATGGATAAGCCTTTTTGCATTCAAACAAAGGCTGATTACAAAAAAGTATTTATAGATGAAGATGGCTATAAAAGAGTATTTGGAGGGAGAGGCGAGGAAGAATCTATTTGGGAATATTTATTCAAATACATTAATTATGAAAAACAAAAGATAATTTCTCCTTGGGTGTTACCCCAATTTCAATTATTGTGTGGTTGTATTCCAATTATAGGAAAAGGAACACCGTCAAATGAACAAGATATAGAATATCAATATATTTTAATTTTAAATGGTGATTACAAAGGAGAGATTTGGAGAATTAATAAAACGACAATGCGACCAATATATAATACAGAAATGCCTATAAATGTATTAACAATAATGGAAGCGATTGCTTATGGAGGATCATAAGCAAGGATGGTAAGATAGCATATATCAAATAACTGTTATTGGAAATAATAATATTAAAAAACATATAGGATAGTTTACAGTTTTTTAAGTGATAATTTAATAGCTTTGTATTAAATAAATATTCAATTGAAGGCAGCAATCTTTTATACAACTAAGGCTTAAATAATAATTTTACCAAAGTACAGCATCCAACATATGCAAAGCAACTTTATTATGATAAGATAAGCAACCGGACAAAGTGAATACCAAAAGGCATAGTGGAATTCTATAGAAGATATATTTTCATTTCTGAATTTATACCTATTATCTAAATCCATAGGACTATTTATGCGATTAAATTCAAAATGAATAAAATCCTTATGGATAATAGCAGAGTATCAGATTAAGTTTTATGGATTCAGCATAATGTACCTTCTATAAGGAGAGGAGTTTTATATAGAGAAAGATATTATTTTTAAAATTGAGAAGCATAAAGAATGGCACGATTCCTTGGGACAAATAGGAGAGAAAATTTCTTTGGATGAAAGAATTATAGAAGAGGGAGAATGGGAAAATATCAGTATGGCAGAAGGAATGATTATTGATTGTACTTTTAGAAATTGTATAAATAATTGGGATTTTTATTTTGCTATATTCTACCTGTTTTAAAGAAATAGAAATTGTATCATCAGAATTTGTAAAAGCAAATTTGGATTATACTCAGTTTGTAA
>BLMC01000207.1 GCA_011959805.1 Lachnospiraceae bacterium | reverse complement strand
AAGAAATACAGACAATTGTCATAATATCTCCGGTCACCTGTACGCATAGGAAGTTTCCAGAACAGATCTACCCACTCCTTGCTGCAGCTTGTGAAGGATGCAAGTACTGACATTGCTACTGTTGCGGGAATTGCCACTGGATGAAGCGCCTGTCTCTCTGCTATGCTCCCATCAAGTTCATAAACATGGTATGTATTTCTTCTGCCATCCTCCAGCAGAAACTCCTGTATTGCTTGTGCCGCATGGCACTGTCCCTCATCCTTCCCAAACCATTCGTAGTCAAGGCCGATATTCGCCACAGTGCGATAAGAATCGCTGTAGAACCAGTCGTGTCTGTCATCTGTCCATGGCAGCTTCCGACGCATCGGACTCCCGTCAAACTCAGCGTACTCTGCTGAAAAACCAGTTCTTTCATCACAGGCCTTCACAAGATATTTGCGGCTCGCCTGCGCTGCCTTCTCCCAAAACGGTCTATCTTCCTCGTATGCCCACATTGCAAACAACTCATAAAAATGCGGCAGATGATAGGACGGATCCGTAAAATCACTCCCTGGAACAAATAAAATCTGATAATTCTCCTTATTCCACATTGCAGTGCCAGGTCTGCCATTTTCTCCTTTGTGCAAACATGCTCTCAAAATTTCTTTCGCCTCATGAGAATAATTGAAGATACCATCCCTGTCTCCCCACCTGTGAGACGCAAAAAACAGTGCTAATGCAAAAAACTCCTCTCCGTCCGGCGCAGGACTTTTTGCATTTTTCGTTCCATCTACGCCACAAGACCATGCAAAATACCCTTCATTTTCCCCTTCTTGTATCCACATATATGTCTTGGTCCACTTCCACAGCCTGTCAAATTCCTCATGCATATTAAGTTGTACACAGAGCATCATTCCATATGACATTCCTTCTGTACGCGCATCATTATTTCCCGTATCCATGATATATGCCATGTCATCTCCCACCGAATAATATACGCGCTCGTCCTCTTTTCCGTAAAAATAAAAATTCTTAATTTCTTGCAGTCGTTCCTCAACCTGCGCCAACTCAATTCCGACTTCTTCAAATACATTCCGATATTGTTCTTTCATATATTTCTCCTAATTCTTTTCTCTTTTTCTTAATCTGACACATCATCAGTATCTGACTAACTGAGATATTAATTGGAATTCCGCTGATTTATTCTCGATTCCATGTGCCATATTATCCTAATACATTACCGTGACGTCATTCTTCTATGTTGAAATAATTCAAATTATCTGTAACAGCAACTGACAGTTTTTTTAGTTCCATGGCTGTTCTTGCAAGCGAGGCCGTAGCATCATTGAGTTCATTCATCGATGTGTTGGTTTGCTCTGTCGTTGCAGCATTTTCTTCCGCTATGGCAGACAGATTGGTCATAAGGTTAACCACCTGCGATCCAGCATTACCACACACAACAGCCTGTTCAAGCACAGTATTCATATTGTCTGTAGTAGACTTTATCCCTTCTTCGACAATGCCAAACTTCTCCTTAGTCTCATCAAGCTGCTTTTTCTGACTCAAGACAATATTTGTGACCTCATTGATGGACTGCACTGTCTGCAGAGACTCTTTCGACAAAGAGAGTATAATATCATCAATTATTTTTGCGGAAGAATTTGTTTGTTCTGCAAGCTTCTGTATTTCACTTGCCACTACCGCAAAACCTCTTCCAGCTTCGCCAGCCCGCGCTGCCTCTATGCTGGCATTCAGAGATAACAGATTGGTCTGACTTGCAATCTCCGCGATCAGATTTACAACCTCTTGAATCTTTACTACTGATGCATTTGTCTTATGAATCTGATCAGATATCTTTACGAATGCATCTGAAGTCCGATCACTTGCATGGCTTAACTCCTGAACAATTTTTGTCACCTCTGTTCCCCTTTCGCTCATGCTTTTTGAAGTCTCTGACAGATTCTCAACACTCGCTGTAATCTGTATCATATTTTCCTGCATTCTGGATGCTTGTTGTGAAGAATCAGAAATATCACTTGCCTGCACCGCAGCACCTTTTGCTATTTCGTCCAAAGCTGTGCTGATCACCTCTGATGCACCCTTTGTCCTGTTTGCTTTGCTTTCAAGTGCATTGCCTGTCTCTGCAAGATTTATAGAAATTCCTTGCAACTGGCTTATACTGTCCTCCAGTTTATCCAAAAACACATTCAAACTCTTACCAAACTGTGAAAACTCGTCCTTTCCATTCGCCTTGATCCTGACTGCAATTTTTCCCTGCGTAATTTGATCCAGTGCCTTTCTGAAATGCATAACATTTCTGTCAATACTGGAACTAATCAATACGGTCAGCCCTACCAGTATGATCGATGCGATAATGATTACTATAATACTTGCATTCTGTACCATAGATTTCACGCGAACCATATCATCAGAAGCGATATCTTTGACAATACCACACAACGTTGTCAATTCCTCATTTAATACTTTATTCTCTGTTTTTAACTCAAGAATTGTATCATCAATTTTCTTCATCTGCCCAAAGATTTCTTTCTTGGCACTGAGTTTACCAAGAGAATCATTTATAAGTTCACTGCTCATGGTATACAGTGGAATGTTCTCTTCCATCTCTGTCATCAACATCTCTATCCCTGCATAGTCGTCCGTTGTATCCTTCCCTTCCACCACCAGCTTGCTATAAGTCTTTACTTGATTGTCCAGCCGATCAAGACTGTCCTTAAAACTGTAAACTCCAGAATAAGAACCTCCATACTTATAGTCATATGACAGATCATTCGGTTCCATATAAAGGGAGTATTCAATATTGGCATAATCCTGTGCTGCATACTCTTTGACTGGAATCGCTACTGCAAATTCCTCCCAGCCCTCATTGGCTGCATTGAAGTTACACCCAACACGAATCGCCGATTTTGAATCAAATGTGGTAATCTCACTGTCAACATAGGCAAGCCCGGATCCGTCAAGTTTGTCAATTAAAGACAAATCAATATCAATCGAATTCGTACCTTTGACTAATTTTATATCAGTAATATAGCAATCATTGTGATATGTGAGTGTTCCTCCAACTCTGAATGCCAGCGAATTTCTCTTCACTTTTTCTGGTATTGGTCCGCTGTAAATCAACCTAATATATTCTTTACCGCCAATCTCTACAAGTTCTCCGCTCGTCCACATATGGGCATCAATCCATTTGATTTCCAACCAGTCCTGTTTATCGATCAACCCGGAAAAACTGTCATCCAATATTCCACTACCTTCAAGATATTGTCCGTACAATCCGCTTTCACCGTCAAATCCTCTTGTCTTGCTAAGCTCGCTTATTTTACTATAATTTGCACTACTCTTCGTCAGTTTTTCAAGTATTTTGTCTATATCTTCCTTGTATTTTGTGTCTGTGAGGTGTTGTAACAACTCTGCGTTTAAAGTCATCTGTCCAAGATTGTCAAGAATATTGTCAAGATACTTTTGATCAATGTAATACTGATACTGTGCCTCGAGTCCGAGATTCTTTGCCTGCAATACATCGATCTCGTTGACAATCGATTCAATCTCACTGTTGCTGCTGTTCCTGTTGATCGAATTAATTCCCAGTACGCCAATACAGACCGCCACCAGGATAGAAAAGACACCCATAAGCAGTATCTTACTCTTGATCGTCTGAAATATTACTACACTTCTTATTGTACTTTTTCCGTGATTCATGATGACTACAACCCTCCATTCTTATCCTAATCTCACTTATATAACATCTTTATTATAATAAAAAAAATTTCTGCTGACTCCCGACAAATTAAACATCATGTCCTTGCATTTTATATCAAATACCAGTAAAAATTAAAATATTTCTCTGCATTGACATGTGCACACGAGTAGGGAAATTTCCTTCCCCTACTCGTGTGCTAGACGCGGACAGCTTTCGCTGCGTAGTTCCTCTCCGCGTCCGTACACAATCGAGTAGAGAAGATTTATCTTCCCCTACTCGCG
>BLMC01000206.1 GCA_011959805.1 Lachnospiraceae bacterium | reverse complement strand
AAAGACCAAAAGACAAGCATTATGGAAATGTGCATAACAGGCTATGGAATCATGGATAACTCTATTCACAGAACATGGAAAAGCTAAAGTGCAGCTTTCCCACATTCTGCAAACAGAGTTACCCACAATTCCATGAGACAGCCAGTTATACACATTACGCACAATGCCGATTACGGCGGAATCCCACACATTCCTTTTTTCTTTCATGAATATAAAAATTTATTATTTGACAAATAATTTACTAATTTATCGTTTTTTGAAAAAGTGAAAGTTTAGCAAAAGGGATTGACAGAAAGAATATCCTGATTTATAATTTGCCTAATGTATAATCTGAGTTATATATGATGCAAATTATAAATGGAGGTACAAATATGCCAGCAATAGCGAAAGTCACAAAAGAAATGATTATAGACGCTGCTTTTGAAATTGCAAAAGAAATTGGAGCAGAAAACATAAACGCCCGGACAGTTTCACAAAAGCTCGGCTGCTCAACACAGCCCGTTTTATATCATTTTAAAACAATTGAAGATGTCCGAATGGCAGCACATAGAAAAGCAGGTGAGTTTCATATTAACTATGTAACAAATTTAAGCGGCAAATACGAACGTCCTATGTTGGAAGTGGGTATGAGACATATTCAGTTTGCCGTAGAAGAAACAAATCTTTTTCGTTTTTTATTTCATTCAAACTATTATACAGGCGTTTCCCTTTCTGATTGGCTTACAGGGAAAAATTTTGATTCTTTATTTCCTATTTTGGAGAGACAGGCAAAGGTAGACAAGCAACAGGCATATAACATATTTTCTCAAATTTTTTTAGTAACACATGGAATAGCCAGCCTGCTTGCTAATAATGCAATGGCTTATGATGAAGCATATTGTATAAAGACATTGTCTAATGCCTATTTTGGAACAATGCATCTGATAAAAGACAGAGGTTTATTATGAATATAAGTTTACTATTTTTGAAATCCTGATAAAGCATATCCTTCTATTTCATAAATAAATGACTGTTTTTTTACAGTTTCGTTTTCCATGCTAAAATGAAATTACAAAAAGGAAAGAGGTAAAAAAATGTATTTCAATATCCTAAAAAAAGATTTAAGAAGAAAAAAGATAATGAATATCATTTTACTTATATTCATTGTACTGGCAACAATGTTTGTATCATCCAGTGTAAATAATATTTTAAATGTTACTTCTGCATTAGATAATTATTTAGATATGGCTGGAGCACCTGATTATTTAGTGGCAACAAGGAATAAAATTTTTGAAGCTGATTTAACTGCTGTCTTAAATTCCACAAAATCAATTGAAGATTATAGCGTAGAAAAATTGTTGTTTTTAGCTCCTGAGAATTTTATATTTGAGGGGGAGAATATAACTGCTTTAGGTGGAACTAATGTCATTCAAAGTGATGAAAGATTGTCTTTGAACTATTTTCTTGCAGATGGAAATAAACTTGAAAAAGTTGAGCCGGGAGAAATCTATATAACAGAAGGAAAAGCAGAAAAAATCGGACTAAAAAAAGGAGATATCATCACCATTGAAATAGACGGGGTTAAAAATGAATTTGTATTTGCCGGTGAAATTAAAGATGTTATTTTTGGTGCAAAGTCCATGCAGATTCAACGATATATAATAAGCAGCAAAGATTATAAAGAATATACATCTAATTCAAAAACGGAAAAGATTTATGGTGGAAATTTAATTTATATACATACTAACAATATTGAAAACACACTTTCAGAAATAAAATTACTTACTGATAATAGTATTTTGAACATAGATAAATCTAAAATAAAACTTTGTTATATTTTGGATATGGTAGTAACAGGCATTATTCTTGTAGTAAGTATTATTTTTATAATAATTGCATTTATCATCTTACGTTTTACAATTACTTTTACATTAGCAGAGGAATTTCGTGAGATTGGAGTTATGAAAGCTATTGGTATCAGTAATTTAAAAATAAGAGGATTATATCTTGTAAAATATACAGCACTTTCTATAACAGGGGCATTCATTGGACTTATATTAAGTTTTCCATTTGGCAAAATGTTACTACTGAATGTTTCTTCAACCTCGATTATGATAAGTAATCAAAATTCAATTTTTATAAATATGTTTTGTGTAGTAATTGTTGTTTTTGTGATTCTAATGTTTTGTTTTGGTTGTACCAGTAAGGTAAAAAAAATGAACCCCATTGATGCAATTAGAAATGGGCAGACAGGAGAACGTTTCAGAAAAAAGAATTGTATGAAGTTGGGAAAAAGCACATTGCCGTCAACATCTTTTTTAGCACTGAATGATATTGTAAGCAGTCCGAAGCGTTTTTGTATTATTGCTATTATATTTTTTGTGTGTACGTCACTTCCTCTGGTACTTTCCGTAACTGTTTCAACATTGAAAAGCGGTAGTTTATATAGTGTATTGAGTATCGTTGACAGCGATGTTGTTGTAGGCGATAATCCTGCTGAATTTTCAATAGAAAATGGACATGAAGAACTTGAAAAGTTTTTAAATAATTTAGAAGATAAACTTGAAAAAAATGGAATGCCTGCAAATTGCATAAAAGAGATGATGTTTTCATTACCTGTAAGTTTTAATGGTAATGAAGCAAAGCTGCCAATATATCAGGGGACAGGAACTACAATGGATATGTATCAATACTTAGAAGGAACAGTTCCTGAAAATTCTAATGAAATAGCGATAACTAAGATTTCAGCAAATAAAATTAAAGCAACGATTGGAGATACTATAACAATTAAAACGATAGATGGTGACAAGAATTATATTATCACAGCATTTTTTCAATCAATGCATAGTAATGGAGACGGGATAAGACTTCATACGAATGAAGAAATAAATTATATTCAAACTTTTCATGAGATAAATACCCAAATTATATTTACAGATAATCCAGATAAAGAAGAAATTGAAATCAGGGTGGAAAAAATAAAAGAAATTTTTCCAGAGTTTGAAACTGTCAAGACAAGTGCGGAATTTATATCAGATATGTTAGGTGTTACAGAACCTCTTAACGCCATAAAAATACTGATTGCTATTATTACAGTCCTCTTAGTTGCTCTTATTTCAGTGCTTATGGAACGCTCTTTTATTGAAAAAGAGCAAGGTGAAATTGGACTTATGAAAGCCATTGGTATCAGCGGCAAAACAATATATTTATATCATGCGTTAAGATTTTTATTTATAGGAATGATTTCAGTAATGATAAGTGAAATTTTTGCAATTCCATTAACACATTTATGTATAGATTCACTATTTAAGATGATGGGATTAGAGACCGGCGTAGATTATGTAATAAATCCTATGGAAACTTTTATTACTTTTCCGGCAATTGTTTTTATTACAACAATGATATGTGCATATTTGACATCAATGTACATAAGAAAAATAAAATCCTCAAATATATCAATTACTGAATAAAAAAGGAGCAGATTATGAATATTTTAGAAGTAAGAAATCTTTGTAAATCCTATAATGTAAATGGCTGTCAAAATAATATTCTTGAAAATGTAAATTTTAATATTTCTAAAGGAGAAATGGTTGCTATTATGGGGCCTTCCGGTTCAGGTAAATCGACATTACTTTACTCGGTTTCAGGTTTGGATAGTGTAACCTCAGGAGAAGTAAAGATTGGTAATAAAAATATTGTTAAAATGAAAGAAAAAGAACTGGCAAATTTACGACTTGATGATATTGGATTTATTTTTCAACAAATGTATATGCTAAAAAATCTTACCATAACAGACAATATTATACTTCCGGCAGTGCAATCTAAAAAAAATAATGAAAACCGAAATGAAATCCTTCAAAGAGGACATGCCCTAATGCGTAAACTTGGAATTATGGAAATTGCAGATAATGACATAAACGAAGTTTCAGGAGGGCAATTACAACGTGCATGTATTTGCCGCAGTATGATTAATAATCCAAAAATTATTTTTGCAGACGAGCCAACAGGAGC
>BLMC01000205.1 GCA_011959805.1 Lachnospiraceae bacterium | reverse complement strand
GACAGAGATATAAACGCAGCTATTAACATTCTGAAAGAAGGATTGAGGCTGTTATCAACCTAAAATAACAGAACTACCGTTGGAACAACGGAAAGTTACACCTGTGGAGATAGTAAGTAAACCAAACAAGTTTGGTTACGAAGTCTATGAAACAGGAATCTTGCGACTTTAGTCGTAAGAGGTTCAAAATCAGATAATACTAAATATACTATTTTTAGGAAAAGGATATTTCATTATGAAAAATCAAAAAGCAAAAACTTTATACATAACTGACTTGGATGGAACACTGCTTCATTATGATGAACGTATTTCTATTTGGAGCTGTGATACGCTAAATCAGCTTATATCAGAGGGAATGTTGTTTTCCTATGCTACAGCCCGTTCTATCTCCACAGCCAGTATTGTAACGCAAGGGCTTTCTCCAAAACTTCCAGTTATTGTGAACAATGGAAGTTTTATTATGGATGCATATACTAGAAAACGAATTGTGGTCAACCAGTTTACTGCCAATGAGGCGAGGAAGATTTATACTATATTACAAAGATATCAGATTACACCGCTTGTATACGCCATTATCGATAACCATGAAAGATTCTCCTATGACGAAAAAGCCATTAATTCTGCAGTTGCCGAATTTGTTGAGACACGCAAAAATGATGGACGCAACAACCCATTAAATGACACTCGTGTCATTTTGCAAGGAGAAGTATTTTATTTTACTTGTATTGGCGAAGAGGAAAAACTTAGGGCAGCATATACAGAACTAAAAATATCATACAATTGTATTTTCCAATTTGATATTTATTCTCATGAGCCATGGTTGGAAATTATGCCGCACTCTGCATCGAAGGCACATGCTATTCTACAATTAAAAGAACAATTCTATTGTAGCAAAGTAGTAGTCTTTGGTGATGGGGTCAATGATATTCCTATGTTTCGTGTTGCCGATGAAGGATATGCAACAGAAAATGCCATCAATGCGCTGAAAGAAATTGCAACTGCTGTTATTGATAGTAATGAAAACGACGGTGTTGCAAAATGGCTTCTTCAAAATGTGGGTTTTGGAATTTAAGTTTTCGTAGTATAAAGTAGTCAACATGGATTGACAGCGCGAAACTGCTATTCTATTGCTAATTTTTTAATGTTTCCGATAGCGAGTTTTACTGGGGGAAGAAGGATGACAATCACACTTACAGTTGCCTCGGCAAAAATATAGATTCCGTTATATACCATTGAGTACGGCAGCACTCCCCAGCCTTCCCACGCATAGGAACCAAAGAAAATACAACCGGACAACACTGCAAATATATATCGTCCTAGCACTGCTGTAATATATCCTTTGAGCAGGCCATTTTTTGTCTCTGTGAAAAGTCCAGATAATCCTAAAGCACCAAAAGCAAGCAGATAGTCGACAATCAGTTGCATTGGAAACAATACATATGGGTCAATTAATAGCTGTAAAATTCCATATGCAAATCCTGTCATCAATCCAGCCCCAAGACCAAAAAAGTATCCAGGCAGACAGATGACAAGCATAGAGAGCAGTGTGATAGAGCCTCCTGTTGGAAAGTGAAACAACTTAATATTTGCAAGTACAGTGCCAAGTGCAATTGCTACAGCACAGAATGTAAGCTGTTTTATTGTCAACTTTCTACGATTGCTTGCATCCTTGGGTCTATTTAGTCGGTTAGTATAGTTTCGGGAAAAAAGCACTGCTATTAGTAGCAACGTTACAATTACCACGATAAGCAACATATTTCCAAGTGTTGTGGGGACATATGTAGTTTCTCCCCATTCGTTTACGAATACTTTGTACAACATAAAAAATCCTCCTTCGTTTTCGCGAGGAGGTCAGCATCGTAGCAATTCAATCTTCCGACAATTGCGGCATCCAATTTTAATGTCTATCCGCGACTGCTTCGCCAAATAAATTTCACAGTATTTTGTAAAATCTGTCTGGAATCTAAACTGCTCCTAAGAAATTACTTTCTTAGTTTTCATTATTCCCATACTGCTTCCTTACGCCGGTATTATCCGGTTCAAGTAATGAGGGTAAAGTCTCAGCGATGTGCACCCCTAGCGTGATAGAGTATGTTCGTATTGAATATACTCCAAGTATAGAAACAACTATAGCGTTTTTCTTTATGATTGTCAAGAATATTTTTTATTGATATACAATCTTGTAATAACTTAATGAAGTAAGTTTAAATACAATAAAGTAAATGACTGTAAATACTGCTATTGTTGCAGTGAGACACTCAATAAACAACAGTGTATTCATTAATCCAAATAAAAACAAGATTATTTTTAACATTGGAAATGCCATTATTAGATGAATGATTGCCACGGTAATTGGCAGGCAAAATACGGTGCGAACTTGCGTATTGATAGCAGCTTTTACAACGCTGCGTTCCATGCCAACTTTGGTCATAATCGCAAAACGTTCCCTATCTTCAAATCCTTCTGAAATCTGTTTGTAATAGATAATTAGCACTGTAATCATTAGAAACATACTTCCTAGAAACAGTCCTAGAAATAGAAAACCACCAATCATCTCCATATAGATGTCATGCTGTTCTGCTCTTGCAGTGACCATTCCTATTTCAAATCCAAGTTTTTCCTTGTGTGTTTTTAGTATTTCCTGTATTGTAGATGCATATATTTTTTTCTCTTTTAGTGTTCCATCAGTCTCAATTTCTATATGGTAATGTACTTGTGATTCTACAAGAAATGGGGTCAAAGCATTGTCATCTTCCACAATAACATAGAGGATTTGTTGTGTATCCAGATAATTTTGAACTCCTTTATTTGGGAAATCTGCTGAAAAATCCATTATTTCTGCGATTGGATACTCGACTCCAAATAGTACAATTGTTTTCTCCTCAAATAATACGGGTGATATGACCATTACGCTTCCTTGTGGAATTGTAGGCAAAGAATGTCCTGTGAATTTTTCATATTCGGTCCGAGTCATTAGATAAAGCATTCCCATTTCCATAAAACTATAAGAATCATTAGTATTGTCATAATGTTCTACAATATTTCCTGTTCTATGTGTCACAATCATAATATTGGAGTATTCTGAGACCTCTGTTAGCTTTCTGCCCTGTTCTTCTCCTGCTGCCACAATTTGTTCCACTAGATATGTTTTGTCAGACGCATTAGGAATATGGTTCAAATATAACGTTGAACTAATCTCTTTAGGGAAATTAGTTTTTAATGAGTCTTCCAAACCGACATATAGACAAACTGTTGTTGCAATAATTACAAGTACCATTGTAGAAAGGACACAAATATTTGCGAGTCCGACCGCATTGCGTTTCATTCGATAAAGCATACCAGAAACAGTTATAAAGTGTGTTGTCTGATAATAGTACGGTTTATTTCTTTTTAATATTTTTAAAAGTGCAATACTTACCGAAATAAAGAGTTCGTATGTTCCAGCAATAACAAGAATAACGGCTATAAATAATAGATTGACCGCATTGACTACGTTACTAACAGTCAACGCAAGATAATAACCTACCAAAATACATACAATGCCAATTACTGCCGAAATCCATTTTACTTTTGGCTCTTGCTCTCCGGCATTACTTCCATGCAACAATGCAATTGGATCAGCAAGTTTTACCTGAAGAAAATTATACAAAAACATGATAAGATAGATAATACCAAAGAGTTGAGCTGTCTGTAAACATCCCCATTTCGAGATATAAAACGGAACACTTTCTGACACTCCTATCAATCGATACAGAAACATTACTGCTAGCTTATGGAAGATAATGCCAATTATAAGTCCTCCACACATAGAAAATGCATATAAAATTACGGATTCCCATGCCATTATCTTTGCAATATGTTTTTTTTCCATGCCAAGAATATTGTATACTCCTAGCTCTTTCCGGCGTCGCTTCATCACAAAACTATTTGTGTAAAATAAGAAAATGGATGCACATATTCCTACAACCACAAGCCCCATTGTCAATACTATTGAAAGTATTCCGGCACCGCGCATTGACGCAATTCCCGTACTTCCTTGAACAGCGCGCATGATATAAAACATCATTACAGATG
>BLMC01000204.1 GCA_011959805.1 Lachnospiraceae bacterium | reverse complement strand
GATCAAGCGAGAAGTAGTGAGGAAATAAAAAGTTGTTTTGATATAAACAATAATCAAAAATGCAAAGAATGTAAGTTTAACATAATTTGTGGTGGATTTTGTCCTAATATTTCTAAAATAGAAAGTTTGCAAAACTGTTCCTTAAAAAAGATTATGTATATATTTAATTTGTTTTTCTTTAAACTCAATAATTCAAATAAACAGAATTTAGAAAACTTTATAAGCTTTTGTGAAAATCAAAAGTACATACCATACCTTTAATAGATATAAATAATCCATTGGATTGTTTATATAAGTATTAAAAGAAAGGAGGAAATGAATCATGCCGAAAAATACAAATGAACTTACAGACGCTGAAGTAAATGCATATGATGATGAACTGATTATTGCTTGCATTGGCGAAGTGAGAAAAGAATGCCTTACCGATTGCTTAGATGGGACGTACTGGATCACACCTAAGAACTAATTGGTAAAGAGGCAGAACCAGAGAACTCCTACCACTAATGATTTTATATTATTGGTGGTAGGGTTTTGGTATAAAATAATTTAGTAAGGGAGATTAACTATGAGTATTTTGCAGACCCTGAATCTCAAAAAATATTATGGTAATGGAGCGAATACTGTTAAGGCTCTTAATGGGATAGATCTTAATATTGAAGAAAGTGAATTTGTTGCTATTGTTGGAACATCAGGAAGTGGAAAATCCACACTACTCCATATGATGGGGGGGCTTGATAAACCAACATCGGGAAGTGTAGTAATACAAGGTGGAGAACTACAAAAAATGAACGATGAGGAACTGACTATTTATCGCAGAAAAAATATCGGATTTATTTTTCAAAATTATAATCTTGTTCCTGTTTTAAATGTTTATGAGAATATCGTCCTGCCTGTTGAATTAGATGGAAGCATGGTAGATCAGGAGTTTTTTGGGGATGTTGTACATATATTGGGATTAGATGAAAAGTTGAGAAGTATGCCAAATAACCTTTCAGGCGGACAGCAACAACGTGTTGCTATTGCGAGAGCATTAATTACAAAACCAGCGATTATTCTTGCAGATGAGCCAACAGGGAATTTGGATAGCAAAACAAGTGAAGACGTATTAACTCTTTTAAAAAGAACAAATAAAGAATTTAATCAGGCCATTGTTATGATAACTCATAATAATGAAATTGCCCATCTTGCGAAGCGTATAGTGCGAATTGAGGACGGCAAGATTTTGAAGTAAAGGAGAATATACAAAATGATATTTTCGTTAAAGAAAAAATCAAATGCAATGATATATAAATTGGCGAAAAGAAACCTAAAAGTAGATAAAGGAAGAAATATTTTGCTAATTGTTATAATTGCTTTAGCTTCATGTTTGATTGTGTCTGTATCAGTATTTTTTTTCTTTACTCAAATAAAATCATTAAAAGCTGCTGTTGGAATTTATCAGGCTGCTTTTAGTGAACTTGATAGTGATACAGCAAGTGCTATACAGAAGGATGAACGCCTAAAAGTTGGTTTAAGCTACTTGTTAGGCGTTCTTAATTATGATGGGCGTTCTGTTATTGTACGAACTATGGATGAAAATCTTTTACAACTTGGTAAGTATCCAAATATAAATGGTAGGTTGCCGAATAAATATAATGAAATAGCAGTAACGCAATCCTTTTTAGATCAAGCTAATTTATTATTAGAAATAGGCGATAATATCACATTAGATTTGGGAAATGGAGATCAGCAATTTGTTATATGTGGTATTTTACCAGTTCAGGATTCGAATTATTCAATATATGTTTCAAATGAATTGATAGAAAAAAATATCAGTAATCCTTTATATTCCGCCTATATTAACGTGGTGTATACAGAAAGATGGTCAAAAGCAGCAATACAAAATGAAATATCTAATATTGCAAAAGAATATAAGTTAGATCAGGAACAGATAACATTTTCGACAAATTTCTTTTCTCTTATTCAGCAAAGAAGTTCACAATATATGATGGTTATACTTGTGGTTAGTAGTATAGTTGCTGCAGTGTGCGCGCTTGTTATCTATAGCCTTTTTTATGTTTCGGTAACTCAGAAAACAAATGAGTATGGAAAATTAAGAACTATTGGAGCATCTAAGAAGCAAATCAGCAGAATGGTATTAAGAGAAGGTAATTACATTGCGTATATAGGTATTCCAATCGGCATAATTTTAGGTGAAGTTATAGGATATATACTTGTACCAGCAGGTGGAGAAGTTAAGACTGCAATAGTTGTTGCAATAATTGCTGCTATATATATGTATATATGTGTTATGCTGGCGGTAATAAAACCAGCAAAAACCGCATCTAAGGTTACGCCTATTGAGGCGTTAAGATATATTACCAATGATAGCAAGGATGATAAATATTCTAAAAAATTACATAGAACTTTATCATCTGGTAGATTGGCTTTATTAAATTGTGGTCGAAATAAAAAGAAATTTTTGTTGACAGTATGCTCTTTGGGAGTTTCGGGCATTTTATTAATGGGAAGTTCAGCTTATTTTAATTCCATTGATCCAAGAGAGATGGCTCGTCAAAACTTTCCATATGGGGAAATTAGTGTTGAATTAGGTGCTTTTGGTCCGCAAGCGTATCAAAGTAGTCAATATATTGAACTTCAAGAAAATAATTTGCTTTCATCAGAGATTGTGGATAATATAAAGAACTTGGTGGGTGTCAATAGTTTAAAAGAGTACAAGGGAACTGTCTTGAATGTGAATATACCAACAGGATATATAGAACCCTTGGTTATTACTGCTATGACGGAAGATGACCAAAAGTTATTAGAGAAATATTTAATTACCGGAACTACTGATATTCAAGAGTTGTCTGAAAATGATGGAATTATTATAACGAATACCCCTCAGTGGAAAGATATATTTGGATGGGAGGTTGCAGTAGGAGATACAGTGTCTATAAATCTTTCTAATGAGAGTGTTTACACTGCTAAGATAATGGGAATAATTGATTCTAATATGCCATATAATGGATATAGTAGTCTTTTTACAGCACCAGATATACTATCAGATATTGTATCTATTGATAATTTGAATTATCAAGTAGTTATTGATGTTGATGATAATATGACAGAAATTGTAATGGAAGAAGTGGAAAAAATATTTTCTAATACAGGGAATGTATATATTACAAATTTAAATACATGGATAGAAGAGTACGAAAAGGCTTTAGAAAATTATCGTATCCCCGTTTTTATATTTATAATGTTTATAGGAGTGTTTGGATTTATAAATTTGTTGAATACACTTATTACCAATGTGTTTGTAAGAAAACACGAATTTGCTATCTTACAGGCAGTCGGTTTGGGAAATAGACAACTCTCTTATATTCTGTTAATAGAGGGATTATTATATACTGTAGGTGCAATAATTCTTGCTATTATAATAGGATCATTAGTAGGATACGCAATATGCAAAGTGTTTAATAGTATGAGTGTATTTGGAGATATTAAGTATCAGTTTCCAATTTGGGAAATGTTGACATACTCAGTAACTATGTTGGTTATTCAGGTAATTTTTTCTTTCTCAACAATCAAGCAGTTAAAAAAACAAACAATTGTGGAACGGTTACAAAGTAGATGATGAATCAAGTAGTTTCTTAATTTTAGCTACTTTTTAATGTAAAACGGACTGATTATCTTAATATATAAAAATCTTATTTGGATCAGGAAAGTAGCAAGCTCAAAAGAATTTATTATGGAAACGAAAGAGACAATAACAAAACAAAAGAGTTTGCCTAAAATAATGCTTATATAGTAATAGAAATATTCAAATGTAAAAAAGATCAGACAACAGATTATATCTAGAGTCTGGTCTTTTTTTCGTTTTCTGTCTGATATTCAAGGTGGGTTATATCAGCTACAAATAGTGCAATCTAGCACTCTGAAAATTACTCCCTTTCAGTTATGATAGTTGCAGGCTTGAAAAAGCCAAAACAATTCAATAGGACACGCATACACCTGATTTTATTTTCGCCTTTTTATCCGTTCATGCTTGTGGACCTATGTCAATACTTTGGACAAAAAAAGTATTGACATAGGTCCACA
>BLMC01000203.1 GCA_011959805.1 Lachnospiraceae bacterium | reverse complement strand
CCTTTTAATGCTTTTATCATATCTGGAATGTAATGCTGTGGGGAACAATTTATAAGAAGATGAATATGGTCTTTATCCATATTACATTCTAATATCTGAAATTTATTGTCATCTGCTATTTTGTTTAGAATTTCTATTAACCTGTTTTCTATTTCTTCTGAAATTATTTTATGTCTGTATTTCACACACCATACAATATGATACTGTATAGAATATACATATCCTCTTCCATAAGACACTTCCATATAATCACCTCGTTATGTAGATGATAACATATGTAGATTGTTATGTACAGTATTTTCAATATTATTATTTGAATTTTAATTAACATATGCCAGCAATTCATCCCACGACTAAAGTCGCGGGTGTTCTTGCCCTATTTATAAAAATCTTCAGAATAATTGTCATAAGACAATGCTGGGTCCGTTAATATCAACAAATATAACATAATCTTTGCTCCCTTTTTCTTGAAAATAACCGTCAAAGATTGTACCACCACTAATTCAAAACTGTATTGTTCTCATCTTTTATAACAGTGGAAGTTTTCTCCAGCTAAAATAAAATTCTATCTCTTTGGATTTCTTTCTTCGTTTTCCTTTAATGGATACTTTTGCAAATGTACAAGGCAGATGACCGCCACAACGATAAAAGGCAATCCAGATAAAATTCCAGTAGGTGATGGACCCACGAAGAAATTGCCACCGTCAAAGGTAAACAGTGCGACTTGTGGCATTAAAACATTAACTGCGCTATGTGCAAACACCGCCGGGAAAATACTACCTGTACGTAAGCTAAGAAACGAATAGATGACACCTGTAACCATGCCAAAAATACACATTGCCATAATATTTACCGCAGGAAATCCAACATTTCCCTCCCCATAATAATAGCCAATCGCAACCAGTGGAGCATACCACAGACCAGATGCAAAACCGCTTAGGAGGATTGCCGGAATCGTGCCAAATTTCCGGTACAGCTTTGGCAGTAGATATGCGCGAAATCCCCATTCCTCACCAAAACTATTGATACAATCGATTACTGCTGCTGTAAAAAATTTTATTATCAAATCCGTTTTATATGCAGCAACAATACTTACTGCATCCACTTGTGTCCCCGCATTCGCGGTACTTTGGCTGTAAGAAGCAATAAAATTTGTCATATTTGAATCAAAATTTTTTGGAAAAATCAAAAAATAAACTGCTGCTCCAGCAAAAATAAGAATTGTTGTTCCAAACCATCCAAACAGAAACAAAAACTTATGTTCTGAAAAGTTAAATTGAAAACCAGACTTTACAAGTCCTTCTCGCGTTGCTAACCGAATCACCAACGCGGCTAATGCAGGTGTGACCATCATCTGAGAAATCATACGAACCGCCTCTTTTATAAGCTCTGCTTCCCCGCTCTGATACATTGGAATAATGGCAAAAATTTCTGAAATCCACGCCACACCAAAACACAACACCAAAAAATATAGAATCCGCTTTGTCTCAACCTTTTTGTCTGTCACGCCTATCAGCTCTCGCTTCTTAGGACTTTCTTGTTCCCGCTGTTGCGATTTTTTTCCCAACACTTGTTGTTGGCTAGAAATTGGATTCTGATTGTGTTTAAATCTTTTTGTAATTGCAAATGCATCAGAATTTGGCTCATTTTCTTCCGATAATTCCTCTTTTTGTAAAGTTTCTGTTATTTGCAAATCATTTGTATTTTCCCTTCGCATCTGTATCTCTTGGTGTACTGCCGCCTCTGATTTTTCTTCAAATTGTGCCATTTATTTTCTTTTCTCCCTTTTGAAATTATATTTATTGTCATAATTCTACGATTTGGCTTCGGTCGATGTAAAACTATATTTGTAGTTTTCCTTGCTCTCGTCCCTGATAAATTAATATATCTTCTCTTGAAAACTATGCCATTGTCATATCATATACCTCCTTATCAGGCAACAAATCCACAAAGATTGCTCTCCTTATCATTCCTTGTAAAAATTCTATAACCGTTAATACATTCTCTGGCATTACATATTTATTCTGATTGTTATCCTTCTTCCCTTCTAATAATATGCTTACCCTATTTCATTACTTTCTATCCTCATCGTATCATTTTCTTTTTACCAGTTCAAGTTTTGCAGACAATTCATTTACTATTTCATTGCATTTGCCATTGTATAAAAATGATGATAAATCCCGCCAAATGCCATTAGTTCGTCGTGATTACCCTCCTCGACAATTCCCTCATCTGTGAGTACCAATATGCGATCCGAACTTCTAATACTCGAAAGTCGATGCGCAATTGTGAGCGTCGTTCGTCCTTTTGCCAATTCATTCAAAGACTTTGCAACTGCATATTCACTCTCATTGTCAAGCGCGGAGGTCGCTTCATCTAATATCAATATTGGTGGATTCTTTAAAAAAACTCTTGCAATACTGATACGTTGTTTCTGACCACCGGAAAGCTTTACACCACGTTCACCAACATATGTATCATATTTGTCTTTTAAGGTTTGAATAAACTCATCTGCCCCAGCACGCTTCGCGGCCTCTATAACCTCCTCAAGGGTTGCTCCCGGCCTTCCGTAAGCAATATTGTCGTATACTGTGCCCGAAAAAAGATAGACCTCCTGTTGAACAACACCAATGCTTTGTCGTAGACTTTTTAATGTCAACTTCCGAATATTTTTCCCATCCAACGTAATCTCTCCACAAGACACATCATAAAAGCGCGGTATTAAGTTGCACAGCGTTGTCTTTCCACCGCCAGAAGGTCCAACAATTGCAAGCTTTTCCCCGGCGTGAATTTGCAAATTCAGGTTTGCAAACACTCTATTATGGTCATCTGGATACTCGAAACTTACATTCCGAAACGCAATTTCTCCTTTTGGATTGACAATATCCTGGGCATCTGGTTCATCAAAAATTTCAATGTCTGCATCCATTATCTGCAAAAAACGCTCAATACCAGTAATTCCACGTTGAAACTGCTCCGCAAACTCAATAATTCTACGAATTGTCGCAATTAACGTAGACACATACATAATATACGCGACCATATCACCGGGTAAAATCTTACCATCCATCAGGAAAAAACCACCTCCAATTATAATGGTCAAATACATTAAGCCATCAAATACTCTTGTGGAAGTGCTAAATATGCCCATCAGCATATATGCACGCTGTTTTACTTTCAAAAACTGCTGGTTTCCTTCCTCAAACTTCTCTGTTTCGAGAGTCTCGTTGGTGAACGCCTTGACTACTTTTTGTCCTAGTAAACTGTCCTCAATCTTTGCATTCAACTCACCAATTTGGTGGCGCTGCTCACTAAAAGTCCTACGCATCTTTTTGTTAATACTACGGCACACTACTGTCATGACTGGCACAAAGACAAAAATCATTAACGTTAAAGGCAGATTAATCTGTGCCAAAATAATAAAAGATATCACAATTTTAATTGCTGCAATAAAAAATTCTTCAGGACAGTGATGCGCAAATTCTGTCACCTCAAATAAGTCGTTGGTTATACGTCCCATAATTTGACCAACCTTTGTATTATTAAAGTACGTGTTGGATAATAATTGTAAATGGGCATAGGCATCACGACGCATGTCTGTCTCAATCTTTGCACCCATAACATGGCCCATATTGGCCATATAGTAATTTGCCAATGCATCGATAATTCGCAACACAAAATATACTAGTGCAAGCCCAATAACCATGCGCGCTGTCAAAAGCGCTACATCTTCAAGCGCTGTGTTAGTAATTTTACGAATAATTAACGGCAACACAATCTCACATACTGTTGTCAATGCCGCACAAAACAAATCTGCACACAATGTTTTGCGGTATGGCTTAAAATACGGAAAAAAGCGCTTAATTAATTCTTTCGTAGCATACTCCTTGTACTTGTTTTTTTCTTTTTGCTGCATTTGTATTCTCCTTTCCATCCTACAATCGATTGCTAGTACAGCGTTGCACAAATAACAGTGAATATAGCACCTGCTATTTACGCCAGCCCAGCGTTGTCGTCAGTCGACAATACCACCCTTCCCCTACTCGCGCGCCGGGCACCCGTCAGCTTCTGCTGACAAATTTCACTTGGGTGCCCGTGTGCATAAAAAATCTCGTTCTTTT
>BLMC01000202.1 GCA_011959805.1 Lachnospiraceae bacterium | reverse complement strand
GAAGGTGATAAGCTTGATGCAACAGGAACATCTTCTGTTTTAAATGGTAAAGGTCAGCAAGTTATGGTAAACTATAATGGGACAGATAATATTTATGCTGTAAATGCTGCTAGTATTCAGGCTTCTGGTGTATCAAGTCCTATGACCGCAGATGTGATTTCTAAGGGTTCTGACGCTACAAAGTATCTTGGTGCAGGTACTACGGTTGGTGCAAGTTCAACAATCTCAGGTACAAACCTGAAACCAGATTATGCTATCTTTAAAAATACAAAATTGGAGAATGAGCCTGCAAATCAGATTACCACCAGTACAGTTAATGGAACGGTATATAGCAGTGCAAATAAAGATGCATATATCTTTGATACGGATACACAAAATATTATTCACGTAAAAGCAGGAGAGGATCTTTCTAAGTATATTGATAAGATTAAGGGTGAAAATGGTAAATATACTATGAAGGATCAATATAGACTCCTTTATAATGTAAATGGTAATGCGAATATAACAGGTACATTAGGCGCTCCAACCACTCCAGATACATTAGGAGATAAAGACTTTAAGGGGGCAGTTGCCGAGAATCAGCTCTACGATGCTGATGGCGAGGTTGTGGCAGGCATGGCATTACATAAATATTTTAATGACAATGGTGATTATACAGGTGGATTATTTGCTGACAAAGATGCAACAAAAAAGGTTGTAATTGATGCTGGAACAGATACGAATACTGTTAGCTACAGCAGATATATTATGAAGTGGAGTGAGAAGATTGTAGCACCATTGACTTTCAATGTACATGCGGGTGCAGATTCTGATCTTGAGAATAGAATTTCTGCTACAATTGACACAATGTCAGCGGCAGGTCTTGGCGTCAATAAGTTAAGCAGCAAGTCAATCGGTATTGTTGATCCAACTGGTGACAATGCAAGAGAAGCAATTGATGTTGTTGGAGAAGGATTAAGAAGAGTTTCTACACAGCGTTCTATTCTTGGTGCGATTCAGAATCGTTTAGAGCACACTATCTCAAACTTGGATAACGTTGTTGAGAATACAACTGCCGCAGAATCAGCAATTCGTGATACAGATATGGCTGACGAAATGGTGAAGTTCTCCAACAATCAGGTACTTTTGCAGGCAGGTCAGTCTATCCTTGCACAGGCAAATCAGGCAAATCAGGGTGTTCTTTCCCTTCTGCAATAATAAGAAGTCTGATGTTTATAGAAAAGGATCTCCTGGGATTTTCAGGAGGTTCTTTCTTGTTTCATAATTTAATGCAGGGGGATATAGCATGTCAAAAGTACCAATTTCGGTTTGTATAATTGCCAAGAATGAAGAGAAACATATTGATGAGTGCTTGCGAAGGCTTAGTCCATATGGCTTTGAGATTGTTGTTACGGATACTGGTTCGACTGATAGGACAGTGGAAATTGCACGCAAATATACAGATAAAGTTTATTCGTTTGAGTGGATTAATGATTTTAGTGCTGCTAGGAATTTTTGTACGGCACACGCCTCGAACAACTGGATTTTGGTCTTAGATTGTGATGAGTATGTGCATGAGATTGATGTGCCGACACTGCGTATTATTATGCAGAAATTTCCTCGCTTTGTTGGGGAGATTCGACTGAAAAGTATTACGCAGAATCGTGGAAATGCAGTTTATGTCACAGATGATGTGAGCAGATTGTACAATAAAAATTACTATTCGTTTGAAGGTACAATTCATGAACAGCTTTGTCCAAAAGATGAGAGTAAACGTGGGGAAACGATGAACTGTGTTAGGTTGCCAATGGAGGTTGTTCATCATGGATATAATCTGACGCCAGAGGAGATGCTGCAAAAGCAAGATCGAAATTTAACAATGTTGTATAAAGCATTGGAGACAGACCCACAGAATACATATTTTCTATTTCAAGCAGGACAATCAGAGTCGGTGCGGAAAAATTATGATAAGGCAATTGCGTTGTATGAGAAGGCTTTGAGCATTATGGATACGATTTCCTGTGAGTATGAGCAACTGATTGTGATATCATTAGCGGTAGACTACATAAAGACAAAGCAGAGCGATAAGGCAATCGCATTAATGCAGAAATATGAGAATCAATGTCAGACAGCACGCTATATGTTTACGCGGGGCAATGTATTTTTTGATAGTGGTGATAAGGTAAAAGCTCTTTTGTGGTATATTAAGGCGACTGTAATGCCGGATTCAGATGCGTTGGGAGTCAATCTAATGCATTGTTATGAGAGCATTATTAAAATTTATACTGAGATGGGCAATGCAGAAATGGCAGAGTTGTTTCGAGCACGCTATGAAGAGTGCCGACAAGACAACGAGAAGGTTGTCAATAGATAATATATCAATAAAAAATAAAGCAGAAAAACTGCTTTATTTTTTTTGCTCAGGTACAAACATATAGATAAATCTTTCCGATTCTGGCACTTCACTGACAGCTTTATCCAGTTCCAGGGATTCTTTATAATCATTTAGACGATTGACAATCTCTGGGTTGTTGATATCTTCCTTATTAATAACTTGACGAATATAGTAATAAACGAACAGTTGCAGATCATTTAAGTGGAGATAGAGCGGATGTTGATCGATTTCTTGGCAAAGTGTCCGAAGAGCATCAAGTTGTACATGTATTGGCTCTATAGCGGCAGAAATCTGATCCATAGTGACAATCAGACGTCCTTTACATGCAGTGACGTTACAGACCTCATCTACATTCGGACGATTTATTTTGGACAGACGCTCAAGTTCTTGATCACAGTGTTCTACACCTTCTAACAATCGAAAAATTTTATTGTAGGCATTACATAATGTTTGTAATAAAGTTTCATATTTCTGACGATATTCCATAACAATCCTGCTGCTAAAACATATACGAGAGTGTATATGCTAGATGATTTGCTACAATCTCACGATTTGTAGTTACTGCTTCGACGTGTATGCTTTAATTAAAGTTGAACTACTCACAACACTCCACAGTCATAAATTTCCGACGAAACTATCGGTATCTATCCACAGTCACTTATTGATATGGTGGTGTGGATTTCCATCTATTTCGCTTTTCCTTTCCTAGATTTTTAGTTTTGGCACCGAACCGTTCCTCAATATTATTTACATAATAATATTACATAAGATATATCGTCAGAATATTCTGAAAACTTAACTAATTTTTATTAATTGTATAAAATATATTAAATGTACAGAAAAGATACATTGTATTGGAGATTATAATTTGCGAGAAATTTCGATAAAGAAATAGTTGAGAAATTATGTAAAGTCAGTTACAATGTTATTTATGTATAATTAACAACTACTTGAGGGGCTATTTAGGCGTTGTATCTGAATGGTACCCGAAGACACAACGGAGGTTTATCATGAAATTTAGTTTGTGCATGATTGTAAAAAATGAGTCCGCGGTACTGAGAAATTGCCTTGATTCCCTGAAGGATATTATGGATGAGATTATTATTGTGGATACTGGGTCCACAGATGATACGAAGCAAATTGCAGCAGAATATACGCCGTATGTATATGATTATGTATGGAATGACGACTTTGCTGCCGCTAGAAATTTTGCGTTTTCCAAAGCCACAGGAGACTATATTTATTCTGCGGATGCAGACGAAGTGCTTGACCGTGAAAATCAGGACAAGCTAAAGGCACTAAAGCGTGCTATTTTGCCAGAGGTAGAGATTGTGCAGATGATTTATGTGACAGAACAGATTAATCATCCGACAGAAAATTTTGCGCGTGACTTACGTCCAAAACTCTTTAAACGTTTGCGTAAGTTTACATGGATTGAGCCGATTCATGAGACAATCAATGTCAATCCAGTTATTTTTGACAGTGATATTGAAGTACAACATCACCCACAGGGAAATCATAGCAGCAGAGATTTTAGTGTTTTTGAGCATATTATTACAGAGAAAGGGACTCTTTCTGATCGTTTGATGGGAATGTATTTAAGAGAGTTGTACAAGGCTGGAACAGAGGATGAGTTAAAGAAAGCAGAAGATTTTTTTGAGCGTGCGTTGGCAGAAAAACGTACAGAAGGAAAAGATGTGTTGTGTCGACAAATTATTGCAGTTCTTTTAAAAATATATAGAATAACCGATAATCCTGTCAATATATTAAAGGTATCCCTAAGTGAGGAAGCTACAATTCCATC
>BLMC01000201.1 GCA_011959805.1 Lachnospiraceae bacterium | reverse complement strand
TTATTTTTGGGCAAGGATATGAAAGCATCGCTTCCCCATATCTTATACTTGTCCAGCCATTTATAGATAGTCATTCCATTTTTGGAAGACATTCCTAAATCGATACATATTTGGCTTACTGAGCGAGCTCCAGAAAGATAGTCTTCACAAGCCTGTATTTTTTGTTCTGCTGTATAACGCGAATATCTGGGCATAAAATTACCTCCTAAGTAGATTTTGGTTATTTACCTTGTCTACTTAGGAGGTATCATATCAGAGTACAGTCCTTTTATATGTATGTGGTTATCTAAAGGAAATATAGCAACGAAAGCCAAAGAGAGCTCGACAAGAGTTCTAATTAGATACTTCGGCTAGTTCAATAATTTTTTCCATGTCTGCAATTAATTCCTCGGAATAATTTAAGGCTTCTCGATAAACATGTAGTGCTTTTCCATAGTCTTGACTGTTGATTGCATTGATGACTGTCTGACCATATGCATGAAATTTTCTATGTTTGTTTCCAAGTTCTTCCCAAATTGGCAAGACACCGGGAATATTAGGAGTTACTGCATAGTAAAAGTGACCAAATCCGCATTTAGAAGAATCTAGCTGCAATGGAATGACATTGCGGGTATCCACAATCTTTTTAAGGTTATTTAACCATGTTTGATGAGCCGATATAGCAGAGTGCATATATTGGATAAATTCTTGATTTTCAATATGGTAGAATGCATCTTTTGACATATGGCCCATCTTTTTGACAGATTCATCAAGAGTTTTCTCGATATTGACTACTGGTTCTATGGCATGTCTTAGCTCACGCCCAACATTGCGCATAAAATCAGTGCTTTCATTAAGTTGATTTTCCATCTCTGCCATAGAACTGCTGATTTCTTCGCTGACAGATGCCATAGAACTTATGGAGTCATTAATCTGAGAGATATGACATTTGCTTTCATCGTTAAGTTCCCAGACATTGGAAATTTTGTCCGCCATAGAATTAAGAGATTGGATGGTACTGGTGGAACTTTGTACACTCTTTTTGGAGGCATGTTTCATATTTTCAACAAATGTACCCATATCCTTTGTTAGCTTCTGCGTCTCCTCAGCAAGCTCCCGGATTTCCCCAGCAACAACAGCAAAACCTTTTCCGGCTTCGCCTGCTCTTGCAGCTTCCACAGAAGCGTTCAGTGCGAGCAAGTTCGTCTGTAGTGATATTGTATCAATACCTGATAAAATAGAGCTGATATGTGCGATAATATTTATTAGCTCATCCATATCTGTTTGCATTTCACCAGCAGAGAGGATTGTCTGTGCGGAAAGCTCTTTGATTGCCGTTAGTTCTTCTTGACCTTCTTCTGTTTTTTTATAAACTTCGTCTGTTTCGCCTGAGATCTGAATAATTGTATTGGTTAGCTCTTCTTGTGGATTATGAGCGCAACCAGTGGTGGTTCCAAAGATAGCCTCGGTTGCCTTCGCTATTTTCTGCGAAATATCAACGACTTTTTGTGTCTGATGTTGCATGGTTAGATCAAGCGAACTAATATGCATTACAGCGTTAATGTTTTTATCAAATACTTCTGCAAACTGTTTTCTGCCGTCAGACAATCGGTTGTATATATTATTTAATTCGGGTTCACTGGAAAAGTCGGCTCTTTTTAATTCCGATATAGCTTTCATCAGAATTGCTTTACGTTTTCTGTTTAACATTTTTGTATCCTCATTTCTTTATAATATTCAATCGATATTTATATCTTACGTGATTTTCAAGTTTTTTCAAGTATTTTCTCAATTTTCTTTCAGGAATTTATTTCATTTATCATTATTGTTCCTGTTTCAACTATATTTGATAACATTTCGTACATTGTGGTGTATATTAATATATTTGGGATACGAATCAATAAAGAATATTTGTTTGATATATAATTTATATTCTGATGATGGGAACAAGAAATGACATACGCTGGTTCGAGAAAATCCTGAAAAGATAACCGAAAGTTGTCGTAACGGAGTTTTCCGAGCTTTACAAGAATAAAGGGACAAACAGGTTTTACAGAGCTTATGTGGAAGTGTATAAGGTAAATGTGAAAGAAGCTTAAAAAATCGGAGGAAAAGACCATGTGTAAAATTATAACAATCGCAAACCAAAAGGGCGGAGTTGGTAAGACAACAACGGGCAATTTAGGGATAGGGCTGGCAAGGTAGGGAAAGAAAGTCCTGCTGATTGATGCCAATGCACAGGGAAGTCTTACGGCAAGTCTGGGATTTATAGAATCAGACAGACTGGAGGAAACACTTGCAACGGTCATGACAAATATTATTAATGAGAAAGAAATGAAACCGGATTGTGGCATTTTAAAGTATGATGAAGGGATTGACCTTTTGTCTGGGAATATCGAACTGGCAGGTTATAGCACTTCAGAGTGCATATACCACCTCTGGTGGTATATCTGTGTGCATCCTGTAAACAGGGTGAATATGTTACCTCGTCATTCCGTACCGCTCTCGCTTTCATTTTCGGCATTGGGGAGAATGGATTGTGGGGGAGTGCTTTCTCTGCTTTCCGCTTTGATTTTAGATATAATCTGCTGACATTCCTTTGTCTGCAATGCAACCGACAAAATACGGTTTAACTCGCCCTCGTCATAATGGTAGCAGTCGGGAAAATACTTCACGACAATACCGCCCATGATATACTTATGTGGTTCTCGGCTTTGCGTTTCTTTTCGTTCTGCTTTTTCTTTTCATTGGCTACACGCTGTTTTGCCTGTTCCAATGCCTGCAATGCTTTTTCTAAGTTTCTGCTTGCGTCATTCTTATTTTCAATCATTTCTGATACCTCGTTCTTTCTATGCTGTGTTGGTGTTTTTTGAAATAAAAAAGGTAGCTGTCTGTTAAGATAATCGCTACCTAAAGGTAAACAATATTCAGTTTTCATATCATTTTTCCCGACAAACTGGAAGTTTCTTCTTTATTAGCGGTTATATTTTGCTCCTGCATAAATCAGCAACGCCAATCCCACAACAAATCCCAATACAAAAGCGATAAAACTTAATGTTGAATCTGTTATACCGATTATTATGGCAGCCACCAAAAGACCAATTCCAATAAAGATAACACCCCAACCTGATATTTTACAAAAAATCTTTTTATCACTTGGAGACACTTTGTCATAATGATAACTATGAAGCAAAGTGATTTTTTCCTTTTTCCACATCAAACAACCAAGATATATAAAAACAAGGGCAAATACACCTATTCCAATTGCAACACTCATCGTTTCCATCATAACAATCCCCTCCAAATCCCGATTTGTTGAATTATTCAATGCTAATATTTTACCACAACCACACACACAATTCCATTAAATTTTCTTTAATTTCCCTTTGTCTTGTTATTTGTAATCATCATCTGCCTTGCCCGTTCCCTCTACTCTGTACTGACCTCCCTCGGATTGCGGTAGCAGACGTATGACTTCGGAAAGGAATAGGTCTTAGATACCTCGTTCTGCCTTGTCAGCTTGTATGTATCGGGGAAGTCGGCAACAAGCGTGTCAAGTTTCTGCATAACCGCTTTATCTCTTGTATTATAATTGACAATCGTTTCCTGTTCATATCGGGAAAGTTTTATAGTGCCATATCCCCCTTTTCTTTGCTGTTTTCCCTCGGCAACTGTCGGCTGTTTTGCCTGTTCCTTTGCTTTGGCTAACATTGTCTTTATGGGTTGGTCACGCACGGTGAGTTTCCGTCTTTTTATGGCTCATGCAAAACCTGTATTGGACAAAACGATTGAGTTCGCAGACAACTGGATTTTTCTGTTTGCAGCTTAATATGGGATGTGTGCCATAACTGGCGTTGACCTTATGCCTTATGACATTCGTTGTTACTATAAAGTACCGCTTGAAAACGGCGGTACAGATGAATACAGCAACCTTGTTCTTATAACCGAAGCAGTATATATCTTAATCCATGCCACTTTGGGAGAAACAATACAGAAGTACCTAAAGGAACTCTAACTGAACAAAAAACAACTGGAAAAACTGAATAAACTGCGAAAACTGGCGGGAACGCCTTTAATCGTATAACAAATCTTTTAATGCTGTAACGAAGTGTGTAAGTTATGTTTAAAACGAACAATTTCTAAATTCGATGGGGCGCCGTGTGCGGTGAAGGTATCAAAATAAAAAGAAGAGAAAAGCCTATAGTTT
>BLMC01000200.1 GCA_011959805.1 Lachnospiraceae bacterium | reverse complement strand
ATCAACTGCAAGTGGATATCCAGAGTTGCTCATTCTTGTCTTAAAATCTGCAAATGATTCTCCTGTAGCATTGTATAGATAAATGGTAGTGACAGGTGAATCATCCAGAACAACCGCTACTACCCCATTGGAAGATACACAAAAATCTCTGATTGGCATTGTTGTGTCTATTGTTCCAAGGGGCCCCTGTGTATCGCAGACATAAATCTTTCTGCCATTATAGTCGCCCACTGCAACTGTCTTTCCGCAAGTCCGAATCATAGGATTCTGCATTTCATAGGTCTGATTCCAGATAGTTTTACCTTTCAGGTTTGTACAGCTCATACCATCATTGCTATAAGTTAAAAGTGTTCCTTTTAGATTGATTGTTTTTGATTCAGCTGCCCTAATCCACTCGCTCTGCCGTATTACCTCATAACCGACATATACTTTCTGTTTCCAACTAATATAAGAGCTGAGTGCAACAATCGCTGCAAATGCCACTGCAACTAATACCATGTACAATTTCAGCTGTCTGTGTCTTGCCAGCATATTGTCCATTGTCTTATTCTTACTATTTCCCGTTTCTTTCTCTTTGCCTTTCTTATTTTTTGTGCCTTTCAAAAGATATTGGTTCCTGTTAAAATCCCTAATTTCTGCCATTCACATCCCTCATTTTTACTGCCCATTCAATTTTTAAACAGTTCTGCTATGTCTATACTAGCTCCTGCATAGCTGAATAGGTACAGTATAACATTAATTTCAGGGAAGTAAAAGCTTTTGTCCATAAAGAATGTTATCCGGATTTTCAATATTATTCCATCGACAGATTTCATCCACGCGCGAATAATCTCCATAGACATTGTAGCAGATTGTCTGAAGCGTATCTCCTTTGCGAACCACATAGTATTGTGGGATAGAATCCTGTGATGATGATTCCTGTGCGGATTGTTGTGTGTCAGCATCTTGTATCAATTGTTCTTGTGCTGGCTGTTCTACCATCAGTTCTTGTGTCGATTGTTCTACAGCATTATCCTGCGTTGGTTGTTCTGCAACTGTATCCTGTCTTGATTGTTCCTGTGCTGGCTGCTTTGCAACCGATTCTTGTGCTGACAATATGTTCTCTTCCGTAGTCAAAGTTTGTGCTTGTTCCTTTTCTATCTGCAAATCCGTAACATTCTCTTCTGTAGGCTCTATTGTTTCCCTTTCTGAAGATATTGTTGCTGCCGAAACATTTTGCTGCATTGTGGGAATAATTTGCTCTTTATTTGCGTCTGCCTCAGTAGCATTTTCTTGAAATGAAAAGTTTTTTGTAATAAATGCTATGCAGTAATCAATGCTTGCCTGCATATGTTGCATTTTATTATAATTATTGATTGATATAATACCATACGCCATAACACATACAATAAAACCTAAACATAAAAGATTCATGACATTCCACATAAAACTAACTTTTGCTTCCTCACGGTTGTACGACTGCGCAATTCTACCAAGATGTGCAACATCATTTCTATGCTTTCCAATCTGTGTGTCCTGTTCCGTCGGAGACAAAATTATTTTATTTATGTTGCTCTGTCGACTGTTATTCCACTCGACAAGGTAATTTTGCATCTCCTCATTCTGATCGTAATATATGTAAAAATCATCCAGTATTACCTTTGTGCTACGCAATGACAGTTCAAGGCGTAATCCTTGATCTTTATTCTGACTTACACTTGCTGTACCAATATAAGTACGGGAAGGAAAATATGTATTGTTGAGTTGTTGAATCTTATCCTTACCACTATCTAAAAGCGCTGCACCAGAAATCACAATTCGATACCTACCCCCTTCCTCCAAAATGCTTCCGTACAGCGCAATGTTGGATAGTGCGTTTATCTCTATCTGATATTCACTATTTTTTCGTAAGTCCTCCTCCGTTTTCTTCTTATTGGAAACTATTTTTTTCAAAAATGTATGTACATAGTCTTCCAGATATAGAATATAGATTCCTTCTGGCGCCCCAATCGTCCGTGTATTTACTGGAATGGAAGCAGTTATATCCGTTAACATTGCTCTAGTTGCGTTATTCCATGTTTCATTTTCAGAACGCTGATGTAATTCCTGAAAACTCGTATTGAAGAGTACATTTGATTGTTTGTCCATAATGCATTACCTTTGTAATGAACTGGTATGTTCCAATTACTTTCCTTTCATGTATGATTATAGGCTATATTAATTCTACATATTATTCTTAGAACCGCTGCCTTACCCTTATCATAGCACTCAGGACACGAGCATTCTGTCGAAATGTGTTGTCAATAAAAATTTTAAAGACCACCAGCTAAATCATATCATTGCAGGTGGTCAAAATTTATTTTTTCTATTTAAAATAGCAAACAAACATTATTAACAAATTTTATTCATTGTAAAACCGATACACAGTAGTTGTTTTATAAGGTCTTTCAGGTCCATAAACGACATCCTGAAACTGTGGTTGGTTGATTGCATCTGGGAAGCATTGAGTTTCCAAGCAAAGTCCACTACGTTTTCCATAAGATGCCCCTTTCTTTCCTGTCTGTGGTGTAATGCAGTTTCCAGCATAGAATTGCAAACCAGGTTGGTCTGTGTAGACATCCATTTTTCTCCCTGTTGTAGGTTCTTCTACAGAAGCTACTTTCTGAATAGAACCATCAAATCCATCGATTGCAAAATTATGATCGTAACCTTGCCCATATCCCAGCTGAACATTGTCGACATCAATTTCATCACCAACTGTCTTCATTGTCCTAAAATCAAATGGGGTACCTGCCACATCTACAAGCTCTCCTGTAGGAATCAAACGCTCAAAAATGGGTGTGTACTTTGATGCGTTAATATATAATTTATGTGTCTCAATACTACCTGACTGATGCCCTGCAAGATTAAAATATGTATGATTTGTCATATTAATCAGGGTTTTCTTGTCACTTGTCACTTCATATGATATCTTAAGTTCATTTTCGTCTGTGACAGTATAGGTGACTTGTACCTTTTTGTTGCCCGGAAATCCCATAGAACCATCTGGATCTGTGAGTGTAAATACAACACTATTGTCCTTTAACACCGCATTCCAAATTCTCTTGTGATAGCCCTTATCATCATCACTGTGGAGATTATTTGTTCCATCGTTTACCGCAAGTTGATATGTTTCCCCATCAATCGTAAACCTTGCATTATCAATGCGGTTTGCACTTGGTCCAATAGTTGAGCCAAAAAAACAACCGTTTGCTAGATATCCTTCCATACTGTCATAGCCAAGTACAACATCTGCGATATTGCCTGCCTTGTCAGGCACAAAAAGATTGACAAGGATTGCTCCGAAGTCTGTTACTTCTGCAATAAATCCCTTATCATTTTTGATTGAATAGAGACTAACCTCTGTTCCATCAGGTGTTTTTCCAAAACTTGTTGTTGTGATTGCCATTGATTTTCCCTCTTTCCTTTTGTTTATTATTCTCTTAAAGTTCTGTTCTACCTTCCAGCGCACGAAGCAATGTTATCTCATCAATGCACTCCAAATCGCCACCTACTGGCACACCACTTGCAATGCGTGTCACCTTGACGCCTGTCGGTTTAATGAGCTTTGACAGATACATCGCTGTCGTCTCCCCCTCAAGACTTGAATTGGTCGCTATAATAACCTCCTCAATCTCACCTTCCAGACGTTTTACAAGCTCTTTGAGCTTAATGTCATTTGGCCCGATTCCAAGCATAGGAGAAATCGCTCCATGTAACACATGATAGACACCCAAATATTTCCCGGTTTTCTCATATGCTGCCAAATCCCTGATATTCTCCACTACCATGATTGTTCCATGATCTCGCTTTGGATTGGCACAGATAGGACATTCTTGCTTGTCTGCAAGAGTGCAACAAGTATTACAATAGTGAATATTTTTTCGCGCGTCCACCATAATTTGCGCAAAGCGTTCTACATGTTCTGATGGCATATTTATCACATGAAGCGCCAGCCTTTGTGCAGACTTATTTCCCACACCGGGAAGTTTTTCAAATTGTTCAATTAACTTATTGATATATCCGCTGTAAAGTTCCATTAGAAAGGTAATCCTCCACCTAGACCGCCTAAACCACCTGTCATTTTGCCCATTAACTCATTGTTTGCTTCCTCCGCCTGACGAAGCGCCTCATTTGCCGCCGCCATAATCATATCCTGAAGTGTCTCGAA
>BLMC01000199.1 GCA_011959805.1 Lachnospiraceae bacterium | reverse complement strand
ATTTAATTGATCATTATGATTTATCCCAAGAACATAATGATCAATGGGATAGAGACTTACTATCCTATCAAAAGGTACGGAAAGTTGCATTGTTGGAGTTAGAGCAAGATTTTGTTACATACATTAATATGTTAGCTAATGAATATAAAGATAATACAATATTTATTGTTGCTTCTGATGAGATGTCACAAGGTTTAAATGAGATAGATACTAACGCATTAAGAATGTTGGGATTACAAACAGATTATTCAATAGCATTACAGCATTCTTATATAGTAGTTATCGAAAATGGTAAGGTAAAGTATGAAGCTTTGTCAAATCGTCCACTAAATTATACTGGAATATGCCAAAACTCAGGCAAAAGGTATGAGTTGTATAGTTCTGGATGGTGGACAGGTTCAGGAGCATCCATAAAATTAGATGGAAACGAATATGCAGTAAATTGTAGGGGATTGAATATTGTTGTATATGATGATAAGAGAGGACTTGTTTTAGATAGTGTTGGTTTTGACACATGGGCAGAGTATCACACTCCTGTAAGAAACAATGGAACAATCAATTGGCTAAAAGAAGAATTTGAACGTTATATAATGGAAGTGGAAGATAGATAAGATTGCTATCAAAATAAACTTTTGATTAAGCTGGGCAGATTTACAATCTGCCCAGTTGTGCAGTTAAGAAATTAAATGAAAACTACAACGTCTTTTTTCTTTGCCAGTAGTGTTCCTTCTTCTAAAGGATATCCCAGTGCTACCATACACCATACAACATGTCTGGTGGGTATACCTAATTCATCTAAAAAATTTTTAACTGGTTTTTTATTGCGAAGAGTCATTAAAGCGTTAAGCCATACGGAGCCTATACCATATGAGTGCGCGGCAAGAAAGATATTTTCAGCTGCACAGGATGCATCTTGGCATCCATTTTGATTTCGCTCATCGTTTGAAATCAAAATAATACATACTGGATTTTCAAAACCATAACAATATACATTATGTTCCTTTGCAGTTTTTGTTGTTGCTTCTTTCAGACGAGTAATTTTTTCTCTGTCCTGAATAACTGTAAAACGCCATGTTTGCATATTATGACCACTAGGGGCATAATATCCTGCTTGTAATATCATATCTAATATGTTTTTAGGAATTGGACGATCTTTGAATTTTCGGATACTTCTTCTAGTAAGAAGTGCCTGCATAACAGGATTCATAACAGAATTATTTCCTTGTTCGTCCCATATTTTTCTCAAAGCTTTTCGATCAATTTTTTGCATTCGGTTTCGAGGAAGATCCTGCAATTGTATATAGTATTTTGGTAATTTATAACGTTCCATATGCTCAGCTAGATAGGTATGTATATCTTCTGATGAATAAATGTTATCTTTGGGAACAACAAACAATATTGGAACATAACCAAGGATTTTATCAGGGTCGGGAATACCAATACAAGCGCATTCACGAATATGAGGGTATTCAGATGCAATATTTTCCACTTCAATTGGGGATACTTTTTCACCGCCAACATTAATAATATCATCCGCACGACCAAGCATATATACATAACCGTCATTGTCTATGTAGACAATATCACTGGTTTGCAACCAACCATCTTTTAATGTTTCTTCTGTAAGTTCTTTTCGGTTCCAATATCCAATCATTTGCATATCACCCTTTAAGGACATGCGTCCAGGATGCTCATTATCACTTTGCTGTATTTCGTTTCCTTCTTCATTTAGGACACGAACTTGTATATTATGTAATGGTTTGCCAATAGAGTGAATCTTTTCAGGATCAGATGCGATTTCTGTTACATTGATAAATAGAGCACCTCCTGATTCTGAAGATCCCCAAGTGTTATATATAATGGTATTAGGAAGAAGTTTGGTTAGTCGTTTTCTTTGTTCTACAGTTAAAGAACCTGCACCAGCTTCGATGTATCTAAATTTACCAATAATTTCGGCAAATTGTCCTTGCATTTGTCGGGAAATTGTTTCTATGGAGGCAGGAACTACTGCCAAGGCAGTACAGTGATAAGCGTCAAGATTATTTTCTATTTCCTTTGCAAAAGTAAAACCATTTTGAAGAATAATAGAGGCACCTTGATAAAGGAGCGCTCTAAGTACTCGAAGTGCAAAGGAGTGATTCAATGGTAATGGGAGAAGTAAACGCTCATCTTCATGAATTCCTATACCATCTATAGTATTTTTAAGAATGTTATAAACTGTCTTATAGGATAGGATCACGCCTTTTGGGTTTCCTGTAGTACCAGTGGTAAACAATAATTCAGCAATATCGTTTTCCATAGGAATTTCATACGAAATTTCTTTGTTATTGTAGCATTCATTTAATTCACCAAGATAAAGTTTCTTTAAGGATAGTATTTTTATATTGTTATTTATATGTTTTAATGGTTTATCCGTTAATACTAAAACAGCATTTGTATCTTTATATACAAATTCAATATTCCCTACGGTTACATTTTTATCTAAGAAAACAGCTATTGCACCACAATATTGTATTCCGAGATAAGTAGCAACCATTTCTGGTTTAGAAAGTGTGGTAAATAAAATCCTATCACCTTTTTGAATTCCCATATTGGCAAGACAGCTTCCAATAGATTTAATTTTTTCCAATAATTCATAATATGTTAGTTGTTCCTTTTTAAAAGCAACTGCTAACTTATCCGGCTTATCAAGTACAATTTCCATTATACGTGTTATTAATGTTTTCATTATGAATTCCTTTCAATAAAAAATGTTATCACTGAAGCTTTTCGACCATTCTTGCAAGTCCAGCAATAGAGTTGAAGTTTTTTTCAACAATTTCTTCGTATGGAATTGTTATACCAAATTCCATTGTTAATGTCGCTATAATTCCTGTGATTGTTAAAGAATCAAGAATACCATCATCCACAAGTTCATTTGAAGCTGTAAAATCAATTTCTGGGTATTCCTCTGATAATAGTGTTAAAATTTTTTCTTCCATGTTTTCCTCCTTATAGATGAATATTAAAAGTTAGCATAAATAAAATCGCTTGCATTATATCCAGTACCATATATGCCTAAAATAATAATGGAAAAGAATGCAATATAGTAAATTGTCCATCGCAGTATAATGTTTTTTTCTGCAATTAGTTGTCTTACAGAACTTCTTTCTTGAAGTATACTTACTTTATATACAAACAATAAACTTAATATAGCAATACACATATCCTTGTAATCTAATCCTAATCGATAAAGTGACCCATCCCAAAAAATCCAAGGATTAAAGCTACTAAATAGTTGTTTTATCGCTATAAAGGAATCCTCTAAAGTATTGAGTGCTGTAATCAGCCGGGCAAAAGTGAAAATAAAAAAAGTTCTAAATATTTGAAATCTTTGGTATTCACGAGAAGTAGTGTTTATATGCAATATCTCGGATAACTTTTTATATTGTTTGGTAAAAATAGTCGATATGGTAATAATTGTTCCCCAGTAGATACCCCATAAGATATAATTCCATCCAGTGCCATGCCATAGTCCAGTAAGCAACCATACTATGGCTAAAGGGATTGTTGTATTAACTTTTTTGGCTAGTTCCTTGCCATATTTATTTTTGATAATAGTTGTTGCTTTTGTAAGCCATTTTGATGTAACTACAGGCATATAGACATAATCTTTAAACCATGCGCCTAAAGTAATATGCCATCTTCTCCAAAACTCTGCTGCACTTTTTGAGAAAAATGGGTGGTTGAAATTATTTTCTAGTTTAATTCCAAATAGTTGTGATGTTCCACATACAATATCCATACAGCCAGAGAAGTCCATATATAACTGGAACGTTGAAAAGACTAAAGCGATTAAAATTATCAATCCTTCATAATTTTCGATATTTCCAAATACAGTACCTGTAAAGATGGCAAGTCTATCTGCAATTACTAATTTTTTGAAATAACCATAAAGCATAAGTTGCATTCCAAAACAAATCTGTTGGTATTGAAATGGATGTTCCTTAAATAGTTCATCTGCTAGTCTGTTGTACTTAGCAATTGGACCTTGTACAATTTGCGGGAAGTATGATACACACAATAAGTATTTAAAAAAATTAGAAATTGGTGTTTGCTTTCGCCAGTATATATCCAATAAATATCCAATAGATGAAAATGTATAGTAAGATATACCCAGAGGAACTACAATGTCTTTTAAAGTCCATTCAGTTAAATTATTATACAAAATTTCAAATAAGTAACTTCCAAATTTACAATAACAAAGAATTC
>BLMC01000198.1 GCA_011959805.1 Lachnospiraceae bacterium | reverse complement strand
AGTACCTCTTTTCTTGTGATTATAATTATATCTCATTAGCCACTCCCGTTACAACCTTAGTATAGCACTTCAGTTTTTAGAGACTATTGTATGATTACTTGAGAGTTAAAAGTTCTTATATTTTTATGAAAAATAGTGCTATATATAGTAAGTTTTTGATTTTCAAATATACAATATATAGTGTAAAAAATAGAACTTTTAACTCACCAATATGATTATGATGAGGGGATAAAACTTTTGTAATCATTGGAGTATAAAAATGTAATGTAAAAAGTTCAAATTAGCGACATTATAGTTCTAATGAAATTGGAAGCTTTGAGTTATTAAACTAGACATTGTTTGAATAGTTTATCAGAATCTTCTGACATGAGATGATGACTTTAAATCTATATTCCTGTATAGTGTGGTAAATTTTTATAAATAAGAGTTTAAAAGTCACATAAAATAAGGTTTAGAGATTTTAAGAAGCTATTGTTAGAAAATAGTGGTTTTGGATTTGTATTTTCCGTAAAAGATAGAGGAATAGTGAAAGAAAATTTGCACTATGAAGTGCTAAAGTATCTTTCATATCTTGTTTGTGCCTTGAACAAAGTGAAAGGAATGATGAAATTTATGAAAATGAGGTTTTGGAAGTAGTATAAAATGTGGTTTAGAGATTCCAAGAGGTTATATTTAATCAAAAAGAGAGTTTAATTTCCCGCAGTTTATTGTGCAACAAACTAAGCAAAGCTGGGGCGAATACCTCGTAGCTTGCTGCAATGAAGTTTATTAAATAAGGAGGATTAGTAATATGTCAGAAATTAAAAATTTAAAAGAAAATGAGTTTGGAGAAATGGAAGGGGAAGTATATTTTAATGCAATAAATCAGAATATAACAGTATTGTTCGAAAAAGAAGTTCCAATGGATTATGTGGAGAAACAAGTGGAATATCTCCAAGCTTTAGATGAGAAAGTTATTCAAAAGATGTGTTATTATGCTGATTTATTTAGGAAGGAGGAAATGGAGGCTTATCCTGATAAAGATTATCCTGAGGGTATGGATAAGATAAATAATCCCTTAGAACTTTTAGATTATTTTGCTATAACGGAATTGCAAATTGAGATGTATGCTAATGAAAATGTAAAAGAGGTTCGCGTGTTAAACCTATCGGGAAGTTGCGACTGGGATGAGGAAAACGGAATACAATGGCTAATTAAAGAAGATGAAGTTGTATATACAGGAGCATATGATGGTTTAGGTATTTGGGATAGTCATTATGAAAAAAACATACGTTTTAATTATGCATTAAGGGACTGATTATCTGAGCATAATGTCCAATACAAGACTCAATCTTTTATATTGTTTATGTTAAGAAAAAGTACAAATTAAATGTGACCAATTTTGTCTATTCCTAGCAAAGTTTAACTTGCTATTTTTACCGTACTCTCCCCAAGGTTTTTCCGATATTCTTCCTCATATTCATTTGGGGATAAATATCCACAATGGCTGTGAATGCGCATCGTATTGTAAAATGTTTCTATGTATTCAAAAATCAATTTATATCCATGAGTATAATTAAAAATTTTAAATTGGTTGATCCATTCTCTCTTCAACAGTGCATGAAAGGATTCTATGCAGGCATTATCCCATGGATATGCTTTTTTTGAATAACTAGGAATTATGTTTTTGGTTGCTTTTTGAAATGCTTCCGATAACTTCTTCTGTCACAGTGGAAAATCAATGTTTTTTCAACGTTTCTTCAACGTTTTGCCTTTTCAATGTATTTCACTACATGGGAAGCCTCCGGTGTCTCACGCAACACCTAGGAAATGATTTTCTTCGAAATACAAATCCAAAATACTGGTAAGATATACAAATCCTTCCGATGTCTAAATATACGTGATATCAGAACACCAGACAGCATTCGGTTGTGCAAGATTAATTTCTCATTAAGAATATTTTTTAGTTTCTGATTCAAATCAGAGTCTAGTCTGGATATACAGTTTCACCCACTGAACTTTGATTTTCATTTGTGGTATATCGTTCCCAATTGTTTTTTCAGAAATCTATTCTCCTGATTTTCGCAATTCTGCTGTAATTTTAGGAGTGTTATAGTTTTGATGAGAATCCTCATAGAGCTTTTGGATTTTTTCTTTTAAAACGGTATGGCGAACAGATATGTCTGAAGGAACCCGTTTTTTCTATGGACCAAAGAGCAATGGAAGAAAGTATATCAAGCGGTGAAAAAATATAAAAATGATATAACAGATTTAGCGACATACAAAATAAAGAATGGAATGCCACCGGCAGGAAGTAAGGGGAATAAACATACAGCGGCTAAACTTATAATAGGGAGTAATGAATATTATGGACGAAATGCAGGTAAAAAACGTAGCAATCTTCTTAGTGTGTTTAATCAAACAAATGCGATAACTCCGTCCCATGCGGAAGGCGAGGATTTTTATCATACAATGAAAAATGGAGAAACAGGAAAAAAGAAGTTTTAATTGTAGATAGATATCCATGTGGAGCTTGTGGTTATAGCGGTGGGATTAAATGCTTGGAAAGTCAGATGGGTATAACAAAACTGACAGTGATTGTTCCGGGGTTTGTACCAATTACATTTAATCCACAAAAAGTACAGAAAAACAATTTGTTTTTATCAAAAAGTCAATTAGCACGGTGGAATAGGTTACATTATAATTTAGATTTGAATCCATAAATCCAAAAGGCAAAAATGTGTTAAAAATCTAACAAATAAAAAGGTTGGATATACACTTGTAAATGTTTTTTATTAAAAGGTAAAAAAGGGTTCAAATAAATTGTGTATTTTCTTAAAGTCGTTATTGGGGAATATCTCAAATTTTCAAAAGCCTGTAAACGCTGGAAGTCTTATATTAATAAACATCTGAGGGAGAATTTAAGGATAACTTTTAAGCTGTCTTAGGAAGTAGTATTTTGAAAATAACTTATAAATAATAACCTAAATCCGTGAATCAATTGGGTAAGCAAATCCTAAAAAGCTTGAAAATATTATACTTTTAGTAGTATATTTCTAAAAAGCTTTAGGTTTATTGGATCTTTAGCGTACTTTTATCTTTTAGATTCACGGATTCAGGTAATAATTGCGATTATTTAATTATAAATTATATCCTAAAGCGTGTTTGTAAAATTTTTTCTGTCAGCTATAAGTCATAGTTTGTGAGAGATTTGCATCAAATAAGGTGTTGTAGCAAACTGCATCAACTGAATTTGACATAAATTTCATGTAAAATGATAATGTGTTGTTATACGGGACAATATGCGCGTGCAAAACCTGTCCGACAAAGTATGTAAAGTGATAATATGTTATTATACGAGTGGCTGGAATAATTTTTCAAACACGCCATAAAGTAAAATTTGCATTTATAATATCAAAAAATAATATTATCAAGTAACAATATTGTCTATGTTTGAACAAGATTCATAAAAAGTTATAAAATGATGACTATTTAATGTAACATTTATAAAATTATTAACAGAGTTGTTTTACTTTGCGAGATTCTGACAAATCGTTAGTCAAAGGGGTTGATAGAACCTTAAGAAGTATAATGACTGGTTTCTAAGCGATTGGAACATAGATTTTATAAAGTCAAATCGATTTTTTATATAAAATACTATAATTGAGCAAATCTAAAAAACTGCACAAAGAATTTTGAATCTTGTACTTCACTCAAGGACAAAACAAATACAAAACTTTAGCTCTGTCGTTGTATGGCAGACAAATTTATGCATAGTTTCAAATTTGCTCATTTATAGTAAAATATATAATATTAGGAGGTATTAGTATGTATATTGCTGAAGCGTCATATGACAATTGGAAAGATGGAAAAGATTTTGGAAATGATATTAATATGCCAAGCTGGAATGACATTGAATGGATGATATCAAGTTTAAATGGAGATGATAAAACAGAGGTAATATTTGGAAATAGTGAAGAAAAATTTTATATGTATGTTGGGGGAGGAGCAAATCGAAAATATATTGTTTATATATCATATAATGAGGAAAGAAAGTTTTATAATTTGAGAGATATAGAAAAGAAAGAAGATAAAGAAGAATTTCTTGTTGTTGGTGGGCAGGAAGGAAGATTTGATGCAAATGAATGTGTATCAAAAGATTTGGCTATGAAAGCAGCAAAATACTTTTTTGAAAATTTGAAACCACATCCAGATCTTAAATGGGAAGATTAGCAACCAAATTTAATGTGTTGCGTTAAAGATAATATAAAATAGTCTATAACTTTGAAAAA
This sequence comes from Lachnospiraceae bacterium, assembly GCA_011959805.1. Taxonomy (GTDB): domain Bacteria; phylum Bacillota; class Clostridia; order Lachnospirales; family Lachnospiraceae; genus COE1. The sequence goes on along the minus strand of BLMC01000198.1, from coordinate 96 downwards.
TACCTTTTTTGGTAAGGATTAGTATATGATAATTCTTACTGAAAAAGAGTATTTTTTATTTAATAGTAAAGTGCTTGGCTATGACCAGTACCGCAA
>BLMC01000197.1 GCA_011959805.1 Lachnospiraceae bacterium | reverse complement strand
ATTAGAAAGCGTATAATTGTCTTTGTCTCGCAAAGTAATTTCTAATTTAACAGAATATTCTTCATTCGACTTTATAACATCTTCTGCTTTCAAGGTACTGCCATCTACTTTTCCGTCGGCTGCGCGCTCTCTAACAATGCTGACAGCACAAGAAGCAACAAACGCTTCCTTGTTCAGGAAATCACCTTGTGAATCACCATTGATATTGGTTAAGTTTAACTGATATTCCTCTGTAATTGTCTCTGTTGCTTCCTTTACAGTAGTCCCCGGTTTGATGGGACTAACATCATCATAGTTAACCATGATACTGCGACAATCAATACGAAACGAAAGTGTTGTGGACGCTTCACTGCACACATTATCAATTTTATCAAGCTTTATCTCGAGCTGATAACTGCCTATACTATGTGGTATCCCGGCCAAATCCTTACCGTCAGCGCCCTTCCATGTACAATGAAGCTGCTTTGACAAATCTAAATTATTCTTGCCCTCCAACTCCACCTTAAAGAAATAAACATCCTCACTATACACATTATTATAGTACCCCTTCAAAATCTCTCCAAACGGGTTCTTATTGTCCGCATCATACAACGCAAAGATCGTATTGGTTTCGTCATCGTACTGCAAACCAAATTCTTCTATTGCGTTGCGCAGTTCTTCCTCGTCAATCACCACAGTCGCAGTCTTTGCTGTATTTTCTGTCTGATCTGCTTTCTCCATTTCTTCTGTGGCGTTTGGTTGTGTTTCTGTGCTTGTCTCCTCGGGTGCTGTCGTTTCTTCAGAAACATTTTCCTCAGAAGTAATTTCCGCAAAACTTTCTTCTTCAGAACTGTTTTCCTCAGATTCTTTTTCTCCAGAATTGCTCTCCTCAGATATACTTTCACTAGAAGTATTTTCTTCGACACTGGTTTCCTCAGAAGCACTTTCCTCAGAATTGTCTTTTGCTGGTGTCATTTCTTCTGCGTCACTGTCTTCTGACGTGTTGTCATCTGCGTTTGCATCATCTGAATTAGAACCATCTGAATCCTTGTCACTCGAAGCACTGTCTTTTGAAACATCACTACTTGCATCGTCTGTGCTTTCATCCAATGTTTCGCTGTCAGCAGTAATTTCTTGTGCTGGCGATTCTGCTGCCAGTGCTGTAGCTGGCATCGACTGGAATATCATTGCCACGCTCAATATAATTGGCAGCGCTCGCTTAAACAGTTTTCGTTTAAACATTTTCATAGTCCCCCTTCCTATTTCGGGTTGAGACCTGCACAGTACAATGGCATTCCACGAAGGTTATGAGTGATGGATTGTCATTTTCCAATGCAGGTCTCAAGTTAATTGTATTTATGAGACTACCAGCACATGGCTCACCAGTTACCATAAAAAAACGTGTTGACAGTATCATGAAGCTAATTATACTTAACATTTTTCCATTTGTAACCAATTTTTATGTTAATTCTCACTCACATTTTTTCACATAAGAACACATCAAAAAAGCCAGCAACTTGTTAATTTTGCCAGCTTTTTCTATATTTTTATAACAATTGCACGCATAATATGCACACATACTTTATCTTTTCCAGAGAAGATTCCAGCCATGTAAAAATGTCTCTTCTCCCAAGGTTACAAACGACTTCTCTCCTTTGGACACCCGCGTACATAAAGAAAGCTAAGATTGTGCTATTCATAAAAAAGCACAATCTCAGCTTTCGTCCCTTTTCCCTGTTCTGAAGTAATCTGAAATTGATGTCCAAGTTTTTTTAAGATGGCTTGACATAGGTATAACCCAATCCCTGTAGAATATTTATCCGCGTGTCCATTATATCCTGTATAACCTTTTTCACAGACTCTCGGCAAATCCTCTGCGCTAATTCCGATTCCTGTATCTTCTACTACAATCCGCACTCCCTTTTGCAAGACAGTATTCTTCTCATACCAATATTTGATTTCTTCTTTATTATCGCTAACATCTTCCAAATTTGACATCTGTCCCTGTTCAATGTAACATACCTGAATCGTAACACCACCTTTCTTTGTGTATTTGACAGCGTTTGACAGTAATTGATCCATCACAAATCCTAACCATTTTTTATCTGTCGAAGCTGTAATACTCTGTGGATTATAATTCAGTCGAAGCTGTTTATAGACAAATTGTTTGGCGTACTTATGAATTGACGGCCTAATTACCTCATCTAGTAAAATATTCTGTAATACAAAATCATTGGTTTCTGCCCCAAGACGTGTATACTGTAACGCCATATCAACATATTGTTCAATCCGAAATAGCTCATTTTGTTTCTGTCGAATATTTATGACACGTGTGTCATTTTCCTCAATTTCATCGATATCCAAATATATGTTCATTTCCTCATCTAGCAAAAGTTTCATCGCTGCAATCGGCGTCTTAATCTGATGCACCCACATAGAATAATATGCCGTAATATCCTGTTGACGGTTCAACAGTTCCTTTTGAATTTTATCTTTCTCTTGCCCAAGTACACGGATACAATCCTGATAATACTCTTCATACATATATTCTGATTCTTTCATATCACTAGATACGATCGCAATATTTTTGCGCAATTCTTCAAGCTGGCGAAAACTCTCGCAGTGCCTACCATATCCAGTGGCTACTATGATTGCAGTAACAAAGAGGCACAGCAATATTCCATATACTATTTCTTGGACAGGTATTCTATTCAAAAGCAATATCGCAGTCATCAATAACACAGTAAGCAATATTACCGCAAGCCATCCAATCTTTTCCCTAATATATAGTCCAAAATTTTTCATCCAACACCTCCATACTCTCAACGTAGGAAAGTTTTTAGGAACCCACACGATACCCTATACCTTTTTTCGTCTGTATAAAATCGACAAGTCCTGCACACTCAAGTTTCTTGCGCAAGCGGTTCATATTTACCGACAGTGTATTTTCATCCACATAGCTATCACTCTCCCAAAGTTTTGTCATTAATATGTCCCTTGCTACTACCTTTTCTTTGTTTTCCAAAAGCACTTGTAAAATACGCAGTTCATTCTTAGTAAGCTCCACCTTCTCACTGCCATAGATTAGAGTCGCTTCCGTTAGATTTAACATCGCACCTTGATGTTCTAATATAACACTTTGACTTACAAAATCGTAGGTTCTGCGAAGCATCGCCTGTACTTTCACGGTCAGTACCTCCAAGTCAAACGGCTTTGCTATAAAATCATCTCCCCCCATATTAACTGCCATGACAATATTCATATTGTCGGCTGCCGAGGAGAGAAAGATAATTGGAACCTTAGAAACTTTGCGAATCTCACTGCACCAGTAATAACCATTATAAAATGGTAACTTAATATCCATCAGTACCAACTGTGGCGCTGCATGTACAAACTCTGGCATAACATTTGCCAAATCCTGCGCACACACCACTTTATAATTCCAGCTTTCCAAATGACGCTTTAATCCTGCTGCAATCATCTCATCATCTTCCACAATAAATATTTGATACATCGTCAACCCCCATTTATTGTATTAATTGATAATTACTCTACCTTTTCCTAATTCGCTAAGGAGATTAGTTCTTCTATAAACTTCCAATATATTGCTGTGAGCAACACCCAAAATTATATCACACAACTAATTTAATCACAATAATAGAAACATTACAAACGAATAACTTGTGACAAAGGTACTTGTTTTGCTATAATAAACACATATCAAAGGAATTTATAAACGGTAAAGGAGCATACTTTATGAAAGTCCTCTTAATTGGAATCAATGCAAAATACATTCACTCTAACCCAGCAATCTATAGTCTAAAAGCCTACGCAGACAAATACTACCCCGTTCGCCCCAATCACTGCACCTTAGACATTGCAGAATATACAATCAACCAGCCTTTAAATACTATCTTGGCAGATCTCTATCAAAAAAGACCACAGATAATCGCTTTTTCTTGTTATATTTGGAACTGGAATATAATACAAGAATTACTGACAGAACTTCCAAAACTATTGCCCGAAACAGCGCTTTGGCTCGGTGGACCAGAAGTTTCCTTTCATGCCACAAAAATAATCCAAATATTCCCTCAACTTGCGGGTATTATGGTAGGAGAAGGCGAGGAGACATTTCTGGAACTGTTGCACTATTATTGGGAAGCGAATACTTCGCTATCAAGCATTAAAGGAATCGTTTGCAAAGATGGTTTTACGGGTGAACGTACTCTAACAGATATTGACAAACTTCCATTTCTATACAATCCTTGTCCTTCTGCGGACAAAACAAACGCAGAAAATAACACACTTTTCCTTTTTAAGAATCGTATTCTCTACTATGAATCTCAGCGCGGGTGTCCATTTCAGTGTGCTTATTGTCTTTCTGCCATTGATA
>BLMC01000196.1 GCA_011959805.1 Lachnospiraceae bacterium | reverse complement strand
GAAATACATTAGGAACAACACACGATGCATTTGCACCAGTTAAGGCGCAATATGTGAAACTTGTTGTAAATAAACCGACACAAGGAAGCGATAGTGCAGCGCGTATCTATGAAGTTGAAGTTTTTGGTTTAGAGGAAACATTGGAATAGTTTTGTGTAACAGCCCGATTATACGGGCTGTTACAATATAGGGGGATTGACTATGTCAGACAACAAACAACAGGTGGTTATTGGAATTGACTTGGGAGGAACTGCTGTAAAAATGGGAATCCTGAATACATCTTATGAGATTCTGGCACAGACATCGATACCAACAGATGCCCAGCGGCCATATGAAGATATCATAGGAGACATTGGAAGGACAGCAGCAGCACTTTTAACAGAAAATGGATATGAGATATCAGATTGTCTGGGAGTTGGTGTGGGAAGTCCAGGTACTATTGACAGCCAAAATGGAGTGGTACTATATTCAAATAATATACGTTGGGACCATGTTCCTTTTTCAGAGACTTTAAAGAAATATCTTCCGATTCCTGTTTTTATCCAAAATGATGCAAATTGTATGACGCTTGGTGAAGTTTTAAAAGGAGCAGCAAGAGGATACCAGAATGCAATCTTTTTGACACTTGGAACAGGAGTAGGCGGTGGAATTGTAATTGATGGAAAGATATTTGAAGGTGGACATTCTGGTGGTGCAGAGCTGGGACATATCAAGTGTGGTTCTGAGCGGCGCAGATGTACTTGTGGCAGATATGATTGCCTAGAAGCATATGCTTCTGCGACAGCGCTGATTGACGATGCAAAAAAAATAGCAAAACAGCATCCAGAATCGCTATTATGGGAATTATGTGGACAGGATTTAGAGACAATGAACGCTAAGATTCCGTTTGACGCAGCGGATGCTGGGGATGATTGTGGCAAGATGTTAGTGGAACATTATATTGATTATCTAGCAGATGGAATTACTGACCTTGCAAATATTTTTCGACCAGATATTATTGTGCTTGGCGGCGGTGTGTGTGCACAGGGAGAAAAATTGACCAAACCGCTTAATCAATTTTTACAGGAAAATTGTTTTGGCAATGAAGTTACCTATATTCCTAAAGTAGTGACGGCCCAGAATGGAAATTATGCGGGAATGATTGGAGCGGCAGGACTTGTATTTCAACACCAAGAGAATTAATGGATAATTTACATCTAAATACAAAAGAAATAGATTGAAGCAAAATAAAAAATCCAATGCGGACGATTGTCTGTATTGGATTTTTATGCACATGGGCACTCAAGTGAAATTTGTCAGCGGAAACTGAGGGGTGATCGACGCGCGAGTAGGCATGACTTGATTAAAGATAAGTGTGAAAAATAGTGGTAGAACTAACGAATCTCTAGCGCAGTGGGGAGACAAAATTTTCTCTACTTAATTCTATTATTGGAATGGAGTGTATCGTAATAAGAATTTTTTAACCACAATATATATTGCATTGACAGTGCTTTTTTTGGGTGATATGATAACAATATAGAAAGAACGAATAATTTTATAGATATTTTGATGTATTTTTGCTGTACTGTATGTGCAGGATGTATATTTAAAATAGTTTTAAAGCACAACAGAGAGGAATATTATATGACAAACAGAGAGGCACAGATATTTCAATGGATAACAGAGAATCCAATGATCTCGCAGGAAGAACTTGCAGCAAAGGCCGGCATTGCCCGTTCATCGGCGGCAGTACATATTTCAAATTTGATGAAAAAAGGTTATATTCTTGGAAAAGGGTATGTTACCAATGGCCCAAGCTATTGTACAATCATTGGAAGTGCCAATATTGATATTGGAGGAACTCCAGAAGAAGCATTGACAGAAGGAGATTCCAATTCTGGAAAGGCAGTACAGTCGCTTGGCGGTGCAGGAAGAAATATAGCACATAATCTAAGACTTCTCGGTGTCGGAGTAAAACTGATTACGGCAATCGGTGATGATATTAATGCGCGCAGCATTATTGAGAGCTGTGAGGAACTTGGTATAGATATAGCTGATTCTTTAAAAACTGCTAGTGAGGCAACTCCAATTTACCTGTATATAGCAGACGAAAAAGGGAATATAAAATTTTCAGTTTCCGATATGAGAATTTATGATAAGCTCACAATAAAATTTATTTCTTCCAAGATGGAACTGTTAAATAAATCACGTATGGTAGTTTTGGATACTAACATTCCGGCTGGAACAATCTTGTATTTGTGCCAGAAATGTAGAGCACCGATTTTTGCTTCTGCTGTGTCACGTAAGAGGGCAGAAAAACTTCTTCCCATTTTAGATAAACTTTATGTTGTGATGGCAAATGAAGCGGAAGCGGAAGTATTGAGTGGTATTCGGATTCGAGATAAAGATTCTTTAGAACGGGCAGCAGATATTATTTTGGAAAAAGGAGTGAAGAATGTTTTTATTTTTCCAGAAAAAGGAGGCGTTTACTGTGCCTGTGATGAGGAACAGTTTTTGCTAAATAGCTCAGGAGCAGAGCAAGTTCATTCTAATGGAGCAGATGATGCATTTATGGCAGGTATTGTACTTGGTTATATGAAACACTTGAGTATGCGGCAGATGGCAAAACTTGGATTGGCAGCAGCAAGCATTACAAGAGAGGGGAAGTTGGCTGTAAATCCACAGTTATGTGTTCCGGCACTTGTGGAAAGAACAAGGATAGAGCTATAAAAAGTAGGCCTTATGGCCTACTTTTTATGCATACGGACGTGGAAAGAAAGTATGCAGCGAAAGCTGCCCGCGTCCGGCGCGCTAGTAGGGGAAGAAATTTTCCCTACTCGATTTTTTGTTTTTTAAGGAATTGACCAAAATGATCCAAATGGGTTAAAGTAGTCATTATCGTTTTCTCTGGATTCTTGACGTCGCTGATTAGATTGAGTATTATCGGCATCGTCTCCAAAGATGTCTTTTGTGCCAAGCGTTACCTGAACAGTTTTTTCTACATAGCCGTTTGAACTCTGTACCATTGCAACGACATCAACTGTTTCACCAGCACTATAATAAGTGAGCAGGGATATCAGTTCTTCTCGGGTTTTTACGGTCTGCCCATCAAATTTTGTAATGATATTACCCTTGACAAGCCCCGCAGCTTCCGCAGGAGAGTTTTCATAAACAGTATTGATATAGATACCAACTGGCATACCATATGTTTCATAAATATCATTTGTTACATCAATAGGCTGGATACCCAGATAACCTTGTTTTTCTTCTGCAACCACATCTCTTGTCTCCTTTAACATAAGTTCTTCAATAATTGATTGGACATCTGAAATTGGGATAGCGTACCCCATACCCTCAACAGAACTTGAGGAAACTTTTACGGAATTGATGCCAATTAATTCACCGTTCATATTTAGAAGTGCACCGCCAGAATTACCTGGATTGATAGCCGCATCTGTCTGAATCAGTTTGTTTGTAATGCTGCTACCACTTTCGTCAGAGACTGTGACATTTCGCCCAAGTGCACTGATAATACCTGTAGTAACTGATTGACCGTAACCGAGCGCATTACCAATTGCCACGACTTCTTGGCCAAGAACAAGGTTGGAAGAATCGCCAACAGTGGCAATCTTTATTTTGGAGCGCATCTCATCTGTAATATCGTCAAGAGAAACTGAGATAACAGCAAGATCTTTATCAGCCTCATACCCTTTGACACGTGCACTGACTAATGAAGGTTCGTCGCTGTCTTCATCGTAGCTAAATACAACGCTCAATTCGTTGCTTCCTGATACGACGTGATAGTTTGTGACGATTAAAAGTTCCGTATCATTCTCGCCAATAATAATGCCAGACCCACTGCTTTCTGTATCCTGCTGGTATGTCCCAAACATGGTGCGAACTTCAGTTACGCCCTTATTTGTAATGGATACAACACTTGGCAGACAACTATCAGCAATCGCAGATACGGTAGCAGAAGTGTTGTTGCTGTGAAGTGCGTTGGAAGTTGACAAGGAACCAGTTGTAGTCGAGAGGGAAGACTTGCCAGAAGTTGTTCCAGCATTTAAGGAGTCCTGCATTTGCTGGATTTCCATTTTGGTTTGTTTTAGCTCTTTTGTGGCAATGGAAGTAGGAATGCTAAAGGCAGCACCTGCAGTTACTCCAAATACTAAACCAAGACATACAACGGAAAGCGCTTTTTTACCAAAACCATTTGTCTTTTTTGATTTTGTTTTTGGCGCATTAACTGGAGCATTTTGTGTCTGGCCATAATTTATATTTGGTGCCCCAGTAGAATAATAATACTCCGAGTATCCATTGCTATTGTTTCCCGAGTTGTTGGACTGCTGTGGATAGTTATTATTGTTTTCGTACATAATAGAATCTCCCTTCAAAAGTATCAATATACTTATCATTACAATATT
>BLMC01000195.1 GCA_011959805.1 Lachnospiraceae bacterium | reverse complement strand
AGTGGAATAATCGCTTTGCTCCACTCTATCTAACAGACCCTTCGCCGCGCTCAATCGCGTATGCAATCCATCTGAAGGAAAGTGCCAACGATTTAAAACAAACTATCGATTCGCTCAGCAGCGACGATGATGACCTGTTCTCGATGAAATCTGCCTACAGCGACAATGAATCGCTTGCAACAGTAGATTACGAACCAGAAGATGCAGAAGATTTTGTACCCACAGACTTTGTTTTGGAGGTTGAGAATTTCGCCTCACCACAGATCAATACCAGCAAATATATGAAGGCAGACCAGCCTGTCCGACTAAAACCTGACAGTTACTCGTTTGACCTTCTAACCAATAAACTTCACTATGAACTCCAGTTTAATGTGCATGAAGGGGAGACAAACAGCGATTTGCAACATAAGCTTGCCCGCCTAATTAACAACTCCGATATCGGGGTGTCAGCGCGTGTTGTCAAAGCACGTGGACTCTCTGCACTCGAGGTCACTTCTGATGCTTATGGACTTCCAGTCCAAGGGGAACGCCATTTCACAATCACGGATGAGAACACCAGCTATCAGAATGGCATTGTTGATTATCTGGGGCTAAACAAAAATATTAAAGAGGCAACAAATGCAATATACAGCATTAATGGCAACGAGGAGTCTTCCTACTCTAACACGTTCTCCGTTCATGGTGCCTACCATGTAACGCTGCATCCTGAGTATGCTGGTACTGGCATGACTATGTCCGATCAGATTACAGCGCGCGCCGCGGCAGCGACTTCCGGAAAGACTGCTACAGCCACAATCGGGCTTTATCCAGATGCAGAATCACTCGCTAACAATATCGAAACTTTTGTGAATGGTTACAATCATTTTATGAACGGTGTCATTAACGACTCCGTAGATGCACCACTCACAAAGTTGCTCTCTAAAGACCTACAAAAATTTCTAGGACTACACAGCTTCAATCTTGAAAAATATGGCATTAGCGTCAATGAAGATGCTACACTTGACTATCAAAAGAGCGATGAAATCACAGATGCTACTGCAATCAAAGGTTTTGGTTCACAGATTTTGCGAAAGCTAAACGCAATCTCACTTGACCCAATGGAGTATATCGACCGACGCATCTGCGCATACTCAAACCCCAATGCAACTTATCCAAATCCATACGTCACCAGTATCTATACGGGAATGCTTTACAATAATTATATGTAAAAAAAGCTGTTGCAAAATGCTGCTTATATACAATATATAGATAAAACTCTGAATACTATATTTTGTATATAACAGCTATTTTGCAACAGCCCCTCAAATTATATTGTGACAATTACGCCACCTTCATTGGCATACATACTGCTCACACCCGCTGCATCCAAAATCAATGTCTCTTTAAAATGTAGTTTTTCTTCAATATGGCGTCGAACACACTCCGCCGCCTTCAAATTGTTACAGTGCGTGATCATCAGTCGCTTTTTTCCTGCTTCCACAGCTTGCTCAATCGCTGCCTCTGCCATTTTTGCTAGCGCTTTCTTCATTCCAATGCCCTGTCCAAGCTGAATAATACTGCCGTCGTCAGCTCCCATCACTGGTTTAATATTGAGTGTGGACGCCACAAGTGCCTTGACACCAGAAAGTCTGCCATTCTTCCGAAGGGTATCCAGATTTTCCAGCACAAAATACGTGTTCATATCCTTCACAAACTGCTCAATCCGTTCTATAATTTCTGTAAACGCAAGTCCACTTTCCTCCATCTCCATAAGTTTATAGACAATCTGTGTCTCACCACAAGCAGCCGATTTTGAATCTACGACATAGAGTTCTTTTTCTCCATGCTTCTCATGATACAAATTTTTGCCGAGCACTGCACTGTTATAGCTGCCACTAAGTTTTGATGACAGCGTGATAGCATACACATGTTCTGCCTCTGTCTCATATGCTATCTGATATCGCTCTGGGGAAGGGCAGGCTGACTTTGGACATTCCGGGCAGGCTGCCACTGCATCAAGAAATTCTCGCTGGTTAAATTCCATGTTATCTTCTTTTTCATATTGATCTCCCACAATCAATGTAAGTGGTACAATTTCAAACCGCGGGTCATTTTTTAAATTCTCTGGAAGTTCACAGCAGCTGTCAACTACTATTTTATATTTCATCAGTATCTACCTCTCATTTTTTATAAAACCATTATATCTAGTATTGATAACTATGTATAATCTTATCATATATTGTAACATTTGAAAAGCATTTTTTACAAATACTTGCAGTTTCCTAAAAATACCGATATACTAGAAACGTATTTTGTATCCCCTCTATTGATACATTTTTTCATAATACTTAGACAGTTCTGTGTTCTTTTGGAAAGGAGAATCTATGATTGCATTAGAAATCAAAATTACAAAAAATATTATGAATGCGTTGCTTTTGTCAGAACAGTTTGATTCCTTTCTGGTAGAAGAAGCCATGATTACCACCTACAATACATTTCATATTGACGGCCATCTTGTCAAAGACTTCTATACCAGTGAAGAATTGGAATTGCTTGAAAACACAGAAAAATCCACCTTATTTTCTTACTGGAAAGAAATTCGCCCATTTTGTTTCCAACTTATCAAAGGAAAAAGAACTCCTGTGTCATTTAAAGTGGTACTTCACGCCACACCACAGCTAATTCAAAAAATAGCTGCAAATCCAGATTGCGGAGTTGCAGCCAATCTTATTCGTTGCCTTGTTCTCAATATTCGATATGATAATGGGAAAGTAACTTGTATTACTGGAAGCGCATTTACAACATTTGTTATGGATAAGAGTGTCGAAAAACTATGGGACGCTCATGTGCGTCAACTGTTATCTGATTTCGGATTGGATTTTGAGGAATCTTAGCAAAAAATAATTATGCTTTCGTGACCTTAGAATGAAATATCAAGCTAGCAATATAACCAAAAATTAGCGCTGCACTGCATCCTACTGCACCATTGGTAAATCCACCCTTGAACAACCCAATAAATCCATCTTTATCAACTGCCTCCTTCACTCCTTTCATCAAAATATTTCCATATCCAAGTAATGGCACATTGGCACCAGCGCCGGCATATTCCGCAAAAGGTTCATACCAGCCAAAGAAACTTATGACTGCTCCTGTACAGACAAGAAGCACCATCACACGCCCAGGAAGCATTTTCGTGCGGTCCAAAAATATTTGTGCGAGAGCACAAACTACCCCTCCAACCCAAAATGCATTGATATAGTCCATCATATAAAAATCACATACCTTTCCTATTAATTTCAGAACTGTATTCCAATAACAAATATATTTAACTTGTTATCCGACAACAGTTTATGTGTTAATTAGTATGTGGCATTCTTTGTATTTTATGAATGATATTGTTTTTTATTCTAGGAACTGATACAATTTAAGAAATCCATTATTTTAGGAGGAAATCCATATGAGCAAAAAGAAAGTCGTTGTTGCGCTGGGACATGATGCGCTAGGCTCTAACACATCCGCACAACTTAACGCAGTCAAAAGAACGGCAAAAGCACTCGCAGACCTTGTCGAAGCAAATTATCAGTTAACAATCACTCACAGCAATGGTCATCAAGTAAGCATGATACATAAAGCAATGACAGAACTCCATCGTGTTTATTCCGACTACACACCAGCGCCAATGTGTGTGTGTTCTGCAATGAGCCAAGGATATGTAGGATACGATATCCAAAATTCGCTAAAATCTGAACTTTTAAGCCGCGGTATTTCTGTCCCAGTCAGTACAATCCTGACCCAAGTTACGGTAGATCCCTACGATGAAGCTTTTTATGCTCCACAAAAAGCAATTGGCCGTTACATGCCCAAAGAGGACGCCGACATCGAAATCAATAAAGGAAATTCCGTTCTTGAGACTCCTGATGGTTTTCGTAGGGTAGTCGCAGCACCACAACCAATTGATATTGTTGAAATCGATGCAATCCGAACTCTTTCCAATGCCGATCAAGTTGTGATTGCATGTGGCGGTGGCGGTATTCCTGTTATCGAGCAACAACATGCATTAAAGGGTGCCTCCGCAGTTATTGAAAAAGATTGTATTGCTGGAAAACTCGCCACAGACCTCAAAGCGGACGAGCTCCTAATCCTTACCAGCGTCGACTATGTTTATCTGAATTTTGAAAAAGATAATCAAGAACCACTAAAAACATTAACGGTCGCAGACGCCAAACACTATATTGTAGAAGGACATTTTGGGGAAACAGACATGCTTCCCAAAATTATGGCAGCAATATCTTATCTTGAAGCAGTTCCAAATGGAAAGGTAATTATTACTTCGCTAAATAAAACTGCCGCTGCAATCGATGCCAAAATCGGAACCATTATCACCACATAGCAACAACAAAAGCCTTATTTTTGTCTGTGATTTCCTCTGTGTCCAATTTTAGGTTATCACTTCTCTTTAGC
>BLMC01000194.1 GCA_011959805.1 Lachnospiraceae bacterium | reverse complement strand
GTACAGAACATAATATCTAATTTGACTGCGCCAGAAGTAGTTTCTGTAATTTCAGTTTCGCTGGTTGTCTCATTTTCCTCGCTAATAGAAAGATCATCTTTTAATAGCTGGTCGATGGACACATCCAAAATATTGCTGATAAGTACGAGTTTATTCGGTTCTGGTAAAGTCTGCTGGGTTTCCCATTTGGAAACAGATTGTCTTGATACATCAAGCATCTTTGCAAGCTGCTCTTGTGACAGCTCTTTTTGCTTTCTAATCAACAACAGCTTTTCTGAAAATGTCATGTATTTCACCTCCTTTGTTCCAAATTATACTATTTTTCATGATTGCGTACTAGCAAGCAACTTTGATATTTTGGCACGTTGGGGTTGCACATTCATTCTTTTCGCAACCTGTGGTTACGCTAATAGTAGCATGACCTACATTATAGCTTATTTAATATATTGATTGCAATAGTTATAATGCTACTGCCAGAATAAGGACATGAAAGAAAATGGACAGGATTTTATGTACTAATATGATAAAAATTTTTAGATTACAACAGATATTTATCGAAATTCAATAAAAAATTATTGATAATCAATGTAGATTGTGCTATGATAGAGCCACAGAATTTTTAAATAGAAGGATTTTTAAATGCAGACAACGGCACAATTAAGAATGCTTTCTAAGAATGGAGAGACAATGAAGAAAGAAACCGTAATATGGATAACAAAGTATTTGCTAGATCTAATGTATTTTTCAGGAATTATTGTGACTTTGTTACTTCCTGTTCCTAGAGTAGTGCAACACTTTATGGAATTTTTTGATTTTCATGATTTTGAGGGGTGTTACACAGAGATTATTGTCATTTATTTTGTGCTTGGAATAATGGCGGTGCTAATACTTGGTGAGTTGCGCAAGATGTTTCGGACCGTTTTAAAAGATGACTGTTTTGTAAAGGACAATGTGGTGAGTCTGCAACGCATGGGAACCTATAGTTTTGTGATTGCACTGATTTGTCTACTTCGGACAGCGCTGTATATGACGGCAGCAATGTTAGTTCTTGTATTGGTGTTTATTATCGCAGGATTGTTCAGCAAAGTGCTCGCGTTTGTGTTTGATAGAGCAGTGGAGTATAAATTGGAAAATGACCTGACAATTTAACAGGGCTAATAATTGTTCTTATAACATTTTTGAGAAAGGCAAGGAAATTATGGCGATAATAATAAATCTTGATGTGATGATGGCAAAAAGAAAGATTGGATTGACAGAATTGGCAAAAGAAGTGGATATCACTCTTGCAAATCTGTCGATTTTAAAAAACAATAAAGCGAAGGCGGTCAGACTTTCCACATTAAATGCAATTTGTAAGGCATTGCAGTGCCAGCCGGGAGATATTTTAGAGTATGTGGAGGACAAGGATTGTGAGAAGGAACAGCCTCCATAAAAAGCAGCGTACATGTAGATATCATTGATAAATCTAGGAAGGAGAATGTAAAATGAACACAAATTCAGACATTGGGATGGTCAACCCCCCTAATTTACAAAATGTACAACAAATCAATCCGACTGCAAAACAACAAGCGAAATTGGAAGAAATGAAAAGAAAAGAGAAACGATTTCAAACATTTGGAGTAGGAAGTTTTCTCTATGCATTGTTCTATACGTTCTGTTTATACCATAATACATCAGGAATTACTTACCCTTTTTTCGCAGGCGGAACGCTCTTGTTTTTTGGCTACTTTATCAAAAAGTCAAAGAGCAACTCCGCAGACGACAATCAAGAACAGAAGAAAGCGCATATTAACAATATTTTTCTAATGGTTTGCATTGTTGTAGCCGGAGGTCTAAATTGCACGACAGATTCGGGGGTTTTAATATTTTTTAACAAGGTATTAATGTATATTCTAATGAGTATATTTCTTTTGCAGTGTTGGCAGGATTTGACTGGATGGGGAATTGCGGCATATGTTAGAGGTTGTACGTTAATGCTGTGTGGGGCAACTGGTAGTATCATAACTCCTATAGAAGATTTGATTGCAAAATGGAAACTTCGACTTGCAAAACATGAGAAAAAAGAAAATCCTGAAAAAAAGCGCATCTGGTCCTCGGTAGGGATTGGACTGTTAATTACAATTCCAGTAGCAATGTTTACCACAATCTTACTTGCAAGTGCAGACGCAGTATTTTGGAATATCCTCTATAGCATTTTGACATTTTCAATCGATATTGATATTTTAGAAAATATTGGTGTTGTGACAAAAATTCTATTTTATATTCTAATTGTGTTTGTATTTTGCTATGGCATTTTTGCCTATAATACAGAGCCTCGAAATATCAAGAAAATTCAAGAGGCAACAGAATCGGGGGAAACAAATATGGATACTTTTATCGCAATTACTGTAAATGGTGTGATGTGCGTGATTTATCTCTTGTTTTCCAGTGTGCAGATTTTTGGATTATTTCTTGGAAAGATGGAACTTCCAGTAGGATATACGTATGCTTCTTATGCAAGACGTGGATTTTTTGAATTGGTAGTTGTGTGTATATTTAATATATTGATGGTTTTGTTTACCATGGCGTATTTTAAAACGTCCAGACTATTGAGAACACTTTTAAGTGTAATTTGTGGTTGTACTTATATTATGACAATTTCAAGCGCATATAGGATGATTCTATATATTTCCAGCTATCAGTTGACTTTTCTGCGATTGTTGGTATTGTGGGGATTGGTGATGATTGCAATTGTAATAACTGGTGTTTTACTTTCTATTTACAATCAGAAATTCTCACTGTTTCGTTTTTTTATAATTGTATTGTCTGTAGGATGGATTGGGTTCTCGGTGGCACACCCTGATTATTGGATTGCATCGTACAATATTACGACCTGCGGTGATGGTCAAAAGTACGATAGCCATTATCTGACAAAAAGGCTTTCTCTTGATGCGGTTGCGGCACTTCCAAAAGAAATCTATACAGATACAAAAAGTGTGTATTGGAAACGAGCGAAGAAATATCAAAAGCAAACAAAAACATTTTTGGGAGCACGTACATTTAACTTTTCAAGAGCACACGCTGCTAAGAAAATAAATAATTTTTCGATAAAAGAAAGGATGGGATCCTCGTAGAACAAGTTATAGGAATGATAAAAATTGTCTGGGGAAGAATCTGGAAGGATATCAAGAATTTTCGTATAGCGATTATGATATTACTATTGTATGAAGTAATAACAATGCATGTGTTTCAAATATTTTGTCCCTTTTTGATTGTAACAGGTTTTCCATGTGCAGGATGCGGACTAACGCGAGCAGTGTTTTGCATTTTAACAGGACAGTTTATCACCGGATTGCGACTTAACCCTGCTGCACCACTGTGGATAGTCTTTCTATGTTGGTTTTTTATCAATCGGTATCTAAAAGGAATAAATGATAAGAGAACAAAAGTTTGGTTATGCTTTGTATGTGTAGTCACACTTCTAATTTATGGTTATAGAATGTGTTATTGTTTTCCAGGAGAATCTCCTATGATATATTATAAAAACAACATTCTTGTAGAAAAATTATTGCGCAAATAGTGACAGTTCAGCCATGCCCCTTTATAAGGAGCCAGTTTGTACACCCAACAGCATTTGTACATTCAATTTTGCATGGTGAAACGAGGATTGAAAATAATTTATTTTTATTAATATTTATTGCGCAAATGGATTCTTTTGTGTTATGATTATGACCAAGATGTATTACTTATGTGCGCGTTGATGGGGCAAAATAATATTTTATGTTGAATTGACAGTGCACAGTCAAAGGAAAATCAGTTTCACCTATTTTTATGCGCAATCCCATACAGAAGAAGTATGCTATTAAAATGGGGTGTGACGAGTAGGGGAAGATGAATCTTTCCTATGTGATTCATTGATAGGTCTTTCAGAATTTTCTTTATAGTTTTCCTATGAGGAGTTATAGAAAAACACATACATACAAAATCTGAGAGTCTATATTACAATATTGGAGGGAATAGTGATGGACAACAATTCATTTGACAAGCAAAATCAAAACACAGAACAAGGGCAATATCAGCAGACGTATCAACAACCTTACCAGCAGCAGTACCAACAGCCTTATCAGGCAGGGGACAGTGGACTTGAAGAACCAGTAAGTTTTGGAGACTGGATGGTGACGATGCTTTTGATGTGGATACCTTGTGTAAACATTATTATGCTGTTTGTGTGGGCATTTGGTTCAGGTACCAAGAAAAGTAAATCGAATTATTGTAAGGCAATGCTGATTTGGATGGTTATTGGAGTAGTATTGTCATTCGTATTGGCAGGAACACTTGCCACGATAGTTGCATCAATTCTGCAAAGTGAAGGCATTTATTATTAAAAAGAAGGGGCTGTTTTGTATTTGTGATATGATACCTGTCAAGTAGACAGGTTAAATATCTAAAATGAAACGTTGATGAACGACCACCTGTAATGTGTGGT
>BLMC01000193.1 GCA_011959805.1 Lachnospiraceae bacterium | reverse complement strand
TTCCTCTGCATGGGTCTGTGCATAAAAGAACAGATATCAGTTTCCCGATATCTGTCCATAAATCTTATTTAATTTTCTGGTTCAATCAAACCATAGGTATTTCCTTTGCGCTTATATACCACATTAACTTCATCTGTCTCTGCATTGCAGAATACAAAGAAATCATGTCCTAAAAGTTCCATCTGAACACATGCATCTTCCGCGTACATTGGTTTAATATCAAATTTCTTAGTACGCACGATTCGCACTTCATCGTCTTCTTCCTCATAACCATTCTCTATAAAATCAGTCCGCAAGCTTGCTGCCCCTGCTTGTTGGTCTGCTCTGAATTTGGTTCTATATTTTTTCAACTGCCGTTCGATCACTTCTGCCGCAAGGTCGATTGATACATACATGTCATTGCTAACCTGTTCCGAGCGGATAATAGTTCCTTTTACTGGAATGGTGACCTCTATCTTTTGACGTTCCTTCTCAACACTTAGTGTCGCATGTACCTCCGTTTCTGGCGTAAAATACTTCTCAAGTTTACCGATCTTGTCCTCAACTGCCGCCTTTAATCCAGGCGTAACATCGATGTTTTTTCCGCTGATAATAAATTTCATTACGTCCACATCCCTTCGCTCTTAATTTACAATTAAGCCTGTCTCTTAATTGTAAGTCGATTATACCATATCCATTTGTTTTTTCCAATATCTTTTGACATTTATTCTAAAAATATTGTAATAATTTAGCCATTCTTATTCATAAGTTATCAGATTGTATATTCTGACAATTTATCTAGGGTATTTTCGACAATTTATTTTATGTTGGGTATTTACCCTATAAAAGACACATAGTGTCTTATGCAAACAAACTTTTATTAGTATTTTTACATTCAATTTTGCACAACAGAATTGTTACAAAATATTTAATTTTTTGTCTTTTTTTACTTATTTTTTTGTTGTTGAAATCGAACATCTCACAGTCCAAGCAAATAATTATGTGTCAATCTTTTTGTGATAAGTTTTTTCTAAAATAACAATTTTCGTGCTTTTTCACAAAACATACATACGCGGATAAATTTTTCATTTTTCAAAAGAAAAGTTGTTCATCATTGTGGATATTGTGGATAACTTGGTGTATAAGTCTATTTTTCAATACTTTTATATTTTTTGTTGTGGATAATATATCACAGTTTCCTCTCTCTATGTTTACAACACAATATTTTTTCTCTATATTTTTTGTGCACTTTTTCTACTTGACAAATTCTTTTCTTTTGTGAATTTCAATTCTTCTGTTTTCAAAGTCAAGTGGGGAAGTTCATTTTCTCACTCAGCGCCGAACGCGGTCAGCTTTCACTGTATAGTTCCTCTCCGCGCACATAACAAAAAGGCGGGAAAATATAATTTCCCGCCTTCTAAAACTGTTATGTATTCTTTTTTATTTTAGAAAATTCTTCTTACTGTCAAAATATTTCGATAGGTTGCACTAGAAACAATAATTCCAGTTTTTGATGTGCTGGCATGGACAATTTGTCCATTTCCAACATACAACCCTACATGGCCAGAATAACATACAATATCACCTGGCTGTGCATTTTGCAATCCGCCAACATCATATCCCCTGCTTCTTAGCGCAGAGGAGGAATGCGGTAGACTTACACCAAAATTAGCATACACACTCATAACAAAACCAGAACAATCTGTACCATTTGTTAGACTTGAACCACCATATACATACGGATTCCCCACAAATTGTGTGGCATAGTCAATTACAGCTTTTCCCATCTCACTTCCTCCAGAGGAAGCTGCTGTATTTCTCGCCGCTTCAATTGTCGCCTGATTTGCCTCAGACTTCTGCACTTGTGCTTCTGCCTTTTTCTGTGTCCGTGTTGCCTCTGTTGCAGCAGCCGCAGCCCGCGCTTCTTCCCGTGCTCTTGCTTCTTTAGCAAGCCTTGCTTCTTCTTCTTCTCTTGACTCTGCATGTACAAAATCTGTTCTAAGATTTACATAGTCTCTTGAAACATAACCATCGCCCTCTTCTATTGCGATTTTAACCCATCCGTCAAGCTCCTCAACTACAATCAATTCCTCTTCAATTGGAACAAGTCCGAGTACAGAAGACTCTGTACTTGCTTCCTTCCGAACCTTAAGCGTCGTAGTGTTGACAACAGCATAAGTAGTTCCCACTTCCTTGGCAAGTGCCTCTGCTTCTTCTCCTACAACACAATATTCACCCTTGACATATCCAGTACAGTTTCCAGATACAATCTTATACCAACCATCTTTTTCTTCAATAAATTCGCCAACAGACTTGTCGTATAGTTTTCCGACAATCTCGCTCTCTTCACTTGGAAGGCTTCTGACATTAACATAGTTTGTCACTCTCGCAATGACAAGCCCTGAAAAATCTTGCTCATCTGTCTGTGTCTCTGTCTCCTCCTCAATAAGCTCGACATTATCATAAGTATCTGTGGCTGAAAAACCTGCACTTATCTGGAAATCATCCTCTATATCCGTTGACTCCTCAGTTGTTTCTTCTTCTGTGTTGGTTGTTTCCTGCTCAGAAGTCTCCTCTGTCGATGGCTTCTCCTGAGAAGTTTCTTCTGTGGAAGTCTCTTGCTCAGAAGTCTCCTCTGTCGATGACTTCTCTTGGGAAGTTTCTTGTTCAGAAGTTTCCTGTGTGGAGGTTTCTTGTTCTATAGAAGACGCTTCCTCCTCTGAACGCTCCTCAGATTCTTCAGAATGCAAAGACTCTTGTTCCTCACCTTCCTGCTCTGAAATTCCTTGTTGCTCAGATTCTTCCACGTCTATCACAGTTGTGCTCTCTTGCCCATTCTCTAAAGAAGTCTTTGTTGTCGCCAAGTTAGGATTTGACTGCACAATATTATTTACTGCTTCTGCCAAGCCAACCTTCTCCGACGCCAGTACAATATTTGGCTGTAATCCTGATGCACTTTCAAGATAAGCAATATTCTGGACCACTTCCACTTGAAGGTCTTGTATGGTACTACCTTCATCCATCACCACGGCAACGCCCGCCGCAGGCACATCTGATGAACCATGAATCTTTGCTTCTAGTGTTGTCTGGTATCCTGATAATGAAAGTGTTCCAACAAGGGCACATGCCGCTGCTTTTACGCCGTACTTGTTCATGACTATTCCTCCAATATATGGTATCTATGTGGCTCTGTCGTCAAAGTTCTTTTCTAACTTTTCTGAAACTCTGACAGTTTCTTTTTCTTTGTTTATGTTTTATCAAATATTACGAATTTGTTACACCCATGAAATAAATTAACATACTTCGCCACAAATGTCAAGCCATCTTTTTGCACAGTTATGCATAACTGCCACAAAAAAATATCGCTTTCTGAACAAATAATTTGGCTAAATTCGCCATAATACCCCAGTATTCCTGTAAATTTTCTTTTTTATGAATTAATTTTTTCTATCTTTTTACCTATAAATTATTAATAAATAAATTTGTAACTTTTAAAAATTTTTTCACACCTTTTTATCCAGCAAAAAATTTTGCACAGAACCAACTGCATTTGCACCGTCAGCGACAGCGGTAATAATCTGACGCATTTGTTTTTTCCTGATATCGCCTGCCGCAAAGATCCCTTTCTTTGAAGTTGTACAAGTTTCGTCTGCAATAATATATCCATTTTGATCCATCTCTACAATACCTTCAAAAATACTCGTATTTGGTATAATGCCAACTCCAATAAACACACCATCAACATCCAGACTTTTCTGCTCGCCACTTTTATTATCAAAAATCCGTACCCCTGATACCTTGTCTGTCCCATAAATCTCTTTGACTTCACTATCCCAGATAACTTCAATATTTTCAAGAGAAAACAACGTTTTTTGTAGACTATCAACTGCCCGCAACTGGTCTCTTCGATGAATTAAGTAAATTTTTTGACAAATCTTCGCCAAAAAAATCGCATCCTCTACTGCCACATCACCGCCTCCAACTACTGCCACAGTCTTATTTCTAAAAAAAGCACCATCGCAAGTAGCACAGTATGATACTCCCATTCCAGTAAATTCATTCTCTCCTGGCACATGAAGCAAAGAATGGGAAGCTCCTGTTGCAAGAATAATTGTCTTAGCACAGAATATATCTTTGTCTGTACAAACTCGATATTCCGTGGATTTTGTTGTCTCTTCAACTGTCTGCACATTCGCAGTCACAAACTTCACTCCAAGTCGGTCTGCATGTTCTCGAAATTTATCCGACAATTCACCACCACTCAAACCAGGCAACCCAAGATAATTGTCCACCTCATATGTCGTTAATATCTGTCCGCCACTCACAGGGCTTCTGTCAATCACTGCTACTTTCAGCCCTGCTCTTACTGCGTATACTGCTGCCCCCATCCCTGCGGGTCCTGCTCCGATAATCAAAATATCATACAATTCCTTTTCCATTATGTCCAACCTCCGTCTAACGTTATTACTTGTCCTGTTAAATATTCATTCCCTGTGCAAAGCAGTTTCACAAGTTCTGCAACCTCCTCTGACCGCCC
>BLMC01000192.1 GCA_011959805.1 Lachnospiraceae bacterium | reverse complement strand
TGCATAGAGGTATCAAATACATGTGATTTACCAAATACAGTGGATTTGGACAGACTGTTTGACCGTTTTTACCGTGTGGATGAATCGCGTTCTGCAAATACTGGAGGAACGGGAATTGGGCTTGCAATGGCACAGGCGATTGCAGAGACACACGGCGGAAAAATTAAGGTAGAGCGTATAGAAGAAAAAACAATACGATTTAGAGTTATTTTATGAAGCTATTAAAAAGGGCATTTGCAATAGGCAGAAGCCCTTTTTTGATGCTAGAAAAAGCAAAAATTATTTAGGATAATTTGCAATAACACAAACCAATCGGACAAAAAGTGAAGCTTTTGAAAAGGCGTTATTATCATACAACATTTTGTTCAAACAAAAGACACAAATTATTTTAAGTACATTTTAGGAAGTCACAGTATAGTTGTTCATGGACGTGAGAAAAAGACTTTCTACCAAAAGTGCTCCACAGTTTGCAAGAATGTGAAAGAAAACGTAGAAGTTGGCAAGGCTGCGTGCATTTCAAAATATCGCATTAAAAATTGGGAGCAGACAATCAGGCACAACAGGCTGCGTTAATTGAATTTTGTGTTGTGTCAGTATGTCTGGTAAAAGAATGTGTGAAAAGGAGTAATAAGTATTGTGGTGATACAGATGGCAGAAATATTTTTACTCGCGTTCTTTACTTGGCTCAAAATACGTATCAAATTAGTGCAAAGGTTGTCCGTGTTGGTAATAAAGCCTTTGATACAAAAGTGACGCAAAACGATATTCATTAAAGAAGATGTATTTTGATGTCAGGAGTTTGCAAGAACGGGGGATTTTATGAGGCGCTCTATGGAGAAGGAAGAGAAAGCATTACAGGAGCTAAACACGCTAGTAAAAAAACGGAAGTGGAAAAACAGGCTAAGTGTTGTATTGGTTGTAGTGATTGTCATTGCGATTGCTGTAGTGAGTTTGGGCAGTTATATAAGGACAAGACAGACTGATTCTCAAGAGAATATGGATGCAATGGGATTTGCCCAAAATATGAATGGAAATATTCCTAAGGAATCTGGCATGGTTATGGCAAATGGAACAACATCTGTAGGAATCAAAGCAGTCACTTTTGAGATTGATTTTCTGGAAGACACAAGCTTGTACGTGGAAAAGGTCCATCTAGCCAATGGCGACAGTGTTGAAGCAGGTGATAAATATATAAAATTTACCGAAGAAAGTATTACAGATGCAAGAAAAGAACTTGAATCTACTGCGCTGAGCGCGCAGTTAGCGTACAGGAGTGGACAGATTTTAGATGGAGAGAGCAGACTGCAGGCCAAATATACTTATGATACGGCGATACTTGAGTCACAGTTTGCAAAACAAGTTTATGACAATACAATCACACAGTTGGAGGCAGACTATGCACAGTCCATAAAAACTTATGAGAAAGCGCAGCAGGAATATCAAGAATATCTTGAGCGTGTACAGAATAATTCCTTTTATGATGACTATGATATTGCTAATCTGAAAAAGGCGTATGAGGAAGCAAAGGAACTATATACAGAAAGAAAGGAATATTGGGAAGTAACTGATGATGAGCTGAAAAACGGTTCATCGGAAACTGTAGGAACAGCAGGAATAATGACATTGAGTGGATCTGTGGGGGATGGAACTGTGCCTAATGAGGGAGCAGATGAAGAGACCAATCCACAAAAAGATACAAAAGAAGAGGTTGAATCTAAGGTTGAATCTGGAGAAGAACAAACTTTACCAAAGGAAGAACCAGACAAAGAAATATCTATTCCAAATGCTAGCACAGAGTTTGCTGATTTGAGTAGTATAGGACGGCAAGCAAATCAAGATTCTCAGAATGAAAGAAAATGGATTATTAAGACAATAAATCTTTTGGAACAAGAAGTAGAGGAGGCAGAAGAAAAATACACAACTGCACGCAAAGAATATGAGGCAGAGATTGCTTCTGCGGAATTAACACTCCAAAAACTTTTAAATAAAGTGGAAACAGCAAGAGAGGATTATACAGATGCGCAAATATCCTATCAAAAACAATCCCTGAATGCGAAAACTGTTTATGAAACCTCTGTGGCAAGAGGAAAAACAGCGCAGGATGATTATGATACACAGCTTACAAGCTTAAAAGACAGTCTTGATAGATTGTTGGATGCTAAAAAAGAGGCGGAGAGCAATCTTGCTTTGTTTGAAGCACTTGTGGGAGATGGATATCTATATACGGAAGAAAGTGGAACAGTTTTAATGCTAATGGCAGAGGAGGGAAAGGCGCTTGTAGGCGGAAGTATGATATTTGCCTATAGTAATCCAGAGTTGATTTCTGTGTCCGTCTCGGTAAGTCAGGAGGACATTGCTCAATTATATGTTGGTGAAGCTGCATCTGTTGTTATATCTGACTATGGAAATTACAGTGGCGTAATTGAGACGATCAATCCAATATCCTCATCAAACAGTAGAACCGCAGTTAGCTATACTGTGACAGTAAATCTACAAGGAGATGTGAGTGGGCTTGATGCGAATCTGACAGCAAGTGTAGTTTTTGGAGCAGAAGGACCTGAAAATGTGTCATTTGAAGAAAGAGAGTCAGGTCAAGGAGCTATGCCTACAGATAAAACATTTGATGGAGAGGAGGATAAACATGGACAGTCAGGAAGAACAGACCAAACGGCGCATGACACGCAGAACTAAAAAAGGTTTGGTATTTCTGTGTATTGTAACTGTGAGCATTATTTTGGCAGCATGTTATACGATTTTTATAAAACCAGCACAGAATGTACAACAATGGGAATATAATGAACAGATTGTACAACAAGGAACTTTAAAAAATTGTGTGACAGAGAGTGGAACCGTGGAGTTTGGTATTACTACCCAAGTTTATGATCTTGATGTGTCCACGGATAATGAAAGTGACGACGAGGATGAAGAAGAGAACGAAAATTATCTGAAAGTGGAGAAAGTTTATGTGTCTGTTGGGCAGCGTGTTCAGGAAGGGGATAAAGTGTATCAGTTTACCAAAGACAGCATTGACTCTGTTCATAAAGCACTTACCTATGAGAAGACAGAGGCACAGATTGCGCTTGCGACAGCACAGACAGAATATGAGATTGGCGTGCTGGAGGCAGAACTTTCCCGCGATGAAACCTTGCTTGATACATCATTGGCACAGACTTCCTATGATACTACTATCGCGCGACTTTCTAACGATATGGCGGCAAAAAGCCTTGAAATACAACAGTTATTAAAGGATATTTACAAACTGCAGTACGAGCTGACAGAAGAAGAATATCTCGAAGAAAAATCTGATATTTTGGATGCGTATGAGGAGGCCTTGGAAGGGGTCGAAGATGCAAGCGAGGATTATGTTACAAACAGGGTGGATGCAGCGCAAGCATTTCAGTCAGCCAAAGCATCTTACGAACAGTTTTTCAGTCAATTTGACGAGTCAAATCAGCAGATTCAGGATAAGATTGACGAAGTATATGAAATAGAAGCGGAAATTGTATATAATCAACAGTTATTGGAAAAGGAATTGTTAACAGCAGAACAGGGTTTAAAAACATCAACTGTCAATGGTGAGATTGCAAATGTAAAATACCAGAGTAGTCTCAATAGTTACGAAAATGCGCTTTCTAGGGCGCAGCGGGAACTTGAGGAAGCAGCGGAAAAGTTAGAGGCTTTTGAGCAATTTGTTGGAGATGGGACCATCTGTGTTGCGGGAAGTGGTATTGTCACAGAAATAGGGTATAAGGCTGGGGATTACTTGACAAACACCAATACGCTAATCGCTTATGCAAAGGCGGAGGAGATGACCATTTCTGTAGATGTATCCCAGGAAGATGTAGTGACCATGAAAGTTGGTGATGCAGTAGAACTAAATTTTTCTGCGTATGAGGGAGAAAATTATCATGGTGTAATTCAGTCGATAACAACGACTGCAACAAGCAGAAATTCAGCGACAATTAGTTATCCTGTAGTGGTTTCGATACAGGGTGATACGTCTAGGCTTTACAGTGGCATGACAGCGGATGTAACATTTGTCACAGAAGAGGTAGAGCAAGTCAACTATGTTCTGCGAAAGGCAGTAGTAGCAGAAAACGGAAAGAACCAATTATACATAAAATCAGGGGAAGAATATGTGCTTATACCAATAACAACTGGATTTAATAACGGAGAATATATAGAAGTAGTGGAAGGAGTTAAAGCGGGCGACAGATATTATATCAGGACGCTGGTTCACAAAGGAGGTGCCGATGAAGAATAGAACAAAACTGTTGACTGGTATCGGAGTGGCAGCAACGACAGGAATTTTAATTGTTTCTATGCGTATTGCAGGGCGTGAACACAGTGAAGAAGAACTTGTGTACAGGGAAACCAAGGCTGAATATGGAAACCTTACAGTCGGAATTACAGAGGAAGCAGCAGTGGAGATTGGAACGTTAGAACAAAGTTTTGATTTGGATATCAATGCACTTGTAAACAGTAATTCTACACCAGACAGCCAAACGGTGACTGGTGCCA
>BLMC01000191.1 GCA_011959805.1 Lachnospiraceae bacterium | reverse complement strand
CCCACTGTCAGTGCTTCGTCCTCTTCCTTCGACATTCCGCTGTCCGATATGTAATAGGATACGGACTTCACACCGGATTCCTTATCTTCTGCTGTAATCGTTACCTGCTCTGTCTGCTTAAAGAACAATCCGAAAGTAATTGTATTCAGAAAGCTGTTCCATTTGTTTGTGCGAATGCTGATTTCCCCTGTCGGTTTCTCAGTATCCTTTATAAGCTCTCCATATTCCCCTTCACAGATTTCACATTTGGCTTTTTCTGTATAGGTGGCAGTTCCACCGGAACAATCTTCTGTTTTGTTGGCAGCACAGCCAGAACAAGTTAATGTATGTGTATTATCATCGTTGGAAACAGTCTTATTTTCATCATAGGTACATTTCATCGTTGCGGTATAACCGCAGGCAAGACAGGTCATGCTGTGGGTCGTTGTGCCGTCTATGTGGGTGTACTCGCAGACGCCCTCGCCGGTGTGATCGCATTTCCGCACTGTGACGGACTTGAAAGTGAAGCTATTCGATTCCAGTCCCTCGACAATGAGCGTGTCCCCGTTGGCGTAGGCGTAGCCTTCGACCAACAGTTCCTTCAGCGTCTGGGTACTTTTTGCACTAATCGCCCTCTGTCCGCCTGTGAAAGTGCCGCCGGAGAGCCAAATTTTCTCATTGCCGGAGGAGAAGGAGTTCACAAACAGCCCCATGCCTTCTGTGCATTTAAGTACGGCATCCCCGCTTACATTCAGCTCTGTGTTTGCGATGGAGCTGATTTCGACACCTGCCCAGGTACCCTGGATGGTTCCACCAATGATGTTGAGCGTTCCACCCCTTAGTTCAATACCGGCCCAGTTGCCTGCTGACAAGCCTCCCTGAATGGTTCCGGTCTTGCCGGCACTGCTGTCCTGTATGTCTAAGGTTGTTCTGGAATCAAGCATTTCCAGCGCTGTTCCTGGAGCGGAGACGTTTTTGCCGCTCAGATCCAAGGTGAAGGTGCCAGATGGTATATCCACACTCTCCTCCAGCGTCACATCGGCAAGCAGCGTGACCGTTGCACTGGTGTTTATCGAATCGAACGCATCTTCCAGAGAGCCGACATAAATGGTGCTGCCACTCTCCACCTTCGCCACAAGTTCTGTTCCACAGCCAGTACATTTATTATCCGTACCGGGGGTATGGAATTCCTCGGCAAAGACCTTACCGCAGAAGGGGCAGGTTCCGCCATGCGTGCCGTCACCGTTATCCGACAGACTATCCGGGTGGCTGCACTTCCCGACAGTGACGGAATCAGTCAGCACCAAAAACATACCATTTTCACTCTTTACGCCAAGTCCATCGAGGGCAAGGGGCTGACTGCCTTTGTAATAGGCGTGGTCTTCAGCCAGGAAGTCTTCAAAGGTTCTGGCGGAGTCTATCAAAATTTTGTCATAAGTTCCGGCAGCGAGGGAAGCAACAACGTCATCAATCACTAAACTATTCGTATATACGTCCTCACCGGTAACAGTCAGGCTGTTACCGATCCACTTTATTACTCTTACGCCACCCCAAGCATCAGGAGCATTCGTTAAAAACCTTCCACCTTCCAGCTTTATGGTTCCATTGACATAGACAGCAGCTTTAGCGGAAGTAACCGTGCCGCCTGTTCCGCTATCCCTTATGGTTAGGTTGCTGCCTGTCGCTGTGCCGATGCATGTGCCTTGTTTATTGGAAATCGTATACCCGTTCAAGTCTAGGACGAAGGTCGTATCTGCGGGTATATCCACTGTTTTTGCCAGCTCCACATCGACAAGCATTGTGACCGTTGCGCCGCTGTTTGCATCTGCAAACGCATCCGCCAGATCGGCGACATAGGTAGTTGTGCCGTCTTGTTTTACTACCTTCGCCACGGGCACAACCACTTTGTCCGCCGGCCAGTTCTCCCCATCGTAGCCAGTGGCTCCTGCGGGAACAACAATTTGCAAAGAAACGTTCGTTTCCCCAAAAACATTCTCCCCAAGCTCTGGTGCAATTGTGTGCTCAAAGATAACCTTGGTTAAGCCGTTGCAACCATAAAATGCCTCCATCCCGATAGTTGTCACGTTATCCGGAATAGTAATCTCGGTCAGACCGTCGCAATAAACAAATGCTCTCTCCCCGATGGCTGTCACGTTATCCGGAATGATAATCTCGGTCAGACCGTCGCAACCATAAAATGCTTCCTTCCCGATGGTTGTCACGTTATCTGGAATGGTGACCATCGTCAACCCACAATTATGAAATGCGTTATCCCCAATTGAGGTCAAACTGTCAGGCAAATCAACATGGCTAAGATTTCCATACGTATAGAACGACAACTTCCCAATCGAAGTCACGCCTTCTTGGACTTCTACTTTGCTAATTGTTTTCCAATAATTAAACCAAGGGGGATCATTGGCATACTGAAAATCCGGCATATCCCCTGTGCCTGTAATGGTCAAAGTACCGTCCTCGCTAATTGACCAGTGAAAGGCGTTGCCAGCGCCAAAATCGCCGGAAGTCTCCACCGCCAGGACAGGCTCGTTAGCCTCATCCAACGCCCCTTGCATCTCATAGCAGTGGGACAGGTCAATCTGCTCCTGCTCCTCATCAGTCAGTTCTGAAAACAGGGAGAGTATTTCCTCAAGCTGTGCCCGCACGTCCTCCGCATTGTCCGCTGTCACTTCATCGGGCAGGGCGGCGATTAAGTCCTCAATGGGGCAGATGCGGCATTCATAAGTACAAGGGCTGCCCTCACTGTCCTCTGTTGCCGGAACAAAGCCGCAGTCCTCTGTATGTTCTTTATGGTGGGCGCAGAGGTTTGTAGCTTCTGGTTCCGCTTCTTCCGGCTCTGTAACCTCTGTCGTTTCTTCTTCCTTTTCCCTGTCTTCATAGGCAGTCCCTTCACAGACGGAAAGGTCTGCGCCTTCTGCACTGCACACAGGACAGTCAGGATTGATGCTGCCCTCTTTGCATAGTTCCCCACAAATACATTCCTGCCCGCTATCCGTTTCTTCTGTCTGCCCACTGTCCGGCTCTTTTCCTTCCTCTTCGGTTTCCGTTTCTGATGTCTTTGTTTCGGAATCCGTTTCTTCCAGTGTTTCGCTGCTGCATACCGCACACTCGAAAGCACAGGGACTTCCCGATGTTTCTTCCCGATAGCCACAGGATTCATCATGCTCATGAATACAGTCCGTTTCCTTTGTGATACAGCCGTTTTCTTCACTGCATACATGGCTGCATTCCAGAGGCTGTTTTTCCCCTGCATTGGAAGATGATGCTTCCTTCTCCCCTGATGTTTCCTCCGGGTAACAGCTTTCCATGTGTTCATGGATACAGTTCTTCACGATTTTATAACATTCCTCTGTATGTTCATGACTGCACTCTGCTCCCGGATCTGCTTCCTGATAGCCACAGTCCGCCGTATGCTCCATGTGGTGTTCACACAGCCCTGTCCCGCTGTCCTGTGAAGCTGCCGCTGTCAGCCAGCCGGAAGGCAGCGTGTTAAAAAGCAGCGCAGCCGACAGCAGGATTCCCATGCCTCTTTTAACCTTCTTCCCCTTTCCCCCAAAAATGTCCCCTACAGGGTGTTTTCTGAAAGGAAATAATCTCTTATTTTTGTCCATATCGTCACTGCTCCTTTTCCTGTTCTCAGGGGAATTTTCCCCTGCCCTGAACCATCTGTCCTGACACGATCCATGACATGGATACAGCCAATTTGATAGACGGAATTTTTCACAGCTCCACGCTGCCATGCTTCAATGTCCCCGTCCTTTATCCTCTTTAGCGACTCCCGAAACCTTGCTTCCTCAAACGGGCGGATTATGAAGTCAAAAATGTGCAGCCGTATCGCCACCCCCGCAAAATAGCGGTCATCCGTGATCCACACCACCAGTGTGTCCCCGTACACCTCCCGGTACTTGCATACAAACTCCATTCCCTCCGCACCATCCATGTCCACCACCACAACGTCATATTCTTTTTCCATGTGCATATGCCCGTCCAGTATCCCCCGTGTGACCGCAGCTTTCGGAAATTCCTCCACAAATATCCGGGAAAACATCCCATACTGCCGGTCATCTCTTGTGTAAACCAATGCGTCCATTGAAACCAGCCTCCTATCCATCATGAAAAACGCACCGTCCGGCGCCATACGGGCAGGCTTCCGGACGCAGAAAAACCGCCGGGGACGGGAACCCCAGAAACGGCATTACAGCCTTTCTGGAAATCCCCGCCTCCGGCGGTCTTATATGGAATGGCGCTATATATAAAAAGATATGGCAAAAAGACAGATTTATAACGTCTGTCTGTCTGTCTGTCTGTCTGTCTGTCTGTTAAAATTGTCGCACGTTCAAACATACCACGCAACCCCTTCCTGAAAAATTTCCGAAAAATAATCCTGTCGGCATTTGTTTCCACTATACCTGTTTTCCGGCTTTTTTCAAGTGGCGTGGCACGAATTGTTAGAATATGGCACGAATTTTTAAAATAAATTTCAAATCATGGCTTGACAGACACAGATTTTTATGGTACTCGCATTTTTTGATGTTTTATGC
>BLMC01000190.1 GCA_011959805.1 Lachnospiraceae bacterium | reverse complement strand
ACTCTGATAGTGCTAACAGTGGAGAGATTGTAAATCTGAAATGGGTAACAATCGGAAATGGTATGCCAACAAACTATGATTCTTGGATTTCATCAGTTAACGCCTATATTGGTGAGAAGATTGGTGTAAATTTGGAGATGGAAGTAATTCCTTGGGGTGACTGGGATAATCGCCGCAACATTATTGTCAGTACAAATGAGCCGTATGATATTATCTTTGGAAACGGTAATAACTATATTGCAGATATCAATTTGGGTGCATATACAGACATCACAGACATGCTTGATGCAAATATGCCAGGTTTGCTGGAGTTAATGCCAGATAAATATTGGGATGGTGTTCGCGTAAAAGATAGAATCTATGGCGTTCCTACTTATAAAGACAGTTCTATCACAAACTATGCAATCTGGGATAAAGAGTTGGTTGACGAGTACAGCCTTGATATTAAATCTCTGACCACTTTGGATTCCTTGACAGAAACTTTTGAGAAATTGAAAGCGGATAAGAACGACTATCCAGTGTATGTAAAGAATGATGGTTTGTACTATATTTTCGACGTGTATGATCAGATTGGTGCTGGTACACAGATTTTGGGCGTTCGCTTTGATGACAAAGAAGGAAGAGTATGCTTTACATTGGAAGAACCGGATATTATGAGCCAGCTCAAAACGATACATGAGTGGAATAAGAAGGGAATTATCAATCCAGACGCTGCAACATTGACAGAGGGACGTGTTTATAATATGTGGCGTGTTGCACAGGGCTGGGAGTCTGCAGGTGTGACTTCATGGGGACCTCAGATGGGCAAAGACGTAGTGGTACAGCAGATTGAAAAAACAATCCTTTCCAACGAGACAGTTCGTGGTTCTTTGAATATGGTTTCTATCAACACAAAATACCCAGAGAAGTGCTTACAGCTTTTGGATTTGGTAAACTGTGATACAAAACTTCGTGACTTGTTCTACTTTGGTGAGGAAGGTGTAAACTTTGAGTACACTGCTGATGGCAAGGTACACAAAATCAATAACGAATGGGCGCTTGCAGGCTATACACAAGGTACTTTCTTTACTGTAACTTTGGAAGACACTGCTGAATTTAATCAGTGGGATGAGGTAAAAGCTTTGAACGAAGCAGCAGAATCTTCTGTAATGCTTGGTTTCACATTTGATACAAATCCTGTATCCAATCAGCTTGCAAACTGCCGTGAGATTTGGCTTCGTTACAAGAGTGAGGTTATGACTGGCGTTCAAGATCCAGAAGTTGTAGTGCCAAAGATTAAAGAGGAATTGATGAAGGCAGGATGGCAGGATGTAATGGACGAAGCTCAGAGACAGGTTGACGAGTTTATGGGCAAATAGAATAGAAAACAGAGGTGTCAGCGTATGGCAAAAATAATAGGAAAAAATCTGCCCAATATGCCATGGCAGGAACCAGAAAACGCGGAAAAGCTGCCGGTATGGCGTTACAAAGCAAATCCGATTATAGAACGGTTTGCAACAAAAAATTCCAACAGTATTTTTAATAGTGCCGTTGTTCCTTTTGAGGATGGCTATGCAGGTATATTTCGTTGCGATAGCAAGTCAATCAGCATGGATATCTTTACTGGATTCAGCAAAGATGGGATTCATTGGGAGATTTCTGATGAGCCACTTACATTCCAAGGAGCACACCCTGAAGTTGCCAAGAGAGATTTTCGGTATGATCCCAGAGTTTGTTTTATAGAGGATCGGTACTATATTACATGGTGCAATGGCTATCATGAGTTTCCAACGATCGGCGTAGGATATACTTTTGATTTTAAAACTTTTTATCAGTTGGAAAATGCATTTTTGCCATTTAACCGTAATGGTGTGTTATTTCCACGTAAGATTCAGAACAACTATTATATGTTGAGTCGTCCAAGTGACAATGGGCATACACCATTTGGAGATATTTTCCTAAGTGAAAGTCCTGATTTGAAATATTGGGGTTGTCATCGCTATGTGATGGGAGCAATAAAAGGTGATGCTTCCGCATGGCAATCCACAAAGATTGGTGCAGGAAGTGTACCGATTGAGACAGATGAAGGATGGTTATTAATTTACCACGGTGTTATCAATACTTGCAATGGCTTTGTCTATCGAATGGGCTGTGCGCTGCTGGATTTGGAGGAACCGTGGAAAGTGATAAAGAGAACAAAGAATTATATTTTGGGACCTCATGAAATCTATGAGTGTGTCGGGGATGTGCCCAATGTGGTATTCCCGTGTGCGGCGCTTACAGATGCGGCGACGGGAAGGATTGCTATCTATTATGGCTGTGCAGATACCGTGACTGGGCTTGCATTTACGACTGTTGACCGTCTGATGGATTATATGGATTAAAACGAAATCTCATATAAGAGACGACAGGCTGCCGCAAAAAATTAAAAAGCAAGGAACGATAGTCCTGAACGCTGAATTGTTTTTTTGCGGCAGCTTTTTTAGATAAGTCTCTGACAGTTGCAAAGCAAGAACGGGCGTGAGAAGATGTATTTGCTGCCAAAAGTAAAAAAGCTTAACCCAAAACAGGGAATTTATGAGATTTGTTGGAATACGGTGATTACAATTGATGAGAAAATGCAGGACAATGGAAACAAGTATGCTGCCATTTTGCAAGCGTGCATTCAAAGCCAAACAGGAATAGAGTGTGCAATCATCAAATGATATTTTTAGACCAGACAGAGGGTATTGACTCTTGTTTATCTGAAAAAAATCGTAGAACGGCTTAACCGATATAAGATTAATGAATTTTAATTTTATACAGAACATACGTATCTATTTCGTGCTCTCACAGAAATGTGGCGAGATGAGACACCACTGGTGTAAGTGGTTGGAATCAGTGGATAAACTTAATGGAAGATTCTTATCAAAATATTGTTAGAATGTGCAATTATGCACGCCAATATCATGCGGAGGGAATTTTAAATACAGACTGGGGTGATTTTGGACATATTAATCATCCAGATTTCTCTGTGCCAGGTATGATATATGGAGCAGCATTTTCGTGGAATCAGGAGAATATTGCATTTGATGAAATAAATCGGCAGATTTCACGCTTAGAATATGGTGATATCACAGAACAGACTGTAGATATTTTGGCAAAAATGCCAAAGCATTCCCTGTTTACATGGCGCGATGCGGTGGCATACTATGAACAGTCTACGCGAAATCGTAAATTGAGGGTTGAGGACCAGTTTTTAAAACTGTTATTGGAAGATGCTAGTACAGCAGATAAGATGGTGAAATGTGCGGATGATGCTTTGCGGGAGCTTGTTTTGCAGATGAAGCGAACAGCAATTTCTATGGATGCACAGGCAAGAGAAATTGCTAAGTTATACGAATTGGCAGCAGAGGCAATACAATTATGGAATGAAACTGGACTTGCGCTTGTTCATGAGAAACAGGAACATTCATGGAATAAAACAGAAGCATTTGCGCTTGCTGGAAGGCTGGAACGCTGGTTTATGGCATATAAGAAACAATGGCGTAGCATAGGAAAAGAAGGAGATTTGTATCAGATTGCTATGATTGTATTCTGGTATGCAGATGGTCTGCGTCAGACAATATAAAAGAGGCCACAGCCGCATGAGGAAATGTGTCGTTTTGGGGCTGGAGCGATACACACGACCAACAAGATTTGTTGTGTGTAAAATAAAATAAATTCTGCATAGAAATGCAGACATGGAGGTAATTATGCATTTTTTAGACAAAAGGGTTAATGTGATCTGCGAGGAACTCAAAAAGCTAAAGGTGAAGCAGAAATTTGAGATTGATAATTGGAAATATAAGGAAGGGAATTTTATTCGCCCTGAAGAAGCTGAGGCAGACACTGCAGCATGGGAAGATTTTGACTGTCAGAATATGCATTGGTACGGAAAAGATCGTCACTATTGGTTTAAGACGACTTATCAGGTGCCACAAGAATTGGATGGGAAGCGTATGTGGCTTCATGTTCGCACACAGATTGATGAGTGGGACGACGCAAAAAATCCACAGTTTTTGTTATTTGTAAATGGAGAAGTTATTCAAGGAATTGATATGAATCATCGCGATGTGCTATTGACGACATCGGCAAAGGCAGGAGATGTGTTAGAGATTGGCCTTCAGGCATACACAGGAATACTCCATAAAGAATTTAATTTAATCGTCGAGATGCAAGAAATTGATGCATTGATAGAAAAGCTTTACTATGATTTGTGGGTGCCGCTTGCAGCATTTACAAGAATGGAGGAAGACGATAAGAACCGCAAGGATATTTTGGAAATCCTAAATAGTACAGTTAATTATCTGGATTTGCGCACTCCTTACTCCAAAGAATTTTATCAGACGCTACAGGAGGCATCAGACTATATTGATAAAGCGTTGTACTCTGATATGGCAGGATATCAGGATGTGATTGCCACATGTATTGGACACACACATATCGACGTTGCGTGGTGGTGGACAGTTGCACAGACCAGAGAAAAGACAGGACGCAGCTTTGCGACAGTCCTGAAACTGATGGAGGAATATCCCAATTACCGATTTATGTCTAGCCAACCACAATTATATGCCTTTTTA
>BLMC01000189.1 GCA_011959805.1 Lachnospiraceae bacterium | reverse complement strand
CTTTTATCTTTCCATTCCTGACAGCCAACGCGATTGGATAGGGATAATTTTTCTGGTACACGCTGGCTACCTCTCCAAAAGTAATTCCTGCTGGATATTCCCTGCTCTTTCCATTTACTGTCACTTGAAAGCTTTGTCTACTGCCATCCATTCACAGTCCTCCTTTCCTATACCACCACAAAAGGCTCTTTCTTCTCGGATTTATATATCGTTAGCTCAGGAATCTTTCTTCTAATAAATTCTTCCATATAAGGAATAAAAAGCTTCTCAATACCATAGTGCCCTGCGTCAATCACTGTAATCCCTTGTGCAACTGCGTCAATCCCTTCATGATGGTCGATATCTCCTGTGATCATCACATCTACACCTGCATTTATTGCGTCTTTAATATAAGCACCACCAGAGCCAGGCATCACTGCAACACTCTCAACAGTATCATCCAAGTTGCCAAAAACCCTAACATTCGGCACGCAAAACTTTTGTTTAACAAACTCTGCAAGGTCTGCGATACTCATACGCATCTTAAGACGTCCTGTTCTACCGCATCCTTCCTTAGAAATATCATCCTTGTAAGTAACATTCAGCACTTGTCTTTCCTGTAAAAATAGTGCATCTGCCGCCGCATCTGCCATGCCCATCACATCAAAATTCGTATGCATTGCAAAATAACTGATATCATTTCTAATAAGTTCATAAACTCGTCGCCCAATAAAATTATCTGTGGTAACTCTGCTCATCTTTTTAAAAATTAGCGGATGATGTGTCAGTAGCATATCTGTTTCGAGACGAACCGCCTCTGCAATCACATCATCTGTCGCATCCAACGCAATAAACATTGTTTTAACTTCTTTATCATATCTGCCCACAAGCAAGCCGATATTATCCCATTCCTCTGCGTAAGATGCAGGGGAATGTAGCTCTAATTGTCCTATAATTTCCAAGCATTTCATATTATTTCTCCACGATAGTCATAGATTACTTTCCAAAAATTCCATCTGATAGATATAATACTATTTAAAATAACAATACAGACAAAACACAATATCACTTAATCTCTCGTCAAGCTCTTCCACTCTCTGCTGTTGTCTATCTGTCATCTGTTTCTGACACAATAGATTTTCTCTAATACGTTCCAAATTTGCCTTCTGCCATAATAAATATCTCTTTAAGATTGGATGAGCCATTGTCAAAAGACATGGGCCATATGTATCCTGAACTCTTGTAAGACGCTGTACTTCTTCCCTTGATATCTCAGATATTGCAAACGGCTGACGGTATGCCGGAATTCCATTTCTGTACACACCGCTCTTTTTGCACTTCTGCTCCAAATTCCCACCAATCTGCCATTCAAGTCTTCCAAATGCGCCTGGCAGAGCACGCATCATTGGATAATATTTCCCATCTTCATAAACCAAATCCTCTTTGTCAATCAAAAATCCTTTTTTTCGCAGATAATTACGCACCTCAGCCAATTCTGATTGGGGCTGTAATACCACCTGTTTCATGCCGCTAATTAAGTCTCTTCCCTGCTCAAGTATTGATAGAATCAGTCTGCCACCCATACCAGCACAGATGATTCCCTCTACTTCACCTGCCTGCAGTGCACTAACACCATCAGAAAGTCGAGTCTGTATATAATCCTGCATATCATACTCAACAATATTTTGTTTTGCTCTGTCCAGTGGTCCACTGTTAATATCCATCGCAATCACATGTCGGCAGACTTTACTCCGAACAAGCTCCATTGCTACATATCCATGATCGCAGCCGATATCAGCAATACTTTTGCAGGGCTGTACAAGTTCAGACACAGCCCTCATTCTATCCGATAACAGCATTTGTATTCTCCTAATCCAAAAAATCCTTAAGTTTACGACTTCTTGAGGGATGACGTAACTTTCGGAGTGCCTTTGCCTCTATCTGTCGAATACGCTCTCTAGTGACATTAAATTCCTTCCCAACTTCCTCAAGTGTACGCGCTCTTCCATCATCTAATCCGAAGCGAAGTCTAAGAACCTTTTGTTCCCTATCTGTCAATGTGTCCAGGACCTCAACCAGCTGTTCTTTCAACAGCGTAAACGCAGCCGCATCTGCAGGTACTGGAACATTATCATCCTGGATAAAATCACCCAAATGGCTGTCTTCTTCCTCACCGATTGGAGTCTCCAATGACACTGGCTCCTGCGAAATTTTTAGGATTTCACGCACACGCTCCTCCGGCATGTTCATCTCCTTTGCAATCTCCTCTGGAGTCGGTTCTCGCCCAAGTTCCTGAAGCAATTGTCTGCTCACACGAATTAGCTTGTTGATTGTTTCAACCATATGAACTGGTATTCGGATTGTTCTTGCCTGGTCCGCGATTGCTCTTGTGATTGCCTGTCGTATCCACCATGTCGCATACGTAGAAAATTTATATCCCTTCCTATAATCAAATTTTTCTACTGCCTTGATTAGTCCTAGATTTCCCTCTTGAATCAAATCCAAAAACAGCATACCACGCCCGACATACCGTTTGGCAATACTTACCACCAGACGAAGATTTGCCTCAGCAAGTCTCTTCTTTGCTTCTTCATCGCCAAGTTCCATCTTCTTTGCAAGTTCAATTTCCTCATCCGCACTTAGAAGTGGCACCTTTCCAATCTCTTTTAGGTACATCCTGACAGGGTCTTCTATTCCAACTCCGTCTGGCACAGTGAGATCAATATTTTCCATATCCATCTCTTCATCATCCACCAAAAGCAGATCATCATCTGGCAGATCATCGTCATCATCTGTAATGCGTAGCACATCGACATTGTTCTGTTCAAGAAGCTCTAAGATTCGTTCAAACTGTTCTTCCTCAAGCGGCATATCCTTAAAAAAATCGTTGATTTCCTGGTATTCCAGCACGTTTTTCTTTTTCTTTGCAACCGCCAGCAACTCCTTTAATTTCGCATCAAATTTTGCTTGTGTGTTTTCATCCATTCTGGTCAATCCTCCATACCATATTATTTTTATCCTTAATTTAAAGAAATATGCGTTTTGCTAAGTTCTTCCAGCGCTTTTTTCCCCTCAATTACCTTGCTGAGCGCCGACAAATCTGTACCGGACTGGGCGACATAGTATTTATAACTATTTTTCTTCACGCTCACAAGGATATCATGAAAGGCTTTCTCCTTCTCTTGTTCGCTTTCTAACTCTGGTAAATTTGTCGTAAACAAAGAAGCCGCTTCACTTTGATCCTTCTCCTCCTCAAACATTGTAATTATGCTTGCAGGATTAAGTTCATTCCTTTCAATATCTGCAAACATACGTTTTGCAACTTTACGATACAACTCCTCAGTAAAATCCTCCACAGAAAGATATCCTTTAATCTTTGCATAAAGCTGTGGATAGTCCGTCAACCAAGTCAGCAATAGTCGCTGGGACTTCTTGGCATTCTCTTCAGAAGTATTCTTATTTCTACGCTGTATCCCGGACTTAGGTCTTTCTGTAATTTGCACTGCATATCCGCCTGTTTTTGCAGCCATATTTACTACTAATTTTCTAAGATTGGCAAAGCCGATATGATACTTATCCGCAATGGCTTCCAGATAGTTTTCCCGTTCTACATCCTCACTAAAATCACAAAGTTTTCTGGCAATCTGACTGTGAAAATTGGTCTTTCCTTCTGGGTCATTTAGATCATATTCCCGTTCTAACATTCGTATTTCAAACAAAAAAGCATTCTCTGCATTGTCAATGCGCTCCTGAAAAGCTGACTGCCCTAGATTCTTGATAAATTCATCTGGGTCTTTGTATGGTGACATATCAATAATCCTGCCGGACATTCCTGCATCTCGCAGAATGTGAATCGCACGAAGTGCTGCTTTCACACCTGCCTCATCACTATCATATGCCAACAATACCTCTCTAGTATACTTCTTAATCAGTCCTGCCTGACCTGGTGTAAATGCTGTCCCCAATGATGCCACCGCCTGCGTAAATCCCGCTTGATGCATACTGATTACATCCATATATCCCTCACACAATATTATATTCCCAGTTCTCGCAGCACGCGCATAATTCATTCCATATAAATTTCTGCTCTTGTCAAAAATCTCTGTCTCCGGCGAATTTAGATACTTAGGACCACTATCCTCACTACTCATAATCCGTCCGCCAAATCCGATTACACGATGATTGATATCTTGTATTGGAAACATCACTCTGTTCCAAAACTGTGTTGTTGTCCCCCTGCGCTCATCCATCTTAGCAAGTCCCACATCACGAACCAAGTCATCTGTAAATCCCTTTTGATGCAAATATGCCAAAAGTTCTTCTCCTCGTGTTGGTGCATATCCCAGCCCAAAGTTTTTACAAACATCTTCGGAAAGATGACGCTTGTCCAAATATTCTTTTGCCCTAATCCCCCGTTCATTCCGAAGCATAATATAATAAAATTTTGCTGCTTCCTTATTCACTTCAAGAAGTCTCTGCCTGCGGCTATCTCGTCGCTTTGCTTCCTCAGAATACTCTGGCTGTGGAAGTGCTACTCCAACTTTTTCTGCAAGAATTTTTACCGCTTCAAGAAAAGTACAATTCTCATACTTCATGACAAATGTAATT
>BLMC01000188.1 GCA_011959805.1 Lachnospiraceae bacterium | reverse complement strand
GCAATCCGTGGTATCATAGGGGGCAAAATACCTTTTGACCCCAACATCATAATATTTTCTTTTGTGCACTTATATATTAATCTTTCATATCGACTCAAATTAAGCATGAAACTTAACACTCCTTTGCAAATCAGCCTTTTAACGCCTATTAATCACAGACAAACCAAATCATAACTCTCTGCAATCATTCGTTTCACTTCCTCATCAGGAATACTACCATCAAGAATCACTGTATTCCAGTGTTCTTTATTTTGATGATAACCGGGAATCACAGACGCATAAGTATCCCGCCAAAAGTCTCGCCATTCTGGACGAACCTTTACATTAATGCGCATTTGTCCTTGATATTGATAGGTCCATAAAAACGCTTTTCTATTCTTTTTGCAGCGCACTAATACCCAGTTTTCATCATGAAACGGCGTATCCTGATACACTTCCTTGAATGTAAGCCCATATTTTAAGGCTTCTTCTCTCGTTGTCAATCTGCTCAAGCACCCCCTACTTTTTCAGCGCGCGGTCAATCCGATTATGTAAGTCCTCTCCCTTAAACGGTTTGAGTATATAGTCATATATACCCAATTTAGAAGTCTCCACAACCGTCGCTTTATCTTGTTTTGCGGTAAGCATAATCACAGGAATCCCCCAGCATCTCTCCATCTGGCGAATTTCTTTTAATGTCTCAATGCCATCCTTTTGCGCCATCTGAATATCTAGAAGAATCAAATCTGGTCTTTCCCTCCGCAAATATTGCAGTGCACGTGCACCGGAATTGACTGGAATCACCTCATATTCTTTTTTTAGCTCCTGTTCAATTGCCGCAAGGCTAATACTATTGTCATCAACCGCTAGTATTCGCATTTTTCCCATTATATTTATCTCCTTTTACCACACGAACTCTCATGTCGCGGCTCTACCGCAACTCAAATCCAGATGAGAAATGCCGTATTTCAGGCATTTCTCGGTGTGAGACTTAGAACTTCTTCGCGAAGCAGCCTTTGCTGTGAGTGAAAACTGCCATAGGCAGTTAGAAGTTCTTCTCACACGAACTCCCATCTGCCCGCTTGGCGGGCATACGAAATCTTTGATTTCACACTATTTCCAACAGTTCTCGAAGCATTTGCTCTGCTGCCTCATCTTCATATAATTTCAACTGTTCTTGCACTTCTATTAATCTGGATTCAACTTCAGAACTAATTTGATACTGCAAAATTTCCTCTATTTTATGCGCACAATCCTTCGCGCGAAAATTCTCTAAGCTGTTTAGCGCTTTATTAATCTCAGCCACAAAACTTTCATAGTCGATTGCTTGCACTTTTTCTCCAAGATGTGCTGGTTGCCGAACATTGTTTAGAAATTGAGAAATATAGTCAATCTGTGTTGCATATGCCATTAACAATTGTTCTGCATGTGCATCAACATATGCTATATCCCCTCTATCTACAGCCATTTCTTGTTCTTTAGCACTTCTTGATATAGCCATAGCCCCCACATTGGCAGAAGCACTTTTTAATCCATGTACCTCAATCCCATAATTTTTGTAATCGTGTTTTTCCCAAAGTTCACGCAAGACAATTTGTTTTCGTTTTCCATCCAAACAATACAAATCCAAAAGCGCAAAATAGTCCTCAAGACCATCGGGATATCGTTCTAAAATCTCCTCTATCTCAATTCCCTCAATCTTTACTTGGGATTCTACAGTATCATTTTCTACAGTATTGTCTGCTTCTATCGAAGTTTCCTCTTTGATTCGCTTTTCCTCCGAAATCCATTTGAGCAACACTGTATGTAAAGATTGTCTATCCAATGGCTTTGTAATAAAATCTTGAAAACCATTGTTTAGAAAAATCTCCCTGACACCTTCCATTGCATTTGCTGTCAATGCAATTATAATTGGTTTTTTACCATTGTCTCCACATTGGCTTCGTATTCTCTGTACAGTTTCTATCCCATCCATTTCTGGCATCATATGATCCATAAAGATAATATCGTACAATGTCTTGTGAACCAGAGCAATTGCAGCGACACCACTTTCTGCCTCATCAATTTCCAAACCGTAGGTTTTTAAAAAAGTAGCGGCAACTTTCCTGTTAACTCGGTTGTCATCTACCACCAACACACGACAGTCTTTGACTGTAAATCGATTTAAAATCTCCTCCTTTTGCTTTTCTACTGCTGGCACTTCTGATAATGGTCTATTATCCACAATTTTCTGTGGAATTTCTATAGTAAATGTAGTTCCTTTACCGTATACACTCTCTACCTGAATTGTTCCTTGCATCAAATCAATCAGACGTTTTGTAATAGAAAGGCCTAGTCCCGTTCCCTCCACTGCGCGATTTCTTCTCGAATCTACCTGTTTAAAATTATCAAAGATTTCTTTTAAATTTTCTTCACGGATACCGCATCCTGTGTCTTCTATCCGAAAAGAGAGAATCTCTAAGTCCTCTCTGTCGCCTTGCCTCGCAGTGACAGAAAATGCCACATAACCTTTTTTGGTAAACTTTAATGCATTGTTTAAAATATTAATCAAAATCTGTTTGATTCTGCCCTCATCTCCCAGATAACAGCATGGAATCGACATGTCATATTCCTTTTTCAGACAAAGCCCTCTTTGTGATGCCACAACCTCCATCATGCTTAGAACCTCATCAGCAAGAGAAATCACATGATATTCCGTTGGCACCAACTCCATTTTTCCTGCTTCCACTTTGGATAAATCAAGAATATCATTAATTAATGCCAGCAAATTGCGCGACGCTGATTTAATATCACAAGCATATTCATATACTTTTCGTCCACGGCTTTCCTCCATAATGATATCACTTAGACCCACAATCGCATTCATCGGAGTACGAATCTCGTGAGACATATTTGCTAGAAAAGCACTTTTGGCAATGTTTGCCTGCTCTGCCTGTTCCCGCACACGCTTAATTTCTTCAATATAATTTCTTGTCTCTGTCACGTCAAAAAGGAGAACAACATAGCCCTTGTTCTTCCTAAATTCATCCAAAATCGGTTCTACATGTCCTTGATAGAATCTGTCATTCAGACAAAATTCCCACTTTTCCTTCTCGCCTAACATATCCTTGGGAAATCCTTTTAACAACTCAATTGGTTCCCCAATCATTTGACTGTTCAAGTCTTTAAAAATTCTTGTCGCTGCTGGATTATAGTTTGTAATTTGTCGCTGTTCATCCAATGCAATCACGCTATCACTCATACTATTAAGCAATATCCCAAACGCCAAACTACTAAAATCATATACCTTTCTAATCCAAATTAAAATAACCACACTCGAAAGTACCAACCCTAATACCACAGGTGTAAAATCATATATTTGTATTATTTTTGTAGAATACACATAAAGAGACAACACAGGCAAAAAAGAAAGTACCAAAATCAGCCCACATCTTCTATCCGCGGCATATTCTGGCCTTTTAATACAGAAGCGAATCAACGCATATAGCGACAAAACATACGGAATCGCAGTTCCACATACCATAAATGTCCAATATCCCGGACCATACTCCAAACTTAAAAACCCATATCCCTTTGTAGTTTCTACCCATTGGATACTACGATAATAAATATTATGCAAGTCACAAGTAAAAACAAGTCCTATAACAACAATATCAACGATCTTCAGAGCACTCAAAATCTTTTTCGGTGCTTTTTCACAACAATAGCTGAATATAAAATGACAATAACTGATTGGGATTGTCAGAGAACCTAGATACTGCATTTTGACAGA
The DNA here is from genome assembly GCA_011959805.1 of Lachnospiraceae bacterium. Taxonomy (GTDB): domain Bacteria; phylum Bacillota; class Clostridia; order Lachnospirales; family Lachnospiraceae; genus COE1. Next base: position 921 of record BLMC01000188.1, on the reverse strand, counting down.
CACTATGGCAGCCTCCAATGTAGGTGATGTCAACTCTAACAGATACCCAACATTCTGCACCAATGCGCCCAGAAGAAAATATTGCATTAGCTTCTGCTCTCTTGAACCGTCGCCTCGAAGCAGAAGCATCAATGCAAAAATAATAATACCAATACCAAAAAGCCCTATTCCAACAAATATCACATTCATCATTCCATCACCACATCAATGCACATTCTCATAATTATGATATCAGGAATCTATGTATTTGTCTATCCTGCCACCTCCAAAATTTCACGCCATACATAATCGCTATTACTTTTCACACCGACACCATGCACTTGCTACATAGTGTCGGAGCCTGCGCCAAAATGCTTGCTTTGTAGCATTTTGTGTGCATTAATTATTACAATTCACACCAAATCATATTGAATCAATGCAAACTTTGGCGTGCGTGTGAATTGTAACTAATCGCTTTGCGTCTTAACCACTATGCTATTTTACGGACTTTGCATTTCCTGATTTGAACTGTAGAAATGCTGTTGTTTTTTGCTTAATCCAGCAAACACTAACTGATAAGATTTATCCAGCAAATCTTTAAGCAAATCATCTGGCACTTCTCCATCTGGATTTACAGAATTCCAATGTACTTTATTACAATAATAACCTGGAATAATATCTTTATACTGTGTCCTCAAGAAAGCACCTTCCTCTGGATCTAATTTTAAGTTGATATAGTAAGGCTCGTTTTGCTCATTTAAACAGATTGCCGCAAACATCTTGCCACCAATCTGATAGCGTATCCAGTTCCACTCTTTTTTGTGATCCTTTGTCACGCCATTTTTGGCCAGTAAGTATTCATCAATCCATGAATATCTCATATAAATCCCCATGCCGCCTTTTGGCGGCTCAAATAGAAATGAAAAACGCTGTCCTTTGCGT
>BLMC01000187.1 GCA_011959805.1 Lachnospiraceae bacterium | reverse complement strand
CTTTTTTGTCCAAAGTATTGACATAAGTCCACAATGATGAAAAAATTGAAATAAAAAGCATGAAGCAGAAAAATCTTACAATTTGACAGAGGAGGAAATGGCAATGCCATCACTTGGAAAAAGCATTAATTTATATCTTATGGACGGTACCGCTGCAGGCCGATGGCAGGCTACGCTTTCAAACTGGAATGGCATTGCCTATAAGATTCCGAGAGGAATGTTGAAAGAATGTTTTGCCGACCTGACAGAACTTAACACGCCAGGAGTTTATTTTCTCTTTGGGAGGGATGATTCCACCTGGCGGCAGTTCATTTATATCGGTGAGGGTGACGATGTCCTAAAGCGCCTTACCCAGCCGCACACTTTTGAAAAGGATGGCAGCTATTGGACAGAAGCCATTATTTTTATTACGCCTGACGGTACATTAGAAAAAGGGCGTATTAAGTATCTGGAAAACCGTTTTTATACCATAGCAAAAGATGCGGACAGATACCTTGTTAAAAATGGGAATACCCCTCCGCAATCGCCAATGCCAAAGCAGATACGGGACTTGCTGGAGGAGTTTATCATTAATGCTATGCTTGTGGCACCGGCACTTGGATATATGGCATTTGAGCCGCTGAAGCCTTCTGAATCCGAAAAAAGTAATGAAGGGGATGGGCTGTTGTATTTTTCCAGAAGCCATGGTAAGGGTGGAAATGCGACAGGGAAGCTGGACTCTGACGGATTTTGGGTGCTGAAAGGCAGCTTTATTTATCCAAAGGTTGCGGATTATGCCCCACAACGAATTAAAAAACTAAGAGAACAGCATGCCGCATCTATTGATGTAGATGGAATTTTACAGGAAGATGTGCTGTTTGGTAGCCCTTCTTATGCAGCCACTTTTGTTTGCGGTAAAAATTCGAATGGCCTTACAGAATGGAAGGACAAAAATGGTATCCCACTGAAAGACATAGATGCGTTACAGCATGCGTCCTCTGTCTCATCAGATGGAAAAAATAGTGAAGCGGTTTCAATATCGGCGCAGATATCCGATGGTGAGGTATTTCATCTTGCCGGGAAAAAAGTTGCCGCTACAGGCAGGATATCAGGTAATGGATTTACTGTCTGCAAAGGCTCCGGATTTTGTCCGACTGAAACAAAGTCTTGCCATAAGCATATCAAAATTATGCGGATGCGGCTTATAGCAGAAGGCAAGGTCAAAGATGGTGTATTTTTGGATGATGTCTATTTTAACAGTACATCGACTGCCGCCGCCTGCATCATTGGCGGGATTGCAAATGGGAATATTATGTGGATAAGCCCTGCTGGAAAAACGATAAAAGAGCTGAAGCAGCAAGAGGGGAAATGATTTATAGTGTATCTAATACCAATCTGCTTGATTTTGGTACATAGGACATGGAGGATTACGACAGTGGGAGAAAAGAAATTGTATAAATTGATGGGTGCGGATGGCAAAGAGTATTTTTCCGAAACTCCAGGCACATTTGGCGGAAACAGCAGAATGAAAATCTATGGGCGGCTTGATTGTCTGTCGGCACTTTCTGCTATTCGGAGGTTTCCCGGAAGTTATGAAAAGTTCCGAGTGTTTTTTGCCGATGAAAAGACAGCTCTCGCTGCCGGGTTCCGTCCCTGTGGCAACTGCCTGCGTGAAAAATATAAAGAGTATATGGCTGATCCACAAAAGTATCAGAAAAAATTTGGACTATAAGGCAGGAGGAATGTTTTTATGAAATCTATTATTATTTATGAATCCACCCACCATGAGAATACAAAAAAGCTTGTGGATGCGCTTGCAAAAAAACATAATATGAAAACTGTCAGCATTGAAAACGCAGAGTCCGTAGACCTGTCAGAATATGATATAATGGGTCTTGCTGCGGGGATTGCTTTTGGAAAGTTCTACAAACGTATGGAGGAGTTTGCCGCAAAAATTCCGTCAGGAAAACAGGTGTTCCTTCTCTATACTTGTGGGAATCCAAGCGGTGGGTATGTAAAGAGCATTACAAAGATGCTTGAGTCAAATGGCGTAAAGGTAATGGGAAGCTATGGCTGCAGAGGTTATGACACCTATGGCCCGTTCAAACTTGTCGGGGGGATTGCCAAAGGGCATCCGACCAAAGAAGAGATTGATGGTGCTGTAACGTTTTACGATAAAATAAGCGGGGGAGAATAAAATGGCTGAAAACAAAAATGAAATACATATCGGCGACGGGGTGGCTGATGCAGTAAAGTCAACTATCAACACAGAGTCGGCGGTTATTCTGACAGAGCTTATAAAAACTGTTTCTGATTATCTCAAAAGCAAGCTAAAAGATATTCCTGAAACAATTGAAAACCTGCTCAACAGTCCGGAAGCGAAACAAGAAGTAGCCGTTTTTTGGTCGGAATATCTTTTTAAGGAGGGTCTTGCACCAAAAGGATATGATGGCTTGCCTGATGAACTTTTGATTCACAATTTTCATTAAGAGGGGTATATAACAGGACTTCATGTGGGATATATGCTTGCTATGATGGCATTAGTGGATAATGGTGCGAATGAGAATTTAATTCTGTCGGTGAGAGATTCTATGCGCCCTAACCTTTCTGGGCGTATATATGATAATTGCGATGAGTTTATCAGTCTATATAAAGACGAAAAGTATCGCTGGATAGAAACCTGTAAAAGAGAGGAAAAACAGGATAAAGAGTGACGCTTGAAATTCATGATGATGAATCCATAATCGTTAAACCCGTGTGCAGTTGCACCCGGTGCGTGTTCATCGTTACCACAGTACAGCTCTGCAAAAGTTACATTGTATCATTTTAGTAACGGCAACCGAACCAGCATTTCTGGGCGGAGGGATATTATAACAGTACAGTAGGTCGGTCAGAACAAGGTAACGATAAAGAAGTATATTTAGAATCGGAAGAAAAGTGACATTATGCAGCACAAGTTGAGCGTGAAGGAATGTAATAACTTTCTTCAAGGAGGAGCTGGTATTACGAATGTTTTTTGAAGGGCGATAAGTCAAAGGTGTAGTAACTTGAATGAAGTGAAAGCCAGCGTCTAAAGACGCTGGCCGATAACGGTGACTTGTATCCGTATATGCAAAATACCTATTCGACGAGGAGTCATGATTGAAGATACTTTGTCGAATTATAAAAAGTGCTACCGTTTATACTATTTACGAGGTCATAAATAGTTAGCACTTCTCTGGTTCTGAATACTCTACACCAAATGTATCGACAGTTACATTTTTCATCACTTGATCTTCGAGTGGTCTGTCAGAATAGTCTGTGTTTGTAGTAGCAATCTTGTCCACGATATCCATACCATCAATCACTTTTCCAAATGCTGCGTAAGCGCCGTCCAAATTTGGACTTGTTTTGTGCATGATGAAGAACTGACTTCCAGCGGAGTCTGGTATTCTGCTTCTAGCCATTGAGAGCACGCCTGGTGTGTGTTTTAATTCATTTTCAAATCCATTGTCTGTAAATTCTCCAACGATTGCATATCCTGGTCCGCCTGTTCCAGTACCTTCGGGACAACCTCCCTGTATCATAAAGTCCCTAATGACTCTATGAAAAATCAGACCATTGTAGAATCCTTTGTTGATTAAACTAATAAAATTATTGACAGTATTTGGTGCAATTTCAGGATAAAGTTCTGCTTTAATAAGGTCGCCATTTTTCATTTCAATAGTAACAATTGGATTTTGTGCCATAAAATATCTCCTTTTTCCTATTTTATACATTCTCAATTATCCTTTATGCACACAGCCCTCAAAAGAAGTATGTTAGTCAAAGCTGACGGGTATTTGGTGCGTGAGTAGAAGATAAATTTTCCTACTCGATTAGGATTTGGAACTATAGATTCGAGAAGTATTGTTTATTTATAACCATACTGACTTATTATACAATGAAATGGATATAATTGGTATACTCAATTTAAAAATTTTTATAAAAAGAAATGATTGCCGCTATGTCTACAATGTGTACACATGTTTTAACATAATTAAATAAGAGCAAGCATAAAGTGAATATTTTTATAAAATAGGCACCCAACATAAAATAAGTTGTTGGAAATAGCCTAAATGAATTGTCAGAATATAATCCAACAACTTATGAATGGGTATGACTAAACTGTTGTATTTTTACTCTCTTTTGGGAAAAATGTTTCCACTGTTTAAAATTTGAATTAAATGGTGTATTCTTATATATGATTGGAGAACTTACACTCATTTGACAATTCTTCAAATTAGAATTGTTACTACTCCTGTTCCCAATCGATTCCGGGATAGAGTTCTCCTGTTCGAATAAAAAACTCCACTGCCTTTACGCCACTTTTCATATTTGTAATAGCCTGAATTTTGGGAATCAGGGACTGACCGCCGCTTAGAAGTTCAGTCCATACACTCTTGTCAGAATAATTTGCTTCTACTGCCTGCGCAGCAGTGGAAGCGTAGTCTGGATTGTATGAAAAATAGTATTCGTCCTCACTATTTTCGTTAAATTTGAAGCGGCCCAAATACAGCCATTCCCCATCTGAGAGCACTTCCATCCAGTCGCATTCTCCGTCAGGATCTAAAAATAAGTTAATATTTATACCTTTAGAAACTTCTTTTAATATTTTAGAAATGAGCTTTGGTGTGATTTCTTCTTCGCTGTATTCCTCTCCGGATGAGTAATATTCGATATATTTTACCGCGATTGCATTAGGAT
>BLMC01000186.1 GCA_011959805.1 Lachnospiraceae bacterium | reverse complement strand
CCTGGGAGCCTACGGTGACGGTACGCCCCTCTGTCGATTCTTTTGACGTTACAATCTCCAGTGTTGCCGGCATCTGGGTTGTCAGACCAATCTGATTGGCAAAAGTGGCTCCAGCAAAGTATCCATAGGTTTCTGTTGTACTTTGGATATATTTGCGTATAATGACCTTCATGGGATCTAAATAACTTTTTTTCAATAGCCGTGGCACTTTTGGGAGATAATAAATCCCGGTATCAAAACGAGCCAGATCGCCTGCCCCCAGCATCTGTTTGAAATACTGGCGCAGGGCATTGTCACTAAGCCCCTCCAGCCGGACCTCGTTAAGGAAAATCGGTTCGTTGTAACCGTAGTTTTTTTCCAGATATTCCTTCAGCATACAAGTATCCACTCCTTCCACCTCCATGCCACGTAGCTTATGAGATTCATTAAAGTTTTCTTTCGTGAGCATAAATTTATTTCTCCGTTCTGAGTTTTATACCTGTCTGGCTCTGAATGATTTTCAAGATATCATCTTTTATATGTCGTCGCTTTGCATAACGGAACATCTGGCTTTCATCAATAACATATTTTTGGAATGCCTGCTCCAGTACACCTGGATATTCCGCCTCGCTGAAGGTTGTCTTTATCACTTTCTCTGCAGTCATATCAACGAGCATTTTTTCAAGACAGGTATGCCATACAGCCTTCTTTCCTTTTGGCGCTTCTGTCAGTAGCTTTCCTACAATGATAAGATCGTCCTGCCAATATAAATGATACTCCTTTACAGAAGGATTTAATAAAACCTTTCCTGGATATTTTTCTTTCAATGTCTCAAACACAAAATCACCCAGATCTGCCTCAACAAACACAAAGACTGCATTATGAGCAATCTGGTGGTTTAAAAATTCATTCATCTGTACCAGTTCAAAAATCCGATATTCTAAAAAAGGATGTCTTTCATAAATCAATTTTTGAATGATTACTGCAAGCTCCGAATACTCATAATCATATATTGGCGTCTGGTGATCTGAAATACAATACAGATTCCTTCCAACTCTCGCAATTTCCCCTGATTCCAACAAGCGTTACATTTTCAATTTATAAGACGCCACGCTCAGCCCTTTGTACTGCTCTTCTAAAACCCGAAAAAGCTCCTGCCTGTCAAAAGGCTCCTTATTTTTTAATAGAAATATACCGCTGTCATTGATCATAAAATCATCTCCATTAGCATATCGGCACTTTTTATTTGAAAATGCCGATTTTCTATTTATATTCTAAACCTTTCCTTTTCATTTGCCAATTAGCATATCGGCATTTTTTTAATTAAATGCCGATATGCTAAACTTGTATTTATTATCTTTCTTTCATATATCATGCCGATTATCAATTTGATTATGCACTATGAAACAAAAGCAGCAACCTCGTCATTCCTTATCGGAACCCTCATTCCCCATTAGAAAAATAATCTCTTACATTACAACATTTCGCAAATTATCGTTCTCCATCCAGCCGGTCATACTGCAAATACCCCTGTGACAAATAAAGAGTATTTTATCCTTTCATAAGCCTACAAACCTTGATATTTCAGGCTTTTGGCACTTTTCTTCAATTTTGTATCTTGGTTACAAAATAGCTAATTCAATTCTTGTCTATGATGTAATAACCCGCGTTGAACTTCATTTATTCTCTTGTGAATTTTTATAATTTTTGTATCACATATGGTAAGCGGGATCTAGCGTTTACCATGCATTAAACACCCAAACAAGAAGTTTCCGGAATAACCATTATATTCTATAAGTTACGCATAACGTCTTATTACATTTGTTGCTACATCTTCTGTATATAATTTCGTTTTCTTACCATAATAAAACCTCCAGACTGAATCGTTTAATCTTACATCAATCTGAAGGTTTACACAAACTTTAGGATAGTCCCAATTGTGATTCCTACAATAGTAGCTATTTATTTGCCGATATAATTTATATCAACACCCAAGCATTGTATATAAAACATCTACTCTAAACTATGTACCACATAATCGGATGTTAATTTTTATTTTTTGTTCCTGAAGTTCTTCATCATATGGAACTTTAATCCCTTCCTTGAATATCATAAGTTCACTTGTTTTGCACTTGGAGGACACACTGTAATTCAGATCATACAGACATATCGAATAACCCCTATAAATACTTTTTATTTCTGACGCATCATCATAAGTAATGATCCAGTCACATTTTACACAATCTCTTATCGCTCTTTCAATCCGAACATGGTCTTCTAATTGAAAGTAATTCATATAGAGTTGTTTCCCTTTCTTAAAATACGGAGGATCAAAATAAACAAGTGTATTTTCCTCATACAGAGGAATATATCGTGTAATAAAGCTATTAATATCCTTATTATAAAGCTTTATACCTGATTTTCTCTCAGCAATGCTCTCTATCCTTCGAATTAACTCTTCTCTCTTGAAACGGGCATCCATTTTCCATAATCCAGACTGATCCATACCACCAATCACACCGCCCTTAATAATACCAGAATGATTCGTACGGTTCATGTAAAATGTTGCAAACCCAAGTTCAAAACTGTATTTATCATTTCGTGTGAGGCAGATATTGCGCTGTCGGTTCCATTCTTCCATAGTAAGAGGAACAACTGCAAGCTCCGCTATAAATCGATCAGTCTCAGTAAGGACAGCTTTCCAAAAAGACCAAATCCCTTTATCATAGTCATTGATGACTATCCTGCTGACAACACCCCGAATGAGGAGTTCAATCGCAATACCTGCCCCGCCAGCAAAAGGCTCGATATATGTTCCTCCACTATGTCCAAGTTGATCAATCATATATTTCATAAATTCAGTCAGTTTACCTTTTCCGCCTGGATATCTTAACGGGGAATAGAACATATATTCACCTCCTTTGCTCATTCATTTATTCACTGATTTTTCCCAAATACTCCATAAAAGTATTGGGGAGCCAATCTGATAAATTGTATGGATTCAAATACATCTTACCTTTTTCATTTCTTTCTCGCTTTCTTAATGAAGGAATAACTTCAAATACAATATTATCTTTTGCAGATATACTTTTTGACTCTTTGATCAATTTCTTCAGAGGCGCTAGATAAACTTCCTGCTCTTCTTCCGAATAGTCTTCCGGATATTTTCTATTCAGAGCATATTCGAGGAGCTGTGCAGCCAGCGTTCTGTCAAAGATATCGTGATTTCTCTGGTTATAGAAATTATCAAGACAATTTCTACATGACTTAGAACATGTGCATTCTGTCAAAATCTCTTTTGTTCTTGAAAACACATCATCAAGCACTCTATTTTCTCCAATAAGGGCAGAATAGCCGGCACCACTAGTCAGATTGTCATAAAAGAACATCTCAATATGTACTTCGCCATTTTCCTCAAGACGCGTCCTCCATCCGCCGTTGATTTCATTATAATCAATATCCAGTGAAAGTGACACTGCCTTTTTAATCGCCTCATGCAAAGTCGTTGCAGCGGAACGTAGAATATTCTTTTCCTCACTATCATAGTTTGATACTAGCTTCTGATTATCATATCTAATATCTAACATAAACATGTCTGTCAGAAATTCATATCCAAGATAAATATTTGTTGCAACTGTGCCTTCATGTCTACAGAGATAGCGATCATGATACGGCTGGGAAAATCGAAAATCGCTCGTCTGAAGCGATTCTGCTACCTCTGCTCCACCACATTTAGTACAGATATTAAATCCATTTTTCTTCTTTCCCATATTGACAGTCAGTACCTTGCGATTCTGGAGGTTTGCAAAGCGGATGTAGCTGTGTTTATAATTTTGCATTTCCGTATCTTTGGGAACATAGGAATAATATGGTGCTTCCGCATATGTCTTTTCTTCTTCCTCGTCTTCGTACTTGACTGGGTCCCCCTTAACCGGCGCGAACCCCCACGGCTTAATCATTGAATGCCGTTCCACTGGTGCATGGCAGTAAGGGCATTCTGTATATTCTTCCTGACCATCGCCGAACCAATTACATTCTGTGCAGACAATGATGTATTTCTTGTAGTCTTTACTTGTGAAATAGTATTCTGCCTGATTATGCTCATATCCCTTCGGTCTCGGATTTGAATACAATCCGCCACTCTTATATATCTTCTTATCGATAGTAATGAAACGCCCTGGGGCATATTCACTAATGGCAACCGCAATATCCCTTTCAGGGGCATATTTAATGTCCTTAGGAGCCCTACGCCCATGTTCAGAATCCTTTTCCACACAGAATCTTACGACATTCTTCGGAAAGGAATAGGAAGGAATATATCCCTCAGAATAGAATACATCAAATGCAGAAGTCTCTTTATCTCCATTGAAATACTCATTTCTCTTACCTTCTGAAAGTACCATGTCTCTTATCTTACAAAATACTTCGATCGTACTATTTATCGGAAAATCAAGAGATTGTACATGTTCGATAAAGGCATCTGCATATTTCTCACAGAATGTAACGATACCGACCTTGACAATACTGTCAAACTTGCTGCGCATCAAATCCATCGACATGAAGCTGTTTAACGCTTTCATATTATAATGGCGTTGTTTAATCTTCGGATTGTCCCTGTCAATCCATGGCTTTCTAGGTTCTCCAGAGATCATCTCATCCGGATGCTTGAAATAGTGACTGTCATGAACACCTCCAAAGGCATAGGTAACGATAGTAGAAATTCCAGAATTTTTTCGACCAGCACG
>BLMC01000185.1 GCA_011959805.1 Lachnospiraceae bacterium | reverse complement strand
AAACGAAGAATACCAGTTAGGAGACGGAACTGTCCGTAAATGGGTGCGGGCATTCCGCGAAGAATGCGAAACTAACCCAGACTTAAATGACACAAAGAATCTTTATGAGGAAAACCGTAAACTGCGCAGAGAGCTGGAGGAAAAGAAAAAGGAAATTGCATTCTTAAAAAAAGCCGCCGCATTCTTCGCAAAGGAAATCGATTAAAACAATACCAGTTTATTGACAGACATAAGCAGGAGTTCGGTGTCCGCTGGCTTCTGCGCCGGATGGGCGTCTGTCCAAATGCCTATTACAATTACAAAAAGAACAGGAAAGCAGGATACAGGGAACAGAAAGAGAAATTTAAAAATAAGATTCTCCAAATATACCATGAATACTCTGGAAATCCAGGATACCGGATGATGAGGGTATATTTGCTGCGGGCGAAAATCAGTTTGAGCAATACAACTGTATTAAAATATATGCAGGAATTGGGGCTCCGATCCACAGTGACGCCCAAAAAGCCTGCATACAAAAAGGGGGACTGCTATAAAAAGTTTGAAAATCATCTAAACAGGAAATTCCATGCAGAAAAGCCAAATGAAAAATGGTGTACGGATTTTACCTATATTTTTATGGAGGATGGAAGGAAACGGTATAACTGCAGCATTATTGACCTGTTTGACAGATCTGTGGTGGCAACCCTCAACAGCAGGCATATCGATGCAGAACTGGCTGTGCAGACGCTGAAAGCAGCTCTGGAAAGAAATCATCATCCAAAAAACCTGCTGCTGCACAGTGATCAGGGTTCACAGTATACCTCGCGGGCATTTACAGATTATTGTAAAGAAGAAGGGATTCAGCAGAGCATGAGTAAAGCGGGATGCCCCTATGACAACTCCCCAATGGAAAGCTTTTATGGGACATTCAAAGCGGAATTCATCAGCAAACACCGTTTTTCAACAGACGAAGAACTAAATAATGCAACTATGGATTATGTATATGCGTATTACAATCATATCCGCCCACATTCATCAAATGGATATATGACACCATTTGAAAAGAGAATGCAGGCATGATTTATGTCAAAACTTTTCCTTGTAAGTGTTACAAAAAAGCTTGACCATCTCAGAACCCGTTTTACAAGGGCGCACATCTTGTCTGCCGGACGCACCAGAAGGGAATCCGCTCCAATACCTATGACATCATTCCCCGTGAGGAATGGGAAGTCCTTGAGGGCTGCCATGAAGCCATTGTAAGCCCGGAGGACTGGGAGAAGGTGCAGGAACTGATTGACCGCCGCCCTCCCATCATGGAGGGGAACGCCTGCCCCTTCTACAACCTGTTCCACGGCATTATCTACTGCGCCACCTGCGGGAAGTCCATGCAGGTACGCTATGAGAAGGTAGGCAGAACCGGGAAGAACCGCTTTACCGGCGAGGAACGGGAGCCGATAGACAAGGCGTATTATATCTGCCAGACGTATAACCGGCTGGGGAAGGACGCCTGCACCAGCCATAAGGTGGAAGCCAGGGATTTATACAATCTTGTGTTGAAGGACATTCAGGAACTTGCGGCAATGGCGCTTAAAGACGTGGAATCGTTCTACCAGCGGATTAGCAGCCGCATGGAGCGGCGGTATCTGGCGGACGCTTCGGAGATGGAGAAGGAGCGGGAACGGCTGGAAGCAAGGAACCGGGAGATTGACGATATGTTTTTGAACCTGTATACCGACAAGGCGAAGGGAATCCTGTCAGAGCAGCGGTTTGTGAAGCTGACGGCGGCGATGGAGCGGGAACAGGAGGAAAACCAGAAGCAGCTAAAAGAATTGACCCTCTCCCTGCGCCGTTCCAATGAGCAGGAAAGTGATGTCCGTACCTTTATCCGGGAAATCCGGCAGTATGCCACGATACAGGAATTGGACGAGGGTATCTTAAACCGCCTTATCAGCCGGATTCTGGTGGGGGAGGTGAAAAAGGTTGGCGGGGAGAAATTTCAGGAAATCAAAATCATTTATAACTTTGTCGGGGAGATACCGGCGGTAACAGAATAACGGCAATGCCCTTCTCTCTTTCCGGGGGAAGGGTTTTCTTTTGCCTGCATAGGAAAAAGAAGCCGGTTCTCTATTCTCCGGTTTCCAGAATAAACTGAAATTTATCTATTCATCAATTCAAGAGTTTTTTCAAATGAAATACATTCTGCGTATCTTCCATTCCACATGAACTCATTATAATATCTATAAGATTTTTCTGCTGTCATATACGCATTATCAAGCGTACTGTTTGTATTTGCTGGAACAATCATTTTAAGTCCATGCTCAAAACCACATTTCACTGTTGCATCTATACAATAATCTGTTTGCAGCCCTACAATAATAATTGTATCTTCATCTTTTTCATGCAGGTAGTCCAACAACCCCGTATCTTTGAAAGCACTGTTTACATTTTTATCAAAAATACGCTCATTTGGCATTGGCTGAAATTCTTCGTATATTTCATAGCCTAATGCGCCTTTCGTTAATTTCTGTCCAGCACCATCATCATGTCTAACATAAATAACTTCTATACCATTATTGCGCGCCTCTTTGATTAGTGTTTTAATACGATATACAAAAATCTCAAATTCGTATAAGTCATTAGTCATAATTAAATTTTGAGTATCAACAATCAACAATATCATTCTATTATCTCCCAAATTCCGATTTATCTATTTTGCAACAAATTTTAGCATCCCAAAAGCTCCTGAACGGCTTCTTCCCAATATATTTCGGGGATATTGTACCAGTCGCATTTCCCGGTTTCTTCCCTGCAAAGCTCCATTGCCCTGCTCAATACCGTTCCATGGGAAATCTCCCCTGCAAGCATCCCGTATTTTGTCACCCGACACCAGTACGGTGCCGCATCCCAAAGCCCCGATTCTTCCATTTCCTTTATCACTTTTTTCTTATCGTAATCAAGGCTTATAAACTGATGCCCCCATTCTTCCCCCTTCTGGTACAGAATCATAAACTGGGCTTTTCCCCCGCTATATAAAGAAGCACCTACCGAGCCGGGATTTAACAAAATCTTTCCTTTATGGGAAAAGCTTCCCTGAACATGGGTATGCCCGCATAGAATATACTGCCCTGCACACCTTTCCATAATCCCTTTTGTATTTTCACCATCTGGAAACATTTTTTCATTATTCTTATCCGGCGAACCATGGCACGCCAGGATTGAGCCTGCCCCGTCAAATGTGATTTCACGGCAGAGTGGAAGACTTTCAAAGAAACCAATATCCTTATCCGTCAGGTTTTTATAGCAATACTTCATTGCGCCTACCGTTGAATTTCCGTTTTTCCATACGCAATTTTTATCGTATTTCCGGCTGATCCAGTAGTCTTCTTTATTTCCTTGCAGGAAAAAGCAGGTGTATTTTTCTTTCAAAGAATACAGAATTTCCATCGTTTTTTGCGGGTAGGGAAATTCCCCCAAATAATCCCCCAGAAAAATAAATGCGCGGATTCCCATACCCAAAACATATTCCAGGCACTTTTGGAACGCTATGTAATTACCGTGTATGTCGGAGAGGACAGCTATTTTTTTCATACAGACCATATCTTCCTCCTGCAAATCATCATTTTATGTTCTCTGCGACTTCCCGACAAATGGGAATTTATACCGCAGAAATCAAATCATCATCAAAGTATCGTTTGCTTCTCGTTTTCTCATTGACGCTAATGATGTAAAAATAGCAATTACGTTTGAAATGCCAGTGAATCCTTACAATCACACCTGTTATATCAGGATGGTTGCAAGGCGAAACCTTTTCCCCATAAACAAATCGGGGAGGTGCAGGCAGCTCCATAATTTCTTTTATATCCAACTCATAATTAGCTTTGGGAGATATAACTAAGGCTTTACTATTGTCTATCTTGTATTGAACGACTGCATGAAATAGTCCATCTTCAAAAGCTTTACTGTCGAGATATAATCCCCACATAAAAGAAACCTCCGTTTTCCTCAAATTCCGATTTGTTACTGCGTTCAGTTTATCACATTTATAGAACATCTACAAGATTCCGTGTATGAAAAAGCAAAAAGAATGAATTCTTCACTTGACAATGTGGCAAAGAACTGATGACACCCGATGAACTTGCTGTGATGGATGGTGGAAAGTGTATTTTACATGTACAAGGTGTTCGTCCGTTCTTCTCAGATAAATTTGATATTACAAAACACCCACAATATCGGTATTTGTCAGATGCAGACAAAAAGAATACATTTGATATAACAAAATATTTAAAACGGCGGCTGAAAGTTAAGCCAAACGAAGAATATGAGGTTTTCGATCCTGGAATACCGCCGAATACTAACAATCTCATCGTCTGAATATTTCTTTCAGGCGGTTTTTTAATAGATAAATTTCCATAAAAGCAGAACAGGAGTGATATTTAATGGTGTACAGGATACGCTCACCTACATAAGAAATCCGTTTCCAAAGCTCATAATTACCCATGAAACCTATTTTGTTGAGAAAGGAGAGGAACCAGATTTTATCGTTGTTTTTCCGCTGGCGAATATGCTGGCGGTTTTTTTATGGGCTTTTGGGAGAAAACAATAAAAAAACAGGAACGAAAAATACTGGTTCCAAAAAATCATATGGAATTTTTTACATCAGCAATTGATACGTTAAAGGTACTTGTTATCGCATTGGGTGCAGGGCTTGGTGTATGGGGTGTCATCAATCTTTTAGAAGGATATGGTAATGATAACCCTGGCGCAAATGCTCATGTACGGTAAAGT
>BLMC01000184.1 GCA_011959805.1 Lachnospiraceae bacterium | reverse complement strand
CATCATCTGTTTGTTACGATGATATTGCTCTTTTAAGCTTTTGACAATCGCCTGATATTGTAGTACGGTCTCATCCTTTTTGTATTTTACTGGTATAGATTTTAAAAGCTTGCCATCTTTTCTACACTGCAAAACACTCTTTCCATTCTCATCTACAAAAACCTTCAGCGCTATCTCATCTACAGTTTTCCATTCAAAAAATTCTTCGGACTGTTCTGTAAGCTTTCCTTCCATGCGCAGTCTAAGGCGCATCACATCTGTAAATCCAGCATTTACACTCAAATTACGCAGTGCAATTTCGACTGCGCGCCCTTCACTAGCACGCCTATGCGCACCAAACTGTTTGCTCTCCTTCTTAAATCTCTGAATAAATTGATAACGGTCAAGCAATTCTTCTTCGCGTGCTTTAGAATCTTCAGGCAGCGGCAAAAGGCCAATGCTCATTAGTAAATCCTTATTGCGCTTTGCATTAATTTGTTCCTTTAATACCTCTTTATCTACCTTTCCAAGAGCAGCATCCGCATATTTTCTTGCCCGCCCGTGAGCACTTCCGCTGGAACAATATTTTGCAGCATTATACAACATCATAAAATTCTTTTCGCCAAGTTTATTATACGCCTCAAAAAACCAGTGAATATCAAAGGCACCATCCCGCAACTCCTCGGGTGAGAGTGGCGTATACTTTGCAATCATTGACGTAACCTGTTCGTCAAATTCTTCACTCGTATGTGCCATAAAATAATAGCATGTACTCGCAAAACCTGGCATTTTTAGATATTCTTCTATCATTGGAATCCACTTTTGGGCATACATTGCAAGTTCCACAAGGCGCTTTTCTTGAATATCTGTTCCCACAAGTGCTTTTCGCAAGTCCTCTGCTGTCTCTTCTGGCTCTGGCATAGAAACCTCCAATAAATGACTCAATACCGCCCATCTATCTGTTTTATAATAACAGTACCCCCGCTGCAACGAATCCTTTCCAAGCGCTGTCAAAATCTGAATCATATAGTCAATGCCACAAACAGCATAAATATTG
The DNA here is from genome assembly GCA_011959805.1 of Lachnospiraceae bacterium. GTDB lineage: Bacteria > Bacillota > Clostridia > Lachnospirales > Lachnospiraceae > COE1. The sequence continues at coordinate 3,800 of BLMC01000184.1, read as the reverse complement.
TCAATTTGTTCGGAAAATGGAGTTGGCTGTTCACCGCGTTTTAACTCCACTTTCAATATCAAAGGAATCACTTCCCGATATAGCATATGAGCAAAAGCCATTTCTGGTATTTCATCGCCAATCATATCAAAGCGATACTTTCCATCTATAGGTTTAATGACATCGTACCCAAAAAAAGCACTCAATCGATCATAACCAACTCTCTGTGGAGAGACAGCACCCTTCTGTTCTACAATACTGATTATTTGTAATAAACTTCCTAAATCACAATAAGTAAACACAGCCTTATAAAATAAATCCTTATCCCAAATCCCTTTCCTATAACACTTTACATAGTCCGAAAGTTCAATATAATCGCGAAAGTTCCTGTAATATCCTCCATAATATCCATATTGTGGCTCTTTTCCCTCAATCAAACCATGATAATATTGATGCAACGCAAAACGTAGCGCAAACGAACGCTCCCAATCTTCCTCGTCAACTTCAAAAAGCCATTCACAGATATTTCTAAAAATCGGCAACTCTAACGCTCGAACTGTATTGTTTTGCCTCTGCCCATCCCATTGTATTTTGCTGATTTTAAGCAAAGCATTCGAGGGATTTAAAAGAGAAAGCAGTTTCGTTCCAGCGCTAAACCCAAACTGTGTCCGAATATACCGTGGTACAAATTGGTCAAACAGCACAGAAATAACTGTCTCTACCTGTTCTTTAAACTGAAAAACAACTAACAAGTCGGAAAATGTAGTAAAAAATACTTGTTGATAAAGTTTTTTATTCCTCTCATAGTCCATTTTATTATTATAGCATTCACAATACATCTTCACTTCAAATAGAAGTTGTGGTTCCTTAATTTCTTCTTTATAAAATGATTCCCACAACTCTTGGAATGGATAGTAGTCCAATGGTTCCTTCTCTGAATCCCTAGATTTCCACTCTTTAACCTTCAATTCGTTGCCGAGCAACAACTCTTCCCCCCATGCAGTCTTATATCCAAGTTCGCGATTCTTTTCAATGAACTTATCCAATTTTTTCAGAACATTAATGCATGCCGTCTCACCACATACAAAAAACTTGTCCACTCCACTTGTGTCTAGCTCCACTTGTGGCAAAATCCAGTCCTTATTTACATCATACAGTCCATATCCTGGCTTTTTCAAAATGTCCTGCGCCTCGCTCTTTTCTCCAATAAGCTCTTTTAATAACACTTTTTCCTTACCTGTTGGATTCGACAACGCTTGTAGGGCAGGAACCACTTTCAAAAAAGTCTTCTTGTCTTCCTTTTTTAATTGTAATGCCAGGTCAAGTGCTCCCATATGACACTCTTCGGATTTGTCTGCCAGCAGACGTTTGACACACCCTACCAAGCTATTATTGTCTTGTTTGCGCAACAGCGCAAGCGTCTGCGCACGTCCTTTTTTATATTTCATATTCTTTTCGATTTCTATATAATCCTCCGTGGTAAGATTCATTACCTCCACCAGATTGTGCGCTGCCTGGTTTGTATACTCCTCTGGATTATGTAACAATTCAAACAAAACACTTTTGCGCACCTTTGATTTTGGACAGTAGAGTAGCACTCTTGCAACTGCCGCCCTCGATGTATCATAACTTTGTCCCTGCCCAATAATTGGAATCATCTTGGCCGCTTCATCCAAATATTCCTCTTCTTGCAGCATCCAGGCAATTAAACACATACGCTCAGCAATGTCTGACAAACTTAACTCCACTGAATACCAAGGGAAAATACAAGGTGACAGTTTTAATCCTTTCTTGGGAATTTGTTGCATAATCTTTCTCAAAATATGATAGATTTGTTCTGCCTCATCCCGGCTTTGGAACAACGTCTCTGGTGCCAGATGTTTTGGCGGACGTGCTTTCATGTCTCTAAAATAGCCATATCCCCACTTACATTGAAACAACTCATAAAAACGCGAACCTACAGAATTCATAAAACTAGGCAAAAAACATGCCACAAGTTCCAAATCATTCGAGTATTTAATAATAACCTCTTTTGCCGCGCGCATCTGTTTCTTCTCACTTTGCAGAGAAAGACAGAAATAAGAAGCTGTCATCATCTGCTGCTTTGTGCCGTTTTGAATAAGCCAAAGAACAGTTTCCACCGCATCATCTGCATTATAAAAACCCTTTGCCCAGAGTGCACAGCTAATGCCAACCGCGTCATTTGATGCAAGCTGCTCTTTTAAATATGTCTCATCCCGTAGACACTGTCCCATCATTCGCAGCAGTTTTTCACTAATACGATCCACATTGTTCTGGTTAAAAATACCAATCCATGTACTAATTGACCTCTTTACGGAAGAATATCGAATTAAATGATTCTCCTCAATCACTGAAAACAAATAAAGAAATGCCTCTGGTCGCCCTGCGTCCATTGTCTCGCAGACCGCTTGTCGTGCTCCTTCCTGGAGCCGCGCTGCAAGTAAAAATTTACCTAAATCTTCATATAATTCTTTTCTTTTGGACATGACAATCCCAAGAACTAGCTCGTGGCTCATCATCAATGTATTACTCTCACCAAAGAGAATATCTTTGATTGCTTGGATTGTCTTTTTCTCACCCAAATCAATTTGCGCTGCCAATATCCATGCATAATCAAACGACTCATTGCGCGCATGGTCATAAATCTCCTTTGTAACATTTCCAGTCAGCACATCTGCAAGATCACCACCATAAAAATCTAACCTCGCATACGCCCACAGTAATCGAATACTATTCTCCACAAAAGGAATATAACTTGTAGAACGAAGACTTCTTCGGAACCATCCTGCTGTCATCTGGTAACAGTTCATCTGATCCAACGCATAATAGAATTCCTCCTGTTGCGACTGTTGTACACAGACATCCACCACGTCTTGAAACTGATTGCGGTACAAGTCGCTCAGCTTGCAATCAGTATTATATTCCAAGAATTGGCGCATCTCATTACATACTTCTGTTGGTATTGAATCATAACGCTCTGGAAGCATTGTCTTCTTGCGCTTTGAGAGCTTCTTTCCCTTTCTTGCAAAATAATTTACTATTTTTTGGGTGAATTCTTTTCTGGACTCATAATTAAATTCTGCCATTTATGCATCTCCTTTTCTTATCTACTTGAATTCTCTCCTTTATAAATCTTCCATTACCATCCCGACAACATTGTTAGTCGAACAAAGGTAAATACCGTCTCTTCTTCCCACAAAATCTCACTTGAAAGCGCCGTTAATTCTTCCTCCCCAGCAAACACACGATAAATTCCATCTTCAAAGCATTGTAATGTATTTTCTACTGCTTTGTCCTCCACTGCATCTGGACCGTTGCGCAGCCCATAAGAAATTTTCCCTTGCGATGCTTGTGCTGCAATCTCTTCTTGTGTTAAGTACGCCAAAATCTGCCCTTCATCCTTGCGTTCATTGTACAATCGAACACCAAGTTTGGTTAGGCTGACAAGAAGTTCACGCACTGTATCTGGCTTTTTATCAAGGATAAACGGTATTGGTTGCAGTGCAGCATGCTTCTGCTTTCCTATTTTTTTCATTCTCACATAAATAGTAAACGACACAAAAATTCCCCCTTTCCTATGCAAAAGACAATTATTTAAATCGAGTAGAGAAGGTTGCTTCCCCTACTCGCCGCGCCGCCGATGCGCCACTTTAGCGGCATATTTCTGCTGCATCGACGTGTGCATAAAATTTCAAAAACGGCATCGGTGTTCTTCCTGCCAAGCACGCATCATGCGCAACATAATACATTCTTCTGCAATCCACCGAAGGCATATCCGATAAGATTGAATCTTGCCACTA
>BLMC01000183.1 GCA_011959805.1 Lachnospiraceae bacterium | reverse complement strand
CTTCAGCCCCAGGATGCGATGAGCCGACATCGAGGTGCCAAACCACTCCGTCGATGTGAACTCTTGGGAGTGATCAGCCTGTTATCCCCAGGGTAGCTTTTATCCGTTGAGCGATGGCTGTCCCACTTCTTACCACCGGATCACTAAGTCCTACTTTCGTACCTGTTCCACCCGTCGGTGTCACAGTCAAGCTCCCTTCTGCCTTTGCGCTCTTTGAATGGTTTCCGTCCATTCTGAGGGAACCTTTGAGCGCCTCCGATACCCTTTCGGAGGCGACCGCCCCAGTCAAACTCCCCGTCAGACATTGTCCCCCACCCGGCTTACGGGTGTAGGTTAGAAACCCAGTACTCAAAGGGTGGTATCCCAACATTGGCTCCTTATGAACTGGCGTTCATCTCTCTTTGCCTCCCACCTATCCTGTACATTCAGCACCGAGTCCCAGTATCAAACTGGAGTAAAGCTCCATGGGGTCTTTCCGTCCTGGCGCAGGTAGCCAGCATCTTCACTGGCACTTCAATTTCACCGGGTGCATTGTTGAGACAGCGCTCAAATCATTACGCCTTTCGTGCGGGTCGGAACTTACCCGACAAGGAATTTCGCTACCTTAGGACCGTTATAGTTACGGCCGCCGTTTACTGGGGCTTCAATTCAAAGCTTCGTTTCCTGACTTCTCCTCTTAACCTTCCAGCACCGGGCAGGCGTCAGCCCATATACCTCACCTTTCGGTTTCGCATAGACCTGTGTTTTTGCTAAACAGTTGCTTGAGCCTTTTCTCTGCGGCCTCTTCTCAGAGGCACCCCTTCTCCCTAAGTTACGGGGCCATTTTGCCGAGTTCCTTAACAATGCTTCTCCCGTCGGCCTTAGGATTCTCTCCTCATCCACCTGTGTCGGTTTATGGTACGGGTATCATATGAACAATAGCGGCTTTTCTCGGTACATGGCTCACATGCTTCACTACTCTTTTTCGTTCCGCTTCACGGCTTTGGCTTTTTGTGTGATGGGTTTTCCTCTCACACACCTCTTCCGCTTGCACCGGTTTTTCCTTTCCCGGCTCATCTTCTCCACATACGTCCCCACAGTTCTGTCATATCATAGTGCAGGAATCTCCACCTGCTCTCCATCGACTACGTCTTTCGACCTCGCCTTAGGTCCCGACTTACCCAGGGCAGATCAGCTTTACCCTGGAATCCTTGGATATTCGGCCAAGAGGATTCTCACCTCTTTCTCGCTACTCATTCCGGCATTCTCTCTTGTTATCCCTCCACTGCTCCTTTTCGGTACAGCTTCTACAGTCTAACAATGCTCCTCTACCAATCATATTTTCATATGATTCCTAAGCTTCGGTGGTGTGTTTTAGCCCCGGACATTTTCGGCGCAGCACCTCTCGACTAGTGAGCTGTTACGCACTCTTTAAATGAATGGCTGCTTCCAAGCCAACATCCTAGCTGTCTTTGAGATCCCACATCCTTTTCCACTTAACACACACTTTGGGACCTTAGCTGTAGGTCTGGGCTCTTTCCCTTTTGACTGCCCAACTTATCTCGTGCAGTCTGACTCCCATAAATCATCATCATGGCATTCGGAGTTTGATAACCTTTGGTAAGCTTTGACGCCCCCTTGGGTATTCAGTGCTCTACCTCCATTTGACTCTTATGAGGCCAGCCCTAAAGCTGTTTCGAGGAGAACCAGCTATCTCCGGGTTCGATTGGAATTTCTCCCCTATCCACACCTCATCGCCACCCTTTTCAACGGATGTGCGTTCGGACCTCCACTGCCTTTTACGGCAACTTCATCCTGGACATGGATAGATCACCCGGTTTCGGGTCTGCGTTAACTGACTTCTTGCCAATTGCTTGGCTTTGCCCTATTAAGACTTGATTTCTCTTCGGCTCCAGATCTCTAATCCTTAACCTTGCCAGTCTACGCAACTCGCCGGACCGTTCTACAAAAAGTACGCGGTTGTACCTATATAATACTTCCACAGCTTGTAAACACAGGGTTTCAGGTTCTCTTTCACTCCCCTCCCGGGGTTCTTTTCACCTTTCCTTCACAGTACTATGCGCTATCGGTCACTGAGTAGTATTTAGCCTTACGGGGTGGTCCCCGCTTGTTCCCACAAGGTTCCACGTGTCTCGTGGTACTCTGGATTCTGCTATGTTCTTTCTGTTTTCACTTACTGGGCTTTCACCATCTCTGGCCGGTCTTTCCAGGACCGTTCTGTTAACAGTTAGAAATCATTTTTTTGCAGTCCGAACCCCAATGTGCACGCACACTGGTTTAGGCTCTATCCCTTTCGCTCGCCGCTACTTAGGATATCGATAGGTGAATATCACCTTTTTTTCTTTCTTTTCCTCTGGCTACTTAGATGTTTCAGTTCACCAGGTTCCCTCCATACAGCTATGGATTTACTGTATGGTACATGAGGTTTGCTCATGTGGGTTTCCCCATTCAGAGATCTGCGGGTTATAGGATATTTGCTCCTTGCCGCAGCTTATCGCAGCTTATCACGTCTTTCTTCGGCTCTCAGTGCCAAGGCATCCACCCTATGCTCTTGTTTGCTTAACCTGATTTTAAGCGGAGAAAGCGACATACGATTATTTGTATGTCCATAGAAGCACTTGTGCGCCTATGGACATATCAATAAGCGTAATGACATTTGCGTAGCAAATTCATGAAGCAGGCGAAGCCTGCGAATGTCGCTTATTGTATGTGCCACTCTCACTTATTCCATACATAGCGTTGTATGTCAGGTATGATTAAAATGTTGTGTATTGTTTTTAATTGTTTTATAACCAAAACTGATTTTTGTATCTTACTACAATAAATCGTTTGGCTACCTCGGATGTCTTAACTTTTTGATATTAAGATTAATTTCTGTATTCGGTTTTCAAGGAACACTTTAAAAATCCAAAAGTGAAAAGTATAACTTTTCACAATGGAGACGGAGAGATTCGAACTCTTGACCCCCTGCTTGCAAGGCAGGTGCTCTCCCAACTGAGCTACGCCCCCTTTTTTCTTGTTCCGGCAGCCACCTACTCTCCCATATCGTCTCCAATATAGTACCATCGGCCGACTAAAGCTTAACCTTCGTGTTCGAGATGGTTACGGGTGTTTCCCTTAATCGTATCGCCACCGGTTTCTTTCGATTTGCTTGATTCGCTTGGCAAATCAACAGTAATGCAACTCCTTACTTCTTCCCTTAGAAAGGAGGTGTTCCAGCCGCACCTTCCGGTACGGCTACCTTGTTACGACTTCACCCCAGTTACCGGCTCCACCTTCGGCAGCTCCTCCCTCTCGGTTAGGTCACTGACTTCGGGCATTTCCGACTCCCATGGTGTGACGGGCGGTGTGTACAAGGCCCGGGAACGTATTCACCGCGCCATGCTGATGCGCGATTACTAGCGAATCCAGCTTCACGGAGTCGGGTTGCAGACTACAATCCGAACTGAGACGTTATTTCTCGGATTTGCTTCATGTTACCATTTCGCTTCCCTCTGTTTACGCCATTGTAGCACGTGTGTAGCCCTGATCATAAGGGGCATGATGATTTGACGTCATCCCCGCCTTCCTCCCAGTTCTCCTGGGCAGTCTCTCCAGAGTGCCCAGCTGTACCTGATGGCAACTGAAGATGGGGGTTGCGCTCGTTATGGCACTTAAGCCGACACCTCACGGCACGAGCTGACGACAACCATGCAGCACCTGTCTCCATTGCCCCGAAGGGAAAGTGACTTTACTCACTCGTCATTGGGATGTCAAGACCAGGTAAGGTTCTTCGCGTTGCTTCGAATTAAACCACATGTTCCTCCGCTTGTGCGGGCCCCCGTCAATTCCTTTGAGTTTCATTCTTGCGAACGTACTCCCCAGGTGGATTACTTATTGCGTTTGCGACGGCACCGAAGGACCTTGGTCCCCCAACACCTAGTAATCATCGTTTACTGCGTGGACTACCAGGGTATCTAATCCTGTTCGATACCCACGCTTTCGAGCCTCAACGTCAGTTACAGTCCAGTAAGCCGCCTTCGCCACTGGTGTTCCTCCTAATATCTACGCATTTCACCGCTACACTAGGAATTCCACTTACCTCTCCTGCACTCTAGCTGCTCAGTTTCCAAAGCAGTTCCGGGGTTAAGCCCCGGCATTTCACTTCAGACTTGCGCTGCCGTCTACGCTCCCTTTAAACCCAATAAATCCGGATAACGCTCGCATCCTCCGTATTACCGCGGCTGCTGGCACGGAGTTAGCCGGGGCTTCTTAATCAGGTACCGTCATTTTCTTCCCTGCTGATAGAGCTTTACATACCGAAATACTTCTTCACTCACGCGGCGTCGCTGCATCAGGGTTTCCCCCATTGTGCAATATTCCTCACTGCTGCCTCCCGTAGGAGTCTGGTCCGTGTCTCAGTCCCAATGTGGCCGTTCACCCTCTCAGGCCGGCTACTGATCGTCGCCTTGGTAGGCCATTACCCCACCAACTAGCTAATCAGACGCGGAACCATCGTATACCACCTCAGTTTTTCACACTGCTTCATGCGAAGCTGTGCGCTTATGCGGTATTAGCACCTATTTCTAAGTGTTATCCCCCTGTATACGGCAGGTTATCCACGCGTTACTCACCCGTCCGCCACTAACTTATATTTCACTAGGTTTCAATATAAGTCCGTTCGACTTGCATGTGTTAAGCCTGTCGCTAGCGTTCATCCTGAGCCAGGATCAAACTCTCATGTTTTAATGTTTGATTCTTGCACCAGTTAAACTGGCTAATGGAAAACTTTATTTCCCATTTCTTAATCCGTTGCATCTTTCGATGCTTTTTTACTTTTAGGTTTTGTTCTCTGAACAATTCTTTTTTTAGAATTTTCAGGGTTGCATTACTGTTTATTTGTCAAGGTTCTTT
>BLMC01000182.1 GCA_011959805.1 Lachnospiraceae bacterium | reverse complement strand
GAAAATGAAACAGAATCGCAAATAGAAACAGAAACCCAAACGGAACCCGAAACAAAAACAGAAAATAAAACAGAATCGCAAATAGAAAACGAAACAAAAGACCAGAATGAAACAGAATCCCAGATAGAAACGGAAAATGAAATAGAATCCCAGATAGAAACAGAATTTGAAACAGAAATAAAGTCTGAGATGGAAACAGACGATAACGAAGTTGAAGCGTTTGAGGAGGGGGATTCTGATTGTCTATTTCAGGCAGGTGGATATCGGGTTCTAAATGAAGATGCAGGTTTTGAAACCGAAATCAGCCTTTTTTCTGTAGGAGATATTGATGTCTTGGCTGAACAGATGTACACTGCACTAAAAGAAAGAGCAACGTCAATTCCGGTTAAAGAGTATGAATTTTATTGGGATAATACAGAGGATAGAAAACAACTTTTAGGAATTTATTATGCAGTGGTGAATGACCACCCTGATTTATATTATGCGCGAACAGGCTATGGAGTATCTTACAATAAAACTTCAAAGTTAATTACCAAGATTTCGCCGCAATATTTTCAGAATATTGATGACACAGCATTTTTTGAGGCAGTACAAAAAGCAAAATCTGTTGTCACAGAAGATATGGATGACTTACAAAAAGCCATTGCAGTACACGAATATATTGTTTTAAATTGTGAGTATGATAAAGAACGTCTTGCAAACAATACCATTCCAAAGGAGTCCTACAGTGCATATGGAGTGTTGGTAAATCGCATTGCAGTTTGTCAAGGGTATGCACTTGCATATAAATATCTAATGAATGAATTTGGCATAGAGTGTTATATTGTGACAAGTGATACTATGAACCATGCATGGAATATTGTCGCGATTGACGGTAACTTGTATCACTTAGATGCAACGTGGAATGATCCAACATGGGATAAACATGGATTGGTGCGTCATTCCTATCTGCTTCAATCCGACGAGGAATTTCAGAAAAGTTCTGTAAATCACAGCAGGCACTATGATTGGTATGTGACAAAAGGTAGCGGAATTGTCGATATTCAGGCAGATGGAACAAAATATGACAATGCATTTTGGCGCGATGTTTACTCGCCGCTAGTATATGATAGAAATAATACACACAATTACTATTATATTTCTAATGGAAAAGAGTTACAGAGTAGAGAATACACGAACAAGGAAATCGACACAGAGCCAAGTCAGTTGCTTACAATTGATACACCGTATTCTGGACTTGCCCTAGATGGCAGCAGGCTCTATTATAATACCAGCCGAAATATCTCTTATATTGATTTAGACAGCGCTTTACCATATATTGCGCAGGTGCGTTATGCGTTGCCAAAGGAGGATACAGATAAAATTTATGGTTTTACAAAAAGTGATAACAAGATTCAATATGTAAAAAGAGCCAGTTATACATTGTCAGAAAGGAGCACAATCTATCTCCTTGACGATTCCAACCAGACAGAAGGAGAGGTGTACACAGTAACATTTCAGGACCAGTTTGGAACTGTTTTTGACAGCCAGATAGTCGCGGCGGGTGGATATGCGATACCACCTGACAGCAGCCTAATTCCGCCCATAGGGTACACATTTTCTTACTGGAGAGGAAGGTATTCTAATATTGTTCAAGATGAAACGGTTCTGGCTGTCTATCTGAAAATTGCTTATCAGATTGACTATGTGCTAAATGGAGGGATAAACAGCAGTAAAAATATAGTAAGTTATAATGTGGAGACAGATACTTTTGTGTTGGAACCACCGACAAGAGCTGGTTATGATTTTGTGGGTTGGTATGCAGATTCTGAGTACAAGACAGTTGTCACTGCGATTTCTAAGGGAAGTACAGGAGACCAAACTTTTTATGCGCGATGGACCCCCAAAATTTATCAGATTCAATATGAATTGGAAGGTGGCAGCAATCACCCGGAGAATCCAACAGAATACCATGTGGAGATGGATGATATTGTATTGAAAGAGCCAACGCGAGAGCACTATCATTTTATGGGTTGGTATTTGGAAAAAACCTTTCAAAATAAAGTTCAAATAATTGAAAAAGGTAGCGTAGAAGCGCAGATATTTTATGCCAAGTGGGAACCAAACACGTATCGGATTACTTATATTTTAAATGGTGGGGTAAACAGCACAAACAATCCCACAACCTATCAGATAACTTCAGAGAATATTGTATTTCAAGAGCCAGAAAGAGAAGATTTTCTTTTTGCAGGTTGGTATACAGATGAAACATATCAGACGAAAGTAACTGGCATAGAGAAAGGAAGCGGAGGAGACTGTGTTTTTTATGCCAGATGGGAGCGATATTATGAAGTCTCTTTTTTGGATATCAATGATAGGGTATTATCCAAGCAAATTATAATAGAAGGCGAGAGCGCAAAACCGCCTGAGGTTCTTGCGCCAGAAGGATATCAATTGCAGGGCTGGGATCACAATTGTCAGAATATCCAAGAGAATCTTATCGTTCGACCGATTTATGCCCCTATATCCTATACGATTACTTATGTGTTGGGATATCATTATTGTACCAACGCGGCATTCAATCCAGAAGTGTATACAATTGAGACACCGACAGTTTTACTCAAAGCGCCAGAATATGACAATCCAGATTTAACTTTTTTAGGATGGTTTCGTGCGCCAAATGGTCAGGAATGCATTACTTCTATAGAAAAAGGCAGCACTGGCAATCTCACACTCTATGGAAAATGGAAAGGAATCTGGGCAGATTGGGGAAATTATTCCCAAACATATACTGGCAATGCAGTCACGTTTGAGCAGATGGCAGTGTACAGTGGACTAGAACCGCTTAGACGGGGACTGGACTATACAATAAGTTATAAAAACAATGTTTACGCCGCAGATGAAAATGCAAAAAAAGCGCCTACAGTGATTGTGACAGGAAAGGGAAATTATGAAGGAAACTATATTCATACTTTTTCTATAAATCCAGTGGATATCAGTCAGCCAAATGTCATAAAAATAGAAAAAATGGCAATTTCTTTGAATGAGAAGCAGAAGCAAAAACCAATACCAACAGTGCTTTGGAAAAACACAAAATTGGTTCCTAACAAGGATTTTGTCGTTTCTTATCCAGAAGCATTCACAAAGGAAGGCGAATATCGCGTTATACTGGCTGGAAAGGGTAATTTTACAGGGACGACGGAGACAACATTGACAGTCACAGACAATACAAAATCTGTTGCGATGCGCTCTGTAAAAATAACAAAAAAGATACCAGACCAGAAACTTGTAGAAGGCGTGGCAATAATTAATGAAAATATGATTACGCTCCAATATAAAGGAGAGGTGTTAATACCACATCAAGATTATGAATTTGATATGGTTCAATATACGGATGCTGGAATACAATATGTTACTATTCATGGAACAGGAGAAAAATATATTGGGGAGCTTGTGACAACGTTTCGTGTGCAAGGGACGAAGGTATCTGCTTTGAAAGCGGAACCTGTAATTTACACGGGCAATGCGGTGAAACCAATCATTCGGGACAAAGAGGGACGTCTTTTAATAGAAGGTAAGGATTATGTAATTAATTCCATTACCAGTACAGAGAGCGTTGGAACAGCCAAAATCAATATTTCTGGCAAGAATGCCTACTATGGCACAACAACCAAATCGTTTCGTATTACATCGCGTTCCATTGATGATGCCGCTGTATCAATTGCATTTGTAAAAGACGGCAACATACAACCTTATGAGAAAAATGGTGCAAAGCCAAAACTTCAGGTTAGTTATGGTGGACAGACATTAAAAGAAGGTACAGATTATGTGCTTAGTTATCGAAACAATAAGAAAATTGGTGCGTTTGCCACTGTGACAATTACAGGAAAAAAGAATTTTCGAGCAAAGACAACACGGCCATTTGTTGTGGGAAAAGGCAGTTTGGCAGACACAACAGTTATTGTTGCAGACAAGGTAGCAACAACAAAAGTTGGTGGGTATGTGAGTACCCCAGTCTTAAAAGATATCAATGGCAATAAGCTTGTCGCTGGAAAGGACTACGACAAGAATATTGTTTATAAGTGTGATGGTTTTGTGCTAAATAAGAAAGCAGACCGATTGTTGGCAGGCGCTATCGTAACAATTGAGATTACTGGAAAGGGGAATTACGAAGGTACTACTACAACAGCTTCTTATCGAATCCTTGCGGCAGGCAAAGACCTGTCCAAAGCAAAAGTTACTATAAAGAGCAAGTTTTACTACAATGGTGGCAATGTTATTTTATCCAAAGAAGATTTTGTGGTAAAAATTGGAAAGAAAACGTTACCCACGGATGCTTATGAGATTTTGCCGGAAACTTATCTTAATAATGATAAAAAGGGAACAGCGCAAGTTACGATACAAGGTGTAGGAAGTTACGGTGGTACAAAGACAATTCGATTTAAAATTAATGCACAGAAAGTTAATAGATCTGCAGCAAGTTGATAGTGCGTAGAATTTGTAATACAGCAAGCTGCGGGATAGACCCTCGCGGCATTCGTTAAATATCTGCTTTACAGCCGTTTCGCTTATTGCTCGCGGGAAAAGAGGGGAGAATAATGAAACAGATACAATTGCCTGAAAAGGTGAAAAAAATTATAGCACGATTGGAAATGGCAGGATTTGAGGCATATGCAGTTGGTGGATGCGTTAGAGATTCCTTGCTTGGAAGAATGCCAGATGACTGGGATGTGACAACCTCCGCAAAACCACAACAGGTTAAGGAGCTGTTTCATCGTACAATTGATACAGGGATTCAACATGGTACAGTGACAGTGATGCTAGAACACGAAGGATTTGAGGTAACTACGTATCGAATTGATGGCACATATGAGGATAGCCGTCACCCAAAGGAAGTTATTTACACTGCAAATTTAATAGAGGACTTAAAACGTAGAGATTTTACAATCAATGCATTTGCTTACAATGACAAA
>BLMC01000181.1 GCA_011959805.1 Lachnospiraceae bacterium | reverse complement strand
TCCTCTTGCAAGCAAGCTTGCATCGGATTTCTTGACCTTTTGACCCTGGTATCAAGTTAATAACAAAGTATAATAGCTAAATTACAAGTTTTGGAGGTCATTATGAAGTTAAGCCATTCAGTAAGTGGGGCTGTCAGACGATTTTCCTATTGGATTGCAAATGGAACCGTTGGTTATCCATTATTAGAGGGAATTGATTATTTTAATGAATTTAAGGAAAGCCCAAGTTTGCTTGAAATCGTATATGCAATTTTTATGAATAACCTTGAGGTTGATGAGAATGGCGAGGTTCTAAATGCGAAATATGCAGAACAAAGAGCTGCGCAGTATATAAAACAATGGTGTGTGAAAGGGTATGTCGCTGACCCAGCTTTTGATGGCTCAGAGGAATTGGAATTATATTGAAAAATTCTGTTTTATGAAGATAGAGGAAAGAGTGAACTGTATAATATTTTATATTTTTTGTTAAATTATGATAGAGTAGACGAATACTTTAAGAATAAAGAACATGGAGCAATTACACCATGAATGCTCAAGACCAAGGAAAGAGAATTGCAAAGTGCAGGTATTTTTCATTAGAATTTGAGATTCCGCGAAGCGGCAAAATGTTGGTTAACAGAATAATTGGAATTTTTATGTTGGTAAATTGGGATTTATCTACTAGCTGTCTTAACTTTCCTTTATTTTCAAGGCTTTGCGGTATGTCCAGCCTCAAAATATGTATCCTTTTCACTTGTTTTTGCCCTTATTGGCAAGTTACAAGGGAAAGTTTTTGTTATTCAGTTTTCATTACTTAACTCATTCCCACAACCTTATCCAAGAGTTTAGCGGAATCCCGCTTAGCCTCCCTTGTAGCGTGCGCATAGACATTCATTGTAGTGCTTACGTCCGAATGTCCTAAAAGCTCCTGCACGTCTTTTGGCTGCGCCCCATTTGATAACAGGTTTGTTGTGTAGGTGTGTCTTAGTGTGTGGAAGTGGAAACCTTCTAACTCCGGCACTTTTCTTGCCGCTGTCCGGCAGGCTGTTTCTACGGTGGCGGGAAGTTCAAGACAGCCATCTTCCCTCAGACATACAAAGGAGATTTCCGTATAATCCTCCGGCGTATCTTCTGTCATTGGCAGATTGTAATACTTATAATGCACCCTGTTCTTCTCTGTAACTTCCCTGTAGAGAATCGCATCAGAATTATGGAGCCCCAAAGATTACAGCCATACTCAATAAAAACGGGGAAACCATCAGTGAAAAAACAGTTGGAAATTACATGAGGGAAATGGGATTAAAAGCACAATGGATAAAGCCTTACACCATAACAACCGTTGCTCCGGATTTCAGTGAAACATACAAAAATATATTAAAAAAGCAGTTTAACCCGGATACACCGGATGCGGTATGGTGCTCAGATATTACATATATATGGACTTTTGATGGTTTTGTCTATCTGACAAGCATAATGGATTTATATTCAAGAAAAATCATAGCATGGGAGCTAAGCAGGACTCTGGAGGTAAAATGGATAATCAAGGCAGTGGAAAAAGCTAAGAAAAACTGTCATGTAACCAGCCCGTTGATAATGCATTCGGATCGGGGATGCCAATATACATCTGTAGATTATATTGATGCTACAGAGGGAATGACACGAAGCTATTCAAAAAAGGGATATCCATGGGATAATGCGTGCATAGAATCATTTCACTCATTATTAAAAAGAGAATGGATTAGCAGGATTAAAATAAAGGATTATAAGCATGCATATAAGCTTGTATTTGAATATATCGAAACATTTTATAACACGGTAAGGATTCATAGTCATTGTAATTACGAATCGCCGAACAAACATGAGAAAAATTACTGGAAAGAATTGAGGAAACTCGAAATTGAAGCGGCATAATTAAGAATATTTAAGATAGAGTTCATGTTTAACTTGTACTTTTTCTTGACATAGGACCAGGGCAGAAATAAAAGGATTGTTGGAAAAACAAGCATAAAACAGCCGGAAGATTGTTTCCAATATGCTGAAAGCACATTTCGCTGGATACCCTCGGAGAGCCCCGCAGTATTGGCTTGCCAATACTGCTAGAGGGTTATCATCTATGGCAGAGCCAAGATGATAACCGCACTGCTTCAACATGGCTGCTGACACTTCATAAATACACGGCAGGAATACCCAAAGGAACTGATACAGCCAGAAATCAAGCTGGAAAACCGCACAGGCACAATAGAGCAGTTGGTGCAGAATGTGGAGTCTGTTGAAAAGCAGGTGCGGCTTATGGGTGTAAAAACGAGCCGGAATTATATGCATTAGAACTAACAATTTCATATACTTTCTATTTGTTGTTACAATACTATTTATTGTGATAACAGCAAAAATGTAGAGGTATGGAAATGTTCATGTACGGTAAAGAAGCAGGCAATCGAAAATAAGAGATGGACAGCCAGCATCAAACTATTCCGAACTAAAATTAAAAGTTAGGATGTTTCTTTTACGAATTTTTATTAAAAGGATTGATTTTATATTCTCTATTGCATATAATAGAATGTAAAGAAAGTAAAGAAAACCAAGACAATATATGGAAAGGATGATGAAAAATGGAAGTAGCCAAGATATCCAGTAAGGGGCAGATTACCATTCCTGTATCCGTAAGAACCAAGCTGAACTTAAAAGCAGGGGATAAGATTGTAATTTTGGAAGAAAATGGAAGGTTTTACTTTGAAAATTCGGCAATGCTCGCATTTAAGAGAGTCGAGGAGGCTTTTGTCGGAGAGGCCGAAAAAGCAGTTTTTGCAACCGAAGAAGAAATGCAGGACTACATGAAAGAAATCCGCAGGGAAGTAAGGGGGTATTAGTTTGCGGGTAATGCTTGATACAAACATTTTTGTTTCCATGATTTTCTTTCCATCCACGCAGACGAGGGAGCTTACCAAAAGGATGACCGACAGTCACCAGATCATAGTATGCGACTATGTGGTAGAGGAACTGCGGATTGTAACTGACCATTTAAGATACTATATCTAAAAAAGACCGTCGCCATGGACTACTGCCATATGCGGCGGTCTGCCGTTTCCGCAGGCAGGGCTGACTGATAGCAGAAATTACTTGAAGAGATGGGTCTGTCGCATTAAGAAGTAAACATACAAGAGGTAAAATAACTGTATTTTTTCTCTTGACAATCAAAGATGCTCGTGATACACTTGCTAAGTAATTTGATAAAGTAAACCGTTGAAGCGGAGATAACGGCAATGATGCCTTTACAGAGAGCCTGCGATGCTGAGAAACAGGCAAGAAACAAGTTGTCAAATGGACCGCTGAGGGCGCAGTCAAATGTGGTTTTCACAAAGTATTCTGCGACGTTGTAGGCAGACGTCATTTGCCGGGGATATGTTGGTATCCTGCTAAGCGCATAGGGTCATTCCTATGAATCAAGGTGGCACCGCGGATAGTGTTTGTATTATTCGTCCTTGACAGAATGTATATTTCTGTCAAGGGTATTTTTGTTTTATGAAACTCCTTTGACAGTAAAAAGTCAAAGGAGTTTTTAATTTTTACAGGAGGTAATGTTATGAAATTTTCACCCACGCTCAGTGAAGTCAAGAAAATTGCAAACACCGGCAAATACAATGTGCTGCCGGTCAGCTGCGAGATGTTGTCCGACTTCACCACACCTATTGAAACGATGAAGATACTGAAAAATGTATCCACGCATTGCTATATGCTGGAATCCGCTCAGGCAAACGAAACCTGGGGGCGCAATACGTTCCTGGGATTTGACCCCAAAATGGAGATCACCTGCATGGATAGCGAAATGAAGATCGGCAATCTCAGTGTTAGGACAGATAACCCCTCCAATTATCTCCGTCAGATCCTTGCCGATTATAAAAGTCCACGTTTCGATTATCTGCCTTCCTTCACGGGCGGATTTGTGGGATATTTTTCCTACGATTATCTAACCTATAGTGAGCCGACCGTCAAATGTGATGTGGAAGATACCGAAGATTTTAAGGATGTTGACCTGATGCTCTTTGATAAAGTTATCGCATTCGATAATTTGAGACAGAAAATCATTCTCATAGTAAATATGCCGCTGGATGACGTAGAGGTTTGTTACAACAAAGCAGTTATGGAACTCCGTCAGCTTGCAAACCTTCTCCGCCACGGTGAAAAGAAAAACGATCCCGGCGGCAAGCTGCTTGGCGAAGTTACGCCGCTATTTGACAAAGAGAAGTTTTGCCGAATGGTAGAAAAAGCAAAGTACCATATCCGTGAGGGAGATGTTTTCCAGATCGTGCTGTCTAACCGGCTGAGCGCACCGTTTGAGGGCAGCCTGCTCAACACCTACCGTGTGCTCCGAACCATCAATCCATCCCCGTATATGTTCTATTTCTCCGGAACGGATGTTGAGGTTGCAGGGGCATCGCCCGAAACGCTCGTAAAGCTGGAAAACGGTGTACTGCATACCTTCCCCCTTGCAGGAACCAGACCGAGAGGAAAGACCGAGGAAGAAGACAAAGCGCTCGAAGCGGAGCTGCTTGCTGACAAAAAAGAACTTGCCGAGCACAATATGCTGGTCGATTTAGGGCGAAACGATCTCGGAAAAATCAGCAAGTTCGGTACGGTAAAGGTCGAAAAGCTCCATTCCATTGAACGCTTCTCCCATGTTATGCACATTGGTTCTACGGTGCGGGGCGAGATCAGCGAGAATCACGATGCGCTGGATGCCATTGAAGCGGTATTGCCTGCCGGTACGCTTTCCGGTGCGCCGAAGATCAGAGCTTGCCAGCTCATCGAAGAACTTGAAAACAACAAGCGCGGCATCTACGGCGGCGCCATTGGCTATATCGACTTCACGGGAAATATGGATACCTGCATTGCCATCCGCATTGCCTATAAAAAGAACGGTAAGGTATTTGTGAGAAGCGGAGCCGGAATTGTGGCGGACTCGGTGCCCGAAAAAGAATTTGAAGAATGCCTAAACAAAGCCAAATCTTCATTAAAAGCATTGGAACTTGTACAGGAGGTCGA
>BLMC01000180.1 GCA_011959805.1 Lachnospiraceae bacterium | reverse complement strand
GCTGCCTTAGAACTATTTTTCACACTATTCTTCTTTTTTTACATAAAATGCATTGTCTGCTGTCAATCCTGCAATCAATTCCCGCTGCATTACTTTTTTACATTCTGGTTCATACATTAAAACATGATGAATCACATTTTTTGCTCTGCTGTCTTTCTCCAAATCGATCGCATGGTTATAACGCTTAAACATCTGACAAATTTTGTCTTTAATAAGCTTATCATTGTCTGCATTCAAGAACTGATTTGCCATTGAAAGTGGTTTCTTAGCAGATTTGGATTTTGACAGAAAATAATAAACCAACTGGCCTACTGCATAATAATACTCCTCGTCATTAAAATTCCATTCCTCCTTGAAACAGAATAACAAATATATCTATTAAAAGAGGACTGATTTTTATTTCAGTCCTCTCTCCACAAAATAGTTATTTCATTTTTTTGATCTGGCTTGAAATTTCACTTTCAAGTCTATATAAATAATCCTGCTATTTGGAAACTACTTCCTAAAATAATCAATGTAATACTAATAATAACATTTTTCTTATCCTTTTTGAAATCTTCTTGTTTTCTATCTTCTTTCTCCTCAGTTCTTACTTTTTTCGTTTTTGTTTCAAGAATAGACCATAAGCTAAATATCGTTTGAGCCATAACAAAAACGATTCTTACTACGCTTACAACTTTACTCATCAGTATACTTTCCGTTTCAATAAAACTAAACATTCATTCCGACATCACATAAAATACTTACACTTCTCCAAATAAAACTACTACTTTTTTAAATACAATTATATTTTACTGTTAAAATATTCCTGCGTAACTTGTAATTGTTTCTTCAATATTTCTCTCCACATATGAGGACGAATTTCTCCTGAGCCTTTTGAAACTTTTGTCAATTTAATATTGCCATCATCCTCCATTTTCCGATAGAAATAATGATCGGTATCTTTATACAACTCCCATCCATCCCTATCACAAAATCTCTTTAATTCTTTCCATTTTGGCATTGTAACATATCTCCTATCTTTTCTGGATCATCTATAATCAATGCTTTAAAGATATAAGGGATATGCTTCTTTCTATTAGGACTACGAGAATACATTTGGTATTCATTATAATACTCTAAAGCATAATCTAATATAGCTTTTCCCATATTCAAACGAGCTTCCTGTTCGTCTCTGCCATTTTCTATAAGGTCAATTTCATTAAGTGATAATGTAACAGTGTTATCATCTTCAATATATTTCAGAGTAGTAAAATGATATACTTCTAATATTTCAGAGATTGTTTCCAAATTTGAAAACCACATCTTATCTCTTGTTCTCTTAATAAACTTAGGTTTTTCATGAATAACACTATCACAAACAGCACTCCACTCTTTTCTTACAGTTGTAGCCTGTTCCACCAACATATCTATCATCTCCTTTAATACCTCCATTATAACAAAAAAGTGTACATAATGTCAACAATGTACACTTTAGTATATGATGTTAATTCAATATTTATGTTATAAAATAGCAATTAACCTTATTTCATTTTATAATATTTGTACCACATCCTATATAATTCTTTATCTGAATATTTCCTACGATTATATTTAGAATCCTCTTTCTTGAAAGAAGAAAAGGATTTTAAAAATTTATAGTCACAAATATTCCAAGAACAAAACAGCTTTTTATATGCCTTTCCAGAGGAAACCACCAAATAATTTCTCCGTACATACCTATTTGCACATTTTTTCATTCCCCTGGTATGATCCTTGCAACATGGAACATGTTTATAACTTCTGCTCATTCTATCCTCCTCATAAAAGCAACAATTCATCCATAATTTGTAACTTCAACATTTACTATTTCTCCTTCTTCTGGTAAAAGAAAATATTTTATATAATGTCCTTTAAATCCATTATAAGAGTCAAGAGTTCTATATTTTTCCTGATGCTTTATCAGCTTCAGCTTTATTGCCAAATAATCCAAGAAGTTTACAACTTCCATCTTCTGCATTACATTTTATCTTACTATTTTCCTCTATAACAAAAGCTAAAATTTTTTCTGTTTCATTCTTCTCCGAATTGTAATTCTTTTTGAACATTTAAAAGCACTTCCTGTAAACCACAATTCATAATGTGCTGCAAAATGTCTATTTTTTGTATGTGCCGTTGATACATTCCAATAATAATTATCTCCATTTACAATAAATTCTTTTGGATATGAATATTCAGTCATTCCATCTTTTGAATAATCATTCAACGCTACTGAATTTCCATTAGGTGTCGCTTGCGGGTTAATTACTTCACGAATCTATTTTATAAAATCTTTTTTGTTATTTTCTTTCATACTATCATCTTCTACAAGATATATCAATAACCAATCTGGTTGTATGTGACATTCTCTAAATCCATCCCAATCTCCTTTTAATGCATGATCTTTATATTTTTCATCTCCACAAACACTTCATAACAATCTGTCCATGTTGTCAAGAAATGAACCAAACACAAGAAATATTGCTGTGTCCGACTGTTCCAAAAAATAAAATTGTCCAATAAGCAACCTTCTAAATACTCTATGTATTCGTTTCCGACTGCCACTTGCTCTACTGCTGATTGTGAAAATAATCCTAAACTTTGCATCATATAAACCTCTCTTAATCAAAAGCTACTTGTAATTTTCCTTCATATTTCTCAATCAAATTTATGACAGGTTTTCCATAATAAAATCCAACAATATTTGTATACCTCACTTTATTGTTGTTTTTATCAACAATATCCTGAAATATAACCGTAATATCTAAACTTTCGCTATATACTGGATAAACCACTCTTTTGGACAATTCACCTATCTCTTTATATGTAATTGTATTATTTTCTGTATTTATTATCTTTTTTCAAAATCTTCCAGTTCCTTTTGTGTCAATTCTTTACTATAATATAACTCAGCCCACACCATACAATGTCATTTAGTTAAAACACTAATTTGTTGATTTCTTTTCAGGCAGAGATATTGTAATTCCCATCTCTGTCTGAGTTTGGTTTTTAAGGAAGGTGTGCAGAAATTTAGGTTTGCCCTCAGCGAACAAATCCGGCCACAGGTATTTAACATTTTCGTGAAAAAAGTCAAAACAAATATAAAATGCCATAATAAATGCCTTGAAACAGCGAATCCAACGGCAAGGGTATCATCTATAAAGTTGTAAAGTCGTGTTTAAATAAAAACAGTTTGAAATGTAAATAACTTTATTGCAAAGTGCGAATTGTCAATATTCAACTGCTGCAAAAAATATTTGACTGAGAAGTCACCTTTTGACGTCCTTGTGCGTGTTATAAGTGAAGAGGAGGTGAGAGATATGAACTTGGAGAAAGCGGTAAGGACATACAGCGATATGCTCTATAAGATCTGTATTGTAATGCTGTGCAATGAGCAGGATGCCCAGGATGTGCTTCAGGAAACATTTTGCAGATATCTGGAAAAGGCGCCGGTTTTCACGGATACAGAACACGAAAAAGCATGGCTCATCAGAGTAGCAGCAAATCACTGTAAAGACGTGCTGAGATTTAGATTCCGTCACCCGCAGGTTCCCATCGATTTGCTTGCAGAAAGTCTGGTCATGGAACAGAAACAGCAGGAGACACTGACAGAGCTTTTCGAGCTGCCTGTTAGGCAGAGGACTGTTATTTATCTTTATTATGTGGAAGGATATCAGATGAAGGAAATTGCTGCTATACTTGGTATTTCAGTACAGGCAGTCAAAAAGAGGATGCAGCGGGGAAGGGAACAGCTGCGGGTAGTTTGGAAGGAGGAATGTTGCAGATGAACAGACTGAAATTAAAAGAAACTATGGACCAGATACATATAAAAGAAGAAATGCAAAAGGAAATAATCATGAAGGTAAAAAGACAGACGGATCGCAGAGCGTTTGGAAAAAAAAGATTACATCGGGCATCTGCGGCAGCTGCCGCTTTTATATTGATCGCAGGAGCAGTTATCCCTAGTCAGGCGGGACTCCGGTATTTTGTAAAAGAGCGTTTGGAGAATATGCCAAAGCAGGAGCTGGAAGCAGTTAATCAGATGGTGCAGAGCCAGAACAATACAGATAGTTTTTCCAGAGAATATTCGAAAGAGGAGATAAAACGCATGCAGCAGCTGCAGGAAGCCTATCAGAACGGAAGATTTCCGCAGCAGACGATCACTTTTACAGACAGTGTTGGACAGATACCAGATGATTTGCTCAGATACGATCCAGATACTGGTTTTCTTTACCTTCCTGACCGTACGCTGACGGATGAAGAGCTGCTGCAGATCATAGATTTTAATTATACGAGGGATTATGCTGTTTCTCAGGGAACAGCCGCGCAGGAAGCGAGAAAAGAATGGGAAGAGAAAGAAGAAAATCTGAAAGCAAAGGTGCAGAAAGAAGGCTGGATTTCCGAAAAAGAAGCGCTACAGGCAGCAGAAGTATATTTGCAGACGGAGTTTGGTCTGTCGGCAGAAGGGATGAAAGCATATGTATTTTTGGATGAGCCAAAGACGGGACTTTTCATTTATCATGTGAGTTATCAGACAGAGGATGATATTTCTACTTATGCCTATGGCATCGATCTGAATGCAGAGGACGGAAGCCTTGTGGATACCAGTGATGCGTCCATTCGAAAAGATCGGGATTCAGAAACAGATAAAGATATTGACAAAATGGCAGAATAATCGAATAGTAAAAAACATCTGCCTATGCACGCAATGTCATTTGATTAGATGTTTGAGTTGTTAAGTTAAGGAAAATCTGTCATAACAGAATTTTTACATTTCTAAAACGTGAATTATTCTGTTTAAGAAAAACTTCTTAAATTCACTGCTTGGCTTAGCGGACAAATGAATTATTTTGTGTAAAAGTAGGGATTTTATCTTGGAAATCGACTGTTTTGAAAGGAGAACAGGACTACCCAGATTTCATGCGAAATTGGGGCAACCACTTAAGCGTGCTGTTTTTGCTCGTAGAGGACAGTTAATAAAGTCAGGTATGTTAAGAATGTGAAAATTTCAATTTGATTCAGATTGTTATCACAAAAGAGGAGGGCGTTGCAAAATAGATGAGTGATCATCTATGGAGCAGCGCTCCATTTTTCT
>BLMC01000179.1 GCA_011959805.1 Lachnospiraceae bacterium | reverse complement strand
AAAAAGATGAGCGAGTATGGACTGCAATTGAGAGAGAAGCAGAAAGCAAAATTCATCTATGGTGTACTTGAGAAACCTTTCCGCAATTACTATGAGAAAGCAGACCGAATGAAAGGCATGACCGGTGAAAATTTGATGATTCTTCTTGAAAGAAGACTTGACAATGTTATTTTCCGTATGGGATTTGCCAGAACAAGAAGAGAAGCCAGACAAGTTGTTGGTCATAAGCATGTGCTTGTAAATGGAAAGTGTGTTAATATACCTTCTTATTTGATTAGCGTAGGCGATGTGATTGAGATTCGAGAGAAATCCAGAGGATTACAGAGATATAAGGATATTGCAGAGTCAACAAATGGCAGATTGGCTCCAGAGTGGATGGATGTTGATCAGGAAAGCTTTAAAGGTACGATTAAAGAGCTTCCTTCCAGAGAAGTGATTGATGTTCCTGTAGATGAAATGCTTATCGTCGAGTTGTATTCTAAGTAAAATAATATAATATGAGTCGCGAACCAACATATGCTGCATAACGGGTACTATAAAAAGTTGCACTGTGCTTTTATAGTAGTTTGACAGATGGTTCAAGTGAAATAGAATTCGACTTTATTGAAATTATAAGCAGAAAATAAGAATTTAACAGTAGGAAGTGCGCATATGTGTACTTTCTATTGTTGCACTTATTAATACAGTAGCAATTTCGCAATAGATAGTTTGCGGGAAGGTTACATGTCACATCCATTAAAAGGAGGGTATTTACAGTGTTGGCATTTGATTTTGACAGTCCAAATATTGAAGTGGCGGAAATCTCTGAAGACAAAAGGTACGGTAAGTTTATCGTGGAGCCTTTGGAGAGAGGATACGGAATTACACTGGGCAATTCTCTCAGGAGGATCATGCTTGCCTCCCTACCCGGTGCAGCTGTAAGCCAGGTTAAGATTGATGGTGTTCTGCATGAGTTTAGTTCGATTCCTGGAGTTAAGGAAGATGTGACTGAGATTGTTATGAACCTTAAGAGTCTGGCGATCAAAAACAACTGCGAAACGGATGAAGTAAAAAAGGCAATTATTGATTTTGAAGGTGAAGGTGTTGTCAGAGCGTCTGATATTCAAGTAGACCAAGACATTGAGATTATGAATCCTGATCAGGTCATTGCAACTCTCAATGGCGGTAAGGACAGCAAGCTTTACATGGAAATACTTATTACGAAGGGCAGAGGCTATATTAGTGCAGACAAAAATAAGAGTGAGGATCTGCCAATTGGTGTGATAGCAGTGGATTCCATTTATACTCCTGTAGAAAGAGTAAATGTTACTGTGGAGAATACCCGTGTAGGTCAGATTACAGATTATGATAAATTGTCCTTAGATGTTTATACGGATGCAACACTCGCTCCTGATGAGGCAGTCAGTCTGGCGGCCAAGGTACTAAGTGAGCATTTAAAGCTTTTCATTAATCTTTCCGAGAATGCAAAGAACGCAGAAGTTATGATTGAGAAAGAGGATGATGAAAAGGAAAAAGTACTTGAAATGAGTATTGATGAGTTAGAGTTATCCGTTCGTTCTTACAATTGTCTGAAGAGGGCAGGTATCAATACTGTTGAGGAGTTGACAAACCGTACTTCAGAAGACATGATGAAGGTGCGCAACTTAGGACGCAAATCATTAGATGAGGTATTAGCAAAATTAAAAGAATTGGGCTTACAGCTAAATCCTATAGAAGATTGAATTTTAGTGAAAAGCATAAGTTTAATAATATGCAGATACGGTAATTCCAAAGAGTTCGTATCTGTACTCAAAGATGGAAATGATTTAATTTAACATTTGATAAATAAGACCAAAGGGCGTTGTCATTTGTTCCACCAAGGAGGGTAGCCTACATAATCGGTTTTGATTAATAATAGGCGATATGTCCTCACAATGAAAGGAGCCTAATATGGCAGGTTATAGAAAATTAGGAAGAACATCAGATCAGAGAAAGGCCTTATTAAGAGGGCAGGTTACGGCTTTAATTGCCAACAAGGAAGGTAGAATCATCACGACAGAAGCAAGAGCAAAAGAAGTCCAGAAGATTGTAGAGGGACTTGTTGCGATGGCTGTAAAGGAAAAAGATAACTTTGAGATGGTTAAAGTTACCGCGAAGGTTCCCAGAAAAGATAAAGATGGCAAGAGAGTAAAAGAAGAGAAGAATGGCAAGAAAGTCACAGTCTATGATGAAGTTGAGAAAGAGATTAAGAAGGATTTACCTTCAAGACTTCATGTTAGAAGACAGATGCTTAAAGTGTTATATACAGTTAAGGAAGTTCCGGTTAAGAATGCCGGCAAAAAGAGAAATACAAAGGAACTTGATCTTGTAGCAAAATTATTTGACGAGATTGCACCAAAATATGTTGGACGTAAAGGCGGATATACAAGAATTGTCAAGATTGGACAACGTAAAGGTGATGGTGCTATGCAGGTGGTACTTGAGTTTGTATAAGAGAAAATTGTATTATTGGCGCTCCCATCTTTTGGGAGCGTTTTTGGCATAATTTATCACAAAATTGGTAATCATTCAGAAGTATAGGAATTGTAATTTAGACAGAAAATACCCATATTTCTGAATGATCATCTGCCATATATAGCAGTCTGCATACAGGAATTCTATTGGGTGCGAGAGGGTATAGGGATTATGGATAAATATGGAAATATGACAAGAAGAGAGGCGTGCTATTATCTGGGAATTGGCGAAAATGCTTCGCAGGAACAGATTAAAAGAGCATATCGCTATAAGGCGAAATTATATCATCCAGATATGAACCCAGATACAGATACCAAAGAATACTATATTAAAATACAGAAAGCATATGAGTATTTATTAAATCATCCAGGTGGTAGTTTATCAACTGAGACAGCTACTACCATTAACTCTGGGTACTATCCTTTTGGCAGTGCAGGAAGTAAAACTATGTATGGTGCAAATGCTTGGCAGTACAATAGCGCTTATTATGCGGGAGCAATGGGAACTGGCGAAACTGGACAGACAAGTAGAACTCCAATGAATGCTAGACCAGCTAAAGTTTATGCAAGTACAGCTGCAGCAAAAGCCAGTTACAAAAAACAGAAAGAAAAAGAAAAAGACCGAGAAAAAATCCAGAAATGGGAAGAGGAGTATAAGAACACAAAAAAACGTCAACAACAAACACAACTGTATGGAAAAGAGTATACGGACCAAATGACAGGGACTTCTAAGAGCACAGAGGAGGAAATTCTTGAAAAGATACGTGCGATTTGGTTGGCGGAGACAATAAAACGACAAATCGCATTAGATAAGGAGCATAAAGAGGTATTGCAGCGCAGAAAACTGAATCAGGCATTTATGCAACAGCAATTACAGCAAGAGAATAGGAAAAACATTTTAAATCCTGATAGAACACAGACAGACCAATTCTAAAATTTTGCACAGGCTTTAAAATACTGTAGGAGGGGTGAGCATGAGTTTAATCAAGGTTAAAAATCTGATATATGAATATATACGGCGTGACGAGGAAGGCAATGTGGAGGGGATAACCACCGCGGTAGACGATGTAAACCTTGATATAAAACAGGGGGATTTTGTAGCTGTATTAGGACATAATGGCTCTGGTAAATCGACGCTGGCAAAGCACCTAAATGCGATTCTATACCCTACAGAAGGAACAGTCTGGGTAGATGGAAAGAATACCAAAGATGAACAACATGTATGGGACATTCGGCAGACAGCAGGAATGGTTTTCCAAAATCCTGACAATCAGATTATCGGTCAGATTGTCGAGGAGGATGTGGGATTTGGTCCTGAGAATATGGGAGTGCCTACACAGGAGATATGGGAGCGCGTTGAGGAAAGTCTTAAGGCGGTTGGAATGTATTCTTTTCGCAAGTTTTCGCCCAATAAGCTTTCTGGTGGACAGAAGCAAAGAGTTTCTATAGCAGGTGTAATTGCAATGCATCCAAAATGTATTGTGCTTGATGAGCCTACAGCGATGTTGGACCCAATGGGACGCAAGGAGGTTATTCGTGCAGTTCGGGCATTGAATGATGTGGAACAAATCACTGTAATTTTGATTACACATTATATGGAGGAAGTAATTTACGCTGATCACGTTTATGTTATGGATAAAGGTCAAGTGACACTTCAGGGAACACCACGAGAAGTATTTTCAAAAGTGGAACGGCTAAAGGAACTTCGTCTCGATGTGCCACAGGTAACATTGCTTGCCCATGAACTTGCAAAGGAAGGGATTCCCATGCCCAAAGGAGTGCTCACAAAACAGGAGTTTAGAGAAGCACTCGACCGATATATCACAAGTATTTGATCTAATTTTTAGCGGGATGGAGTGCTAGAGTTAACAGAAAGGGCGGATAGATATGTCGATCATATTGGATAAAGTGAGTCATATATATGGAGCGGATACTACTATGGCGGTAAAAGCGTTAGATAGTATTAGCTTTGTGATACCAGATGGGCAATTTATTGGGTTGATTGGTCATACTGGGTCTGGAAAATCGACATTAGTGCAACATTTGAATGGTTTGATGCGTGCGACTTCAGGAAATATTTATTTTAACGGGCAAGATATTGATGATGAAGATTTTGACAAAAAAATGCTGCGAAGTAAAGTAGGTCTTGTTTTTCAATATCCAGAGCATCAACTTTTTGAGACAGATGTATTTTCGGATGTCTGTTTTGGACCAAAAAATCTTGGGTTGACAAAAAAAGAAATTGAACTGCGCGCATATGAGGCGTTGAAATTAGTAGGGCTTGCAGATGAATATTTTTATCAGTCGCCTTTTGATTTGTCGGGCGGGCAAAAAAGGCGAGTTGCAATTGCAGGTGTTCTTGCCATGAAACCAGAAGTTTTGATACTCGATGAACCGACTGCTGGACTCGACCCAAAAGGGCGCGATGAAATTCTTGACCAAATTTTAAAGTTGAAGGAAGAAACAGGGATTACTGTTCTTCTAGTGTCACACAGTATGGATGATGTGGCAAAATATGTGGACCGAATTATTGTAATGAATCGAGGAAGTGTTTTATTTGATGATATGCCAAAAGCGGTATTCAAACATTATCAGGAATTAGAAAAGATTGGGCTTGCGGCACCGC
>BLMC01000178.1 GCA_011959805.1 Lachnospiraceae bacterium | reverse complement strand
AATTTATGTGCGAAGTTTGAGGTCGTAAAACTTACATGGTATAAATTTTATGTCATTTTTTGGAATATTATTGTTATTGAGGTTTTTGCAGAGTATTTAAGTTATAAAGAAAATCATGTTGGAGTCTTTACGAATACTGGCAAAGTACAAAATATTGACAGACAGTTGGAAAAAGAACTTATTGAAATGATGGGTCAAGAGCATTATTGAAGTTATTATAAAATTCAAATAAATTTTATCAAAATAATACACTTTAGAAGAGGAGGTTCTATTTAAAATGGGAAATGAATTGTTAAAGTCAGTATCGTTGGATGTTACATATAAATGCAATTTCAGATGCCGTCATTGTTTCAACTCTAGTGGAGAGCATTCTATTCAAAGAGAGGAAATGACAGATGAAAAAATTATTGATGTAGCAAAGCAGATTGCAGATTTGTGTGTTGATACACTTTGCTTTTGTGGCGGTGAAACATTATTACGTGTAGATACTATATGTAAAGCAGCGCAAGAAATTAGAAAAACTAATAGTTCTGTTAGTGTAAATATGGTATCAAATGGTTATCTTATGACTCCTGATATTGCAAAGCGATTAAGGGATGCAGGCATGTCTTTTATACAAATTAGTTTAGATGGCGCCACAAAAGAAAGTTATGAATGGTTACCGTCATACAGTGCAGGAGTATCTTGACGGAGGATTACTTAATGCTTGGAAAGAGTTTGATTTTTTGGAGGCTCTTACAGACGGAATAGTGTCGGCTGAAAAGATGGATGTGTCTGAAAATAATCAAAATATGCCTGCTATATTTACAGGTAGAGACTTTGTGTTTGATATTTTGGATGATAAAGATCTTAAAGACATAGATGAAAAATTTATTAAATTAATAAACGAAGTATAGGGGGAAATTATAAGCAATATAAATATTTTAGATGAGTCTAACACTAAGGAAATTATTAATTTTGAAAAGAGGAATATTATAGAGAGGGAGAAGATTTTTACTGTGATTTTGAAATGAATAAAATGTTTCTTTCAGATGATACGCTCCTACGTAAGACAATGTTTGATGGAACGGTCATGTTTGCTGCTGAGAAGGAGGGTAATAAGATTGTAAAGATTTGCATGTTCGCAATTCCTAATCAGATTACAAAAAGTGCGGTAATCAAGGTGCTTATGTGTAACCGTGATCCGATTTTCTTAGGAGAAAGTATTGAAAAGCTGGAGGAGTTTATTGAAAGAAGTATATATACAAAGATACGAATGACAGCCTATGGAGAAGTATCATATGATAGATATATAGAGTTCTACAAGGAATATGATGTATGTGGCTATGGTGGGCATAAGACTTTTAATTGTGAATAATCGTTGAGATTATCCCATGTTTCATTTTCATATTTTCCAGAAATAGAGGTTTTAAAAGATATTAACGCTGAGTTTATTCCAGGTCATATGGTAGCGATTATAGGTGAGAGTGGGTGTGGAAAAAGTACACTTGGAAAGTTGCTAATGAGATTATTAAAGTTTTCTAAGGGTGAGATTACCTTGGATGGCGTGGACTATGCAGCAATTAAACATGAGGAATATAAGCATAATGTTTCATATATGTCTCAAATAC
This sequence comes from Lachnospiraceae bacterium, assembly GCA_011959805.1. GTDB lineage: Bacteria > Bacillota > Clostridia > Lachnospirales > Lachnospiraceae > COE1. Next base: position 3,563 of record BLMC01000178.1, on the reverse strand, counting down.
CATTTGTTTTTAGTGGAACAATAAAGGAAAATTTGATGGTTGGGTTTGATGGTGAGCTAGATGAAGAATATATGGCGGATGTATTGAGAAATACGGGTATGATTTCCATGCTAAAAAAATGCCAGATGGGTTAGAAACTGTCGTTGGAAAAGATGGGATAATGATGTCTGTTGGTGAAATGCAAAGACTTGCCATGGCGAGAGTGTTACTGCGTAAGCCCAAGATAGTAATACTAGATGAACCTACTTCATCATTAAATATAAAATATGATAAGCTGGTAGTGGATGTATTTGATAAATATGCAAAGATGTATAATGCTGTTGTGATTATCATTACCCATAAAGAAACAACTATAACAATGCTCAATGAAGTTTATGTACTTAAAGATGGAAAACTTATAAAAAGTAAATAACGGAATTCTTTGTGAAAATTAGTAGTAATATAAACTATAAGTTATGTTATAACAAAGTAGATGAAATAAGATATTTATTTTCATGATGACAATATGCGAAGAATTGTAAATGTTTATAGAATAACAAAATCATATGAAATAGCAGGAAAAAATAAGCAAAGGAAGAGTTTTTGGTTGTTGTGATGAATATGTAAATAAGGTAAATCATTGAGTATATATTAAAAAGATGATGTTGCAACCCAAAGTTGCCATATAGTTGGTGGAAGGCAACTATATAAGTTGGTATATTGATATTACCAAAAACAGGTAGTGTCAAACGGTTTATGAAAAAAGGGGGAAAGACACCAAGAGGCTAAATCCTTTGATTTTACAGGGGTTGAGGCAATTTTGGAGTATTAATCTTGATACTGCCCAAAAACAAACGGAGGTTAAAGACATGAAAGAAAATCAATTAGCTGAAAATCTTATGTACTATCGGAAAAAAAAGGATTATCGCAGGAAAAAGTTTCTGAATATTTGGGGGTTAGCCGTCAAGCTGTGACCAAATGGGAATCTAATATTTCCAAGCCGAGTTCTGAAAACTTAATTAAGTTATCGCAATTATTTGAGGTTGATGTTGAGGGGTTATTAGGCGATGAAGAAGATGAAAGATCAACAAATCGGGTAGAACTATCTATTGGGAAAATGCCGAGTATTTTTATAGGAATATCTGTTTTATGTATATTGGCATATATAATAAACAGCGCCTTAATGAACATATTTAGCATTGAAATCTTTATTTGTGTCTTTATTTTATGCATTCCAGTACAGTTATTCCTACATGTTTACTTTGCTAATGCAATAAAAAATAATTCTTTTAATGGGATTGCAGGATTTGATGACAAGAAAGAGTACAACATTTATGAAGTGAAGAAACTGTTAATACAGATTGATTTGCATATTGGAATCCTGTCTACCGTATATGTTTTTCTGCTTTGTGTTATAAATAGTATGAATTCAAAAATGAAATGGTTCAATGGTATATTAATTGTTATGTATTTATTGAGTTTTGTGGTAAATATAGTGATGAACAACTATAAAATGATAGATAAGATATATCTTAGAGAAGATGATAAGAAACGTGCAAAACGTAGTATTCCGCTAACTATGATATATATTTTGTTATTATGTATAGGAATAGGAATAATAGGTATGATATTCGATGTAAAAGGTATTGAGAATAACGCAATGCCTGCAATGAAAGTATGTGGAATATTCCTTTTAGGTTTAATGGCTGCAACAATTGGTTTTTTATTTGAAAATAGTCAAATTAGGAAATGGAATCCCCAAAATTCAAATTATAAAACGAATAGATTTAGCATAATTAGCTTATGTTTATGTATGATGATGTATGGGCTTATGTTCATTGCGTGAAAATATTAAAGGGCTGGTTTTCCAGCCTCAGACTGTCAAAGAACCTCTATTGAGCTATCGCAAAATAGAGGTTCTTTTTCAATGTAAAGGCATTTGTATTACACCACTTTATAACTTTTGGGTTAAGGTGTCTCTTATAAACATAGCTTTCGCAAGACTTTGATAATAGCCGTTGATTTTATCCGGGTTTCGATGTACTGCACCAAATTTGCATAAAATATCTGCCGCCTTATCTGTTCACTGAGGGCAAACCGAAATTCCTGTACACTCCTGCTCCTGTATTGTGACATTGTATCTTCCATATAGGGAAGTAGTTTCATAGCACAGTAACTGATATTGATAAGGTTCACCAGCATTTTAATTCCCTTCCGCTGCGGACCATATATGCACATAACGATCAGAAGGATTTCTGTTCGTTATAGCTTACATCAATGTTCCATCGGAACGAATACAGGAACAAGGGGATATACGGCATCCATCTTCTTCCTGTCCGGTTCAGCGGCGCTTTTTCCTGCCAGGCACAAAATACCTGTAGCTGTGTAGGAAAACAGCCTCCTTGTGTCGTTTTCTTTTCCCGTGCAAGTCACATAAGCCATGACTTCACGTGCTCCGAAGATATTTGTCAGTACACGGCTGCATCCGATATAATAATCCCCCACCTTTTCAATGGAAAGGACAAAGTCGCTGTCTATCAACAGTCTACAGCCATGCTTTGCAGGTTTGCCCTTTCTGCCCGTAGGCTGGGGCGCCAGATCGTATATAACGGAATCAGCCCTTGCATTTCCGATCAGATCAAGGTTTTCATATTCACCCACGACAGACACAAGGTTCTGCTTTATATACCAGCTGTCACACAGGATGATGACATTTTTTTGTGAGGAAAAATCAGGCATTACCTGGCGTACCATAGCCGAGGCAAGATCCAACTTTGATTCTTTCTTCTGCCACATACGGTACCCAGTGGGACAGCAAGGTAAGAGACCCTGTCCTGGCTCCATACCAACACACAGAGCATAAGGCTGACAAAACAGTGCCCGTTGAGGTAATTGGAGCCATTATGCGCCGCATGATCGAACAACTTTGACACATCTTCAAATTTCTTCCCGAATTTTGAGACCATGGTGTCATCTATGCACAGGAAGGTCGGCTGTGATTTCAGACCTGCTGGGATCAGCTTGAGGGTTTGCATAAGAGCAGGCATAATAAAAAGCATTCAGAGATTTTGTGGTTATACCTGATAAAAGGTGTCTGTACAGGGAGCGTATGGAATCTGCAGACTCCATCGCCAATAAGGCTAATATCAGTAAAAACAGACTTTCAGTCGTAGGGGTGGTAGAAGTGGAAAAATAAACAGAAAAATATCGAAAAAGCCTGCCAATTATGTGTTTGTCGTTGTATAATAAGATTGCCGTATGAGATCACTTCTTTCGTGTATTTTGGTTCGCAAACTTATTATACACCAAAGTGTCTCATACGGCATTATTTATCTAAAAGTTGTAAAGTGGTGTATTATAAAGAAAATTATTTAAGTGAGGTAATAGAGATGGATATATCAAATACTATCAATGCGATAAAAGTGTCGGGCAGTTCTAGCAGTAGTGTTAAAAAACTTCTGAAAAGAACAAGTGGCAATTAACAGATTCGTTAAAAGAAAAAATTGTTGAATTGGCTAAGAAAGATGCAAAAAACAATGTATATATGGGAGATGAGTTTATGAACCTGCGAAAATCAGAGGTTG
>BLMC01000177.1 GCA_011959805.1 Lachnospiraceae bacterium | reverse complement strand
CGTTTTTTGAAAAAAATTTTTTCAAAAAACGTCATAATCTTTTTTAGATGAAAATGCTATGATTATAAAAATAAATTTCGACAAATATTTCTAAAATTTGACAAACATATTTGCAAGGGAGGACCTTAAAGAGTGAGAAAAAGAATTTCTCTGGTGCAATATCTTGTTGTGGTCTGTATATTCCTATTAGCTGTCAAAATTCCCTGTTCTGTATATGCAAAAGATACAAAAGAAAAAGCGGTAGTATTTCTGCTTGATGTAAGTGGCAGTATGAAATCCAATGATCCTAATCGTTATGCGATTGATAGTATTGCACAGTTCATATATACGTTGCCATCTAATTTTGAAATTGGATTTGTAGCATATAATGCAGAAGTTTGTGCAGAACAAACATTTTTGGACAACACACATAGAAATGAAATCATGGAAACGGCGGAAACTGTACAGTACGTGGGTTACAGTAATGCGGGTTCTGGAATGATGAAAGCAGTGGAGATGCTCCTAGAAAATACTGCAGTAGAGAAAGATATTGTATTACTATCAGATGGAGAATGTCTGATGAAAGATGAAGATGCGACAAAGATTGCGTATACAGCATACCAATCTGCAATTGTACAAGCTGCACAATATGGAATTCGGATTCATGTTGTTGGATTGGGCGAGGAAATGGAGGATATAGATAATTCTATTTTCCAGGCGGCAGCAAAGACAGGTGGTGGAGTATATCATTCTCCGCAGGCGTTAGATATTCAACACGCAATCGATGCAATTTTACAGGAGCAATTTCATATCAGACAGATGACAACAGCCGTGATTGATGCGGGAGAAGATGTTATTAAAATGGGCATTGACATTCCGTTTGCCCATGCAAGTACAGTTCGCGTATTGCTGACAAGCAGCTCGCCAATAAGAGATTTAACCACCAATATTAATGCTGAAGGAGTTAAACAGGTTAATGGAGAGCGTTATTCTTTGATTGAGATTGACAGTCCCAAGGGAGATAGAATGGAACTTAGCTTTGGTGGGACACCGGGAAATCAGATACGAATTATACAAATACCGGAGTATTGGGTGACAGCGAAAGGTTCGGTTTCTTATCAAGATAGCGTGCCAGAGACACTCGATGCGTATGTGTATGATCGAGAGGCGATTATCACCTATACTTTTCATGATATGGAAAACAATAATATTCAATTGTGGACAGAAGATTATTTTGCACATAGCAAAGTGCCTATAGAAATTGAAGGTGATTTTCAAGAAGCAACTTTAGTAGATGGGCAGTTACAGACGCAAGAGACTATAACTAAAAGCAGTGAAAGAGAAGTGTCTTTTGATTTTTCAGAGTTTCCAGCGAATATATTAGGAATCAATACTGTGAAGGTAGTATTGGAGGAACCTCCTTTACTTCCCGTTGAAGAACCAGATAAAGTTCCCTATGTGATGTATGTGATTTTATTTCTGGTAATTGCATTAGTAATTCTGGTAGTTGTTATAGTTGGATTAATGAAAAACAAACCACCGACAGTCATACCAGATGATGATGGACGTCCAGAACCAGGAAAATCCAGTTATGTAGGACGTCTAAACATTTATATTACAAGAACAGCATCGGGATATGATATTAGCCCACTATCTTATGATCTATTTCGATTGCCATCTACCCGAGTGATTTCTATGGCTGAAATACTTGAAAGCTGTGGTCTAAAGGAAACATTTGTAGGCGCTGGGCATATTTTTATTAGTTCAGGGCAGGGGAGAAGTGTTATTTTAACAAACCAGTCAGATTGCTGCATTATGAAAAGTGGAGAAATTCTCATGAAAAAGAAAAGCTATCAGCTTTTTGCCGGGGCAAAAGTCGATATCGCGTTTGAAGATGAGATAAGTGAACTGACTTTTCAGTATAGGGAGCTAAAACCATCGGAAATGTACTGATATAAGCGAAAAAATAAAGTAAACATAAGGAGCGAGAGAAAATGGAGATAATCAATCAAACAAATCGTACACTACTTCTGGATATGATTAATCCAGATAAGCTGGATCTGTTGACACTGGTTGGAGATGTCAAAGGACTTGACAGTCTAAGTGATGATCAGATGCGGGAAATCAATCAATATCTGGAATGTCACAGTTATGAAGAAATGGAACGGAAGTTCGAGCCTACAGTGTGGTCATTTTTTGACGCAAATTCGCAGTCTGTTCGATACACACTGGAACGGCCAGAGAATATTCCGGCGTCTATGTTGACTGCTATCAACCTGAATGATTATGACAGCTTTTTTAAAACAATTTTAACGGTGATGGATTCAAGAAAAGCACAAGGATTGCTGAATGTTGAGTTTCACTTTGAACAGTTGTTGGAAATGATATCTCCCAAAAAAGTAATGGAGGATATTAAATTAGTCCGCAAGGAAATTCAGTTTAATTACAAAAAATATGCTGCGTTGGAAGAAGGAGATCCGGCGAAACTTGATTTGGGGGATAAGCTAAACTTGCTGTTTGAGGATGCAAGTAAAAATTATAACAATATTATGGCAATGCTTCCACTTGCAATTGAAGATATTAAGACACGCCTTTTGCTTGGAAATGGCGGACAGGAAAACAATGGAAAGGGAGTTGTAGCCGGTGTCCTGACAATGGGAGACAATGGAGAACTGAAAATCTTAGAGGCACCAAAAGAAGAATCCACTAGTTTGGCAGTGGTTGATGATGAGGTAACAGCAGGTCTTGTTGAAGTTTTGGCAGACGACTATCAATCAGTAAATGAAACACCAAATGATTATGTACAAAATCTTGTAGTGCGAACATTTTGTCCATTAACAGCGACAACACCGACAGAGATTGATGTTCACACGGAAGTGGCAAATTATAATTCTTATTTGGAATTTTATCGCACTTCCAAGGATAACTTCATTAAGGTTGTCAAACCTTTAGTAGAAAAATTATTGGGTATTCGGATGTTCTTTGACCAGTATAAGAGTAAAACAAAAGGTATGATGCCTACACTTGTAGTGGCAAATATTTCACCAGAGATTCTGGCAAAAAGTCCCAATATACCAAGATTGATTACATATCTGAATACAACAAACAGTAAAAATAATTTCAATGATACGATATGGTATGCTATTTATCCCAACTTATCGTGGAGTCAGAATGTGACCAACAAAATTCATAGAGAACGTTTTCAAGGGAATGTCAAAAAAGCTGGAACAGACGTATACAGTATGGAGGCTTTAAGTACCCTTTTGAATGTCTTTAAAGATTATCGAGTAGAGACGTTTTTCTCTTTTGAAAATAGAGAAGAGACCACCTTTAACGCTGTGGCAGCAGAGGGGATTGACAAAATGATTGAGCGTTGTGCTCCGTTGATCGGAAAACCGTACAGTGAGTTTGCGATTCCAGTATTGCCTAATTTTACAGTGCTACCTAAAAATAAGTCAGGAGTAATATTGGATAGCAAGATGCATATCACAGACGACAATGGAGTAGAGCTTTCAGAAGCAAAAGAGGATATCATAAGACTGTGGATAGAAGGCGTTTACATAGGCGGTGCTTATGTAGCTGCTGGATTTAGAGCAGCATGTCAGTGTCCAGAATATCTAAAAAATCATTTTAATTTGACAAAGGTAAGAACTGATTTGGAATTGCCAGGTGTCAGGTTTGACATCGAGGCAGGAAATCATTCATTGATGGCATATACCACAATGCCCAAGGAGATAACAGGATTCACCAATACAATCAAAACACAAATTAATCAGAAAAATTTTGGATGGGTATTTGCCTCAGAGAATGCATCCCAGGATGGGATGGCTATTACAAATATAACGGTTTATAAAGCGAGGAACCTTTTGTACGACACGGAACACTCTACTTATGAACCGGTATATAAAACGCAGGTTACTACTTATATTGAGCGAATTTTAAGGTATGTGACAGGAGATTTCAAAGAAGATAATATTCGCGATTTCTTCTCAAATAATCCCAAGAGCCAAAAAAGTAAGTGGCTTGCAAAACAGGACTGTATCAATGCAATCATTACGGAGGGGGACAGCTTGGAGTATAGTATTAATGATATGAATGGCATTTGTGAGTTGACTCTTTCCTTCAATGGCAGTCCAAGGAATTTGGAAGTACAGATTAATCGTATTTCCGGGATATAAAATAAGGAGGTAGATTTATGGGTTTCAGGGTAACAATTGATGGGGCAGGTCCAGTCAAGTTGACAGAACAGTGCGTGACAGGCGTAGAATTTTTTTCGGAAATTCCTAAGGATTCCAACGCTAGAGCGACAGACAACGGTACCGCGTTAAAAATACGTGGAAAGATGCTGTTTTCGTTAGGGGCAGAGGCAGAAGACGCTACACTTAACATGGCAAAATGGAGCGTAGTACCCAGTGAGAGCGCAGATGCATACAGAAATGTAAAAGTAGATGTAGTAGCTGCAAATCAAGTGGTACGTCAGTTCACATTACCAAATGCATTTGTCATGGAGTATGAGGAGTCACTTGACGATGAGACAGGTGTGGGAGAATTTTATCTGCATGTAAAACAGAAGAAAGATTTGACCAAACTGACCAGTATCGAAGGTGGATTTAGTGAATAAGGAGGTGACTACGTATGTCATTACGTGTAACAGTGAATGGAGCAAATAGTTTTGAGGTTGCTAAGGATTGTGTACAGAAAATCAAATTCCGCACAGATATTCCTTTAGATTCCAATGCTAGAACAAAGGATGTAGGAAGTACATTGGAGATTACAGGAAAGATTCTGGTAGCTACAGATGGTGATCCATTTGACAGCACTAGACAATTAGCACTGTGGTCTGTAGTTCCAGCAGAGGAAGCAGCTGCTTATAGGCAGGTAGAAGTTGAGATTATCAATGCTGGCATTGTAGAGAGAAAATATAGTTTCCCACGTGCATTTGTGGTTGATTATAAGGAAGACTTTTCTAATAGCGATGGCATTGGACAGTTCACGATAGTCATTAAGCAGAAAAAAGACAAACTGGATACGATTGCAATCGAAGGAGGCTATATTGGCGCTTAAGGGTCAATAGGGCACAAGGAAAGGCACATCGCAAGGAAGATGTGCCTTTCCTTAAAAATTTAGAAAGTAATTTATGATTGTCCAAAATATTTTCTTTTTAAAGGCATTCTTTTACATTTTCTCTCGAAAGTAT
>BLMC01000176.1 GCA_011959805.1 Lachnospiraceae bacterium | reverse complement strand
ACCTGTTACTGGAACGGAGTGAACAGTAACGTACCCTTCTATAACAAGCACTGCAAAAAAAACTTGTGTTGTTCCTAAAAGAGCGCTACAATATATTTATAACAAATCGTAATGAAAAAGGACTTCTTTACAAAACCCTTTTTCAATCAAAACGATTATCCTTCCAACCTACAAAGGAGGTTCCAAAATGAAACAACAAAATACAAAATCAACCAGCAATAGAAAACGGATTGCTGATGAAATCATGACCCATATTGGCAAAAGTGTCATTCTCGTGTTTTTAGTCGTGGCTGCTGTTGCTATCTGTATGGTAGCATGGACTATTATGACATCCAAAGAAAAAGAACTTACATTGGAGTCCAGAGCAGCATCAAACCAACTGACCGCATTTCTTAACCAGTATACAAGAGGTGTCGAACAACTGGCTGTGAATTCTGATATCCAAGACATCATGAATGAAATTAAACCAGGTGATAATATCCTCAGTGCAAAAAAGATGGATACTGTTATGGATTATCTTGTCAGCATTGCAAATACAGATACAGAAAATGTTATGGCGGTATGGCTTTCTGACCTAGATGCAAGTGCCTTGGTACAGTCTGATGGTTTTGTCAGTGACGAGAACTGGGATATTACAGGACGTGGATGGTATAGTTGTATCACAGAAAAGAAAACTGTTCTGACAGAACCCTATATTGACTCCTCCACTGAGAAAATGATTTTAAGCGCTGCTACGCCAGTCTATGATGATGTTACTGGAGAGGTACTTGGTGCTGTAGGTTTTGACATCGCCCTAGACCATATGACAAACCTCTTACGCGGCTACAAGATTGGACGCAATGGGTATCTTCTGCTGCTATCTGAAAATGGTACACTACTTTATCACCCGCAGAATGAATATGTTGAAAAAAATATTCGCGAAATCAATATATCTCAGAATGTTGCAGATGCCGTCTCATCAAAAAGCAGTAAATTTTTAAAATACAAAGCAGATGGCATAACAAAATATGGTTCGCTAGAACCCGCTGGCGATTCTGGCTACCTTGTACTTAGCAGTTTGCCTATATCAGAATACTATGCTATGCTTATCGCTATGATTATCGCCCTAATAATCCTTTTTGCAGCAGGCATTTTACTCATCGCACTCAGCATTCGGAGAAGCGCTGCCAATGTGACAAAGCCAATCCTCGAGCTAAATCAAACCGCACAACAACTTGCAGCTGGAAACCTCGATGTTCAACTCGCCATCACATCAAACGATGAAATTGGCGAACTGGGTGAATCGATTGGAAAAACAGTAAGTCGTCTAAAAGAATACATTGTTTACATCGACGAGACTGCCGAAGTCCTTGCAAGAATCGCAGATGGAAAACTCAGTATTACGCTAAAAAATGACTATGTCGGTGAATTTCAAAAGATTAAAACTGCGTTGCTCAACATATCTAGTTCCATGAATCAAGTAATGGAAGGCATCAACACAAGTTCTGAGCGTGTTTCTGTAGGCGCTTCTGAACTTGCCAATGCCTCACAGGTATTAGCAGAAAGTGCTGAATTACAAGCCGCTTCTATCGAAGAACTCGCTGCAACTACCAATTCTGTTGCAGACCATGTAGAAGAAAGTCGTCGTGACGCTGAGGCTTCCGCAAAAGAAACAGCGAGAGTCACTGTCATGATCGAACAGAATCAAGAAAAAATGACAATGATGATGGATGCAATGAATGAAATCCGCCAGACTTCCCAGCAAGTTGTTGGCATTATTCAGACAATCGAGGAAATTGCAGACCAGACAAATCTGTTATCTTTAAATGCCTCTATTGAAGCTGCTCGTGCAGGGGATGCTGGAAAAGGTTTTGCAGTTGTGGCAGATGAAATTGGAAAACTTGCACTGGAAAGCGCAAAAGCTGCCAGCTCAACAAGAAATCTAATTGAAATTTCCATGGAGGAAATCAGCAAAGGAAACGCAATCGCCACAGACGCTATGAATGCATTAAAAGATTCTGTAAGCGCTGTCGACCATGTAAATGAAATGATTAAAAATACTGCACAAAACTCAGCGATTCAGGCTGAAAGTATGGAACAACTTCGCACTGGAATTGATGAGATTGCCCGTGGAATCCAAGATAATTCCGCTGCATCGCAGGAAACTTCTGCAACCTCAGAAGAACTGGCGACACAAGCGAATCTCTTAAATCAAATGGTACAAAAATTTGAATTAATAGAATAATAACCTGAATATAGGCACCTATCAACCAATTGATAGATGCCTATACTGTTTCTTTTATTATTCTACTACTACTGTCGCTGAATTTCCTGTAGCAGCTTGTCTTAATACTGCTGCGACAAGCTTCTCAAAATTTTTTCCAGAACTGGTCGCACCTGTAATCACATCAACCTTTGTATTCACCTGGCTATCAATAAGCTGTTGCACATACTCCCGTGTGTATTTATTCGGATAAGTACCATATCCAGGCATCATATTTTTCATGTATGCATTGTCCCATGATTTAACAAAACCACTTTCATTTCTGGCATTATACTCTGCCGATACAATCTTATCGTTCTTAACCTGAATAATCAAATATTCTATCCACCCATAATGATATTCTGCCATCTCGGCAGTGTAGAAACCATCTTTTAATCCTTTTGTATTTTCACACCCCACAAACATTCCTGACAACACAATCAGTATCATTATCACAATTACCATTTTATTATATAAATACTTCATCGAATCTATCCCCCTGACAAATACGCTGTATTATAAATTTTCACGCCGCAATTTGACCATTGAAACAATCTGTTCTAGTTCCTCTACCTGACGCATAGAAACTGCCGCGGTCTCATCCGTATCCTGCGCAAACTGCTGATTTGTGTCAGCGATTGACAGTACCGTCTGTACTTCCTGCGATGCAGTATCAATTGCTTCTTTCTGCTGTACAGTAATTTGAATCAGATTCTCAGAAATCTCCTGAAACTCTCTAGTTGCCTGTTTTACCTTGCGAAAAGATTCTGCAGTGTGCTGTGCTGTGCGCATTCCCTCGTCAATTGCTGTACTTGCCTTGCTGATAATTGTTCCTGTTTTCTCTAGTGCTGAAGCTGTCTGCTGTGCCAATTTGCCAATTTCCTGCGCCACAACCGCAAAACCTTTTCCGGCATCTCCAGCCCGCGCTGCTTCAATTGAAGCATTCAGTGATAAAAGACTCGTCTGAGAAGAAATTTCTTCAATTAGCTGACTAATTGTAATAATTTCTTGCATGTCATGGTGAATGCTATCCATTGTATATAACATATCCTCCATCTGACGTTGTCCTTCATCAACACGATCTTTTGCCGCGTCAGCACTTTCCCTAACGTGCTGTGCATTCTCATCAATCTCACCTGTCTTGTCGGTGATTAAATTCATTTCTCCCGTAAGACGTTTCAAGGCATCTGTCTGCTCAATTGATCCATTATAGAGTTTGTTGGCATATGTTGTTGTCTCAGCAGAATTATTTCTGACCGCCTCTGACGCTTCATGAATCCGATACATTGTCTCATTCAAGGCATCACTAATCCGTGTCATCGCTTCACGTATTGCCACAAAATCGCCCTCAAAAACTCCCTCAACCTCCTTAGAGTAATCCCCCGCGGAAAGCAATCCCAAATAACCTGTAATATTATCAATGTATGTAGAAAGACTAGAAACTGTACTTGACAACGCCGTTGTCAAAATCTCCGCCTCCTGATTGTTATCCACAAAAGTAACTTTCTCCTTAAGATTCCCTGCTGCCAGCAATGTGAGACGGTTTGTCGCGTAAGAAAGTGAATCTGATATCTGGTCAGCAATGTAAACTGTTTGTTTTGTTATGTAAATTTGAAGTGCAATGATAACTAGTATGCTAAGTGCTATAGACCATACTAATGTCTTTATAAAATCAGCACCTGGTGCCGCTATCAGCAGTGTCCAGTTTGTGCCCGCTACCGGAGAATACGCCATATAATAATGCACTCCTTTTAAAAATACTGTTGCGGAGTCCGTCCGAAAATCAAGCATAGCATCAAACACACGATGATTTGTCTTAGAGTTGAACATAGCATACAGATTTCTTGTCTTATCCATATCTATTATATTTTTATCCGCAATAATATCGCCCTCGCCATCTACAATATACGCAACTCCTTTATTTCCAATATTAATATTTGTCAACACATCATTAAGCAAATCATACTTGTAACTTCCAATTAGATAAAATAAAATCTCGCCTTTCTCATTCTTTATTGGAATCCCCACGCTGATTTGCCAGATACCATCTTGATGTTCTGGGTCTCCAATCGTCAGATTTTGTGTTCGTGTTAGATAGTCATAGTAAACCTTTCCAAGAATCGATTCTGGTGCGTCACTGTCCCCATACAGTTTTGCACCTGCAGTATCATAGGCCGCTATCCACACAAACTCCACCCGCTCCTCACACTCGTCAATTAGCTGCTGCATCTCTACCTCGGATATACTCATATCCGCCCATTCTGATTTCTGTGCCATATTGTCTATTCTATCCGTCAACAAATGTAGATTAGAACTGATATTTTGTGCAGAAATTCGAGCTGTAGTTGTCAGATTATCATGCAGTACCGAAGATGTTGACCGCAAAGATGTCACAATCATCAAAATTACCAATATCACTCCCAAGGAAATTGATAGCTGCATCACATAACGAATAATAATCTGCTTGATACTGCGCTTTTTTAGCTTTTTGTTTTCTGTAGTCTTTACCGCTCTCATTATAAAATTCCCCCATTTTTTAAATTCTGCGAACCTGAAAGTTTGCCTTACACTTACACAAACTATATTGTTCACTACTTCAACGTCTGTCGTCGTGAACAAATCCCTTTACACCTGTGTTGCCTCTTGGCTTTTAGATAACATCAAATATTGCTCCTTAGGTTGCAATGTGAAATTATCCGTCGCTATTTTACCATATTCTACCTATATTATGCAATATTCTGAATAGTACACTCTGTAGAAAATTTTTAAGATTACAAGGTATATGTTATAGTTGAATAATTAAAATGTATGGATGCATTTTTTATCTTGAATCACCACAAAACAAAAATACATAAAGAAGCCTTCCCCGCATGACAAACATAACACAAAATATTACAATACATAAAGAAGCCTTCCCCGCATGACAAACATAACAC
>BLMC01000175.1 GCA_011959805.1 Lachnospiraceae bacterium | reverse complement strand
AAATTCTTGTACAGCTAACGACCTTTGGAAAACAACTCTATGGAAATGTGCTTCTGGACACCGCCGAGCAAATGATTGGATACAGACAAAACATGCTTTCCACAACTTTATTAGAGAATAAAAAAGACCTTAAAAAGCGTCTTAACAATATTTTACAGCATAAAAAAATTTCACGTTTTCGACTGCTGCTCTCCGTATGTACCATTGGAATCACACTGTTGTTCACCGCTTGCAGCACTGTATGGATTGCTTCCGATAATACATCTTCCTCTAGCACAAAAGATACTGCCTTTGAAGAAAACAGTCTGTTCTCAAATATATTTGGCTCCAAGACCACTGACACCAGTTTTGTATATAACTTTTCTAGCGCTAACAAAACAAGCGATGCATGGAATGTTTATGACGACGACCTTTTGCTTGCCGATGAAGATATTCAGGATAATTGGTATGCACATTACTATCGTGGTGGTGGCAACAAAATCAAGGCATCTAGCTTTGTATTATATGGCTCCGATACCTTTCTAATCGCTCACACAGAAAAAGATGTAGATGTAAAGGTAACTTCTTCCTTTGAACTTTCAGAGGGTAAATTTAAAATTATATCTATTGCACCCGATAAAAGTATTTTTACCATCAATGAAACCGGTGCAGAAACAACACAGACCATTTCCATGAAAAAAGGGCGAAATGTTCTAAAAATAGTTGGACAGGGAGCGAAACTAAAAAACCTTACTATTGATTATTCTAACCTAAAAGCAAGTTCTTTTGAAAAAATCTTTTATTCTGAGGAAGAAGAATATATAACACAGGTTAAAGACGGCACAATATCCTTAGAAGCCGATAGCAAAGCAAAAATTCTTGACGCATTACATTATTTGAACGACAAAGATGCTAGTGATATTTTTCATTCCTTATTAAATGCAAAGACTGATTTTACTACAGAAGAACTTTACGACTTCTTTATCTATTCTGACAGTACCTTGTCAAGTCAATATCTAATGGAAGCTTTACAGAATGGAAACCTTGCACCGCTTAGTGCCGATACCATATCAGAATTATGTCCTTATTTGAAAAGTGAAGACCTCGCAGAACTCCTCAAAAACCTTTCTCCAGATGAATTTATGGATACATTTATAGCGGCGCTACCCTACCTGAATAGCAAGCAAAACAGTGATATTTTTCATTCCTTATTAAATGCAAAAGCTAATTTTACTACAGAAGAACTTTACAACTTCTTTATCTATTCTGATAGTACATTGTCAAGCCAATATCTAATGGAGGCTTTACAAAATGGAAACCTTGCACCGCTTAGTGCCGATACTATATTAAAATTATGTCCTTATCTGAAAAGTGAAGACCTCACAGAACTCCTCAAAGCCCTTCCTCCAGATGAATTTATGGACACATTTATAGAAGTGCTACCCTATTTGAATAACAGTCAGAGCAAAGAATGTCTGGAAAATTTCTTGGAATAAGACGGTATAGTAACATTTTCTATGTATGAAAAGTTTTTATCTTATCTTGACAATGATAGCATACTTTCAACGCTTGACAAGCAACTTAAGAATTTTCCAAACATAAGTTCCCTTTAACAAGAAATCGAGTAGAGAAACATTATCTTTCCCTACTCGATTCGTTAAGTTATCATTCCTAAAAATTCATACGATACTTTATTATTTCGCGTTTGCCGGCTCGATATTTATCATTTTTCCTTTGATTTTCACATTCTTCATCGCCGCAAGAACTTCCGCTGCATTTTCTTTTGGCACCTCCACAAAAGTATACTTGTCGTATAAATCGATTGCACCTACCAACTTTCCGGGAATATTTGCTTCCCCTGCAATCGCTCCCAAGATGTCCTTTGCCTTAACCTTCTGTGCTTTGCCAATATTGATAAATAGACGCGCCATACCTTCTTCCTCGGCGCCAGTATTGTCAAACGCATACTCCGCATTGGGGTCATTATTATCATTTGGCTGTCCCATATACATTTTTAGAAATGCCGCTGCAATATCCATAGCCGTATAGTCTGACTCATTAATCTGTTTTTGAATCGTATTAATCATTGAAGTCAAGTCTTCCTCCTCAATTACATTTCCAATCTTATCCATAACCTTTTCGATCTTAATTTGATTGACATCATTGAGTGATGGCACTGGCATTGCATAAATTTTTGTTTTACAATACCGCATAATATCCTTTAATTTATAGACTTCCTTGCCTTTTACAAAGGTAAAAGAACGACCAGTGCGACCTGCGCGGCCAGTACGACCAATTCGATGTACATAGTATTCATCATCTTGAGGAATATCATAGTTAAACACAGCTTCTACATCATCCACATCGATTCCGCGCGCTGCCACATCTGTCGCAATCAAAATGTCTGTCTTTCCATCGCGAAAACTTTTCATTACACGGTCACGCTGCGCCTGACTCATATCTCCATGTAATCCTTCTGCAAAATATCCCCTACCTTTTAGAATCTCTGTTAAATCATCCACCATCTTTTTGGTATTACAGAAAACAAGGGAAAGTTTTGGCTCATAATAATCGAGCAAACGACAAAGCACTTCAACCTTATCCTTGCGTTTTACATCGAGATAATACTGTTCAATCACTGGTACTGTCAGTTCTTTTTTCACAACTTTAATCATCTTTGCATCGGGTTTCTGATAATTTTTGGTGATGTCTAAAATTGCCTGTGGCATTGTTGCAGAGAACAGAATGGTTTGTCGGTCTTTGTTTGGTATATATGTGAGTACCGTCTCAATATCCTCTCGAAATCCCATATTGAGCATCTCATCTGCCTCGTCAAGCACAATCGTATCCACATAATCACACCGAATTGTTTTGCGGCGCAAATGGTCCATCACGCGACCTGGTGTGCCAATAATAATCTGTGTCCCCTTAAGCGCTCTAATCTGTTTTGTGATATCCTGTCCTCCATAAATAGGAAGCACTTTAACACCATGCATATACTTTGCAAGTTTGCGGATTTCCTCTGCTGCCTGTACTGCCAACTCTCTTGTCGGGCATAAAATCAAAGTTTGTGGATGCTTAATCTCTTTTTTTACTTTTTCAAGCACTGGAATACCAAAAGCGGCTGTCTTTCCAGTTCCGGTCTGCGCCTGACCAATAATATCTGCGCCTGCCATCGCAATTGGAATCGCTTTACTCTGTATGGGAGATGCCTCCTCAAACCCCATATCCTTTACTCCCCGAAATATCTCAGGGCTTATATTAAGTTCATTAAATTTTAAAGTTTCCATTATTCCATAATTTCCTTTCAATAAACGCAATGAAAGCGCATGCATAAAAGCATGCGCTTTCTAGTCAACTTATTCATTATATTTTTTAATTACAGGAAAGTCAATAGATTTTGTCTCAAAATTTACTCTGTAATTTTTTGTCCAGACAAAATTCGCTTAATTTCTGCTTTTACATAAGCCGGTTTATAGGGACGTACAATATAACCTGCGGCCCCAGCTTTTCGGCACTGCGCAACTACTTCTTTATCAAAACTATCTATGACAAACAGTATAGGAACTGCATTGCCCACAAGCGCTCTTATCTTTGTAGCGGCCTCCATACCATTCATCTCTGGCATATCCATGTCCAAGAGAATTAAATCCGGCTCTGTCTGCCGCTTTAAATATAACAACGCCTGTCGAACAGAAGTCAAAAGACTTAGTTCATATGCATTTTGCAAAAATCCTCTAATGGTCTGAAGATTGACCAACAAATCATCAATGAGCATAATGCGATACTTCTTTGACGGCGTAAGCATTTTGCGACGTTCTTCTTCCGCTGCACAAGGATCGACAATCTCCTCATTCGCACTTCGCAAAATAGTCAAATTATAATATGACGGATTTAACAAATCAATCATTGTCCCATCCAAAACTCTTATCAAAGGTCTTAGGTTCCTACTTCCTGCATTCTCCACAATAATTGCCTGTCTCCCATCGGATAATTCCACCTGTGTTCCTTTTGGATATAGTGGCACATATCGCAATAGTGTCTCAACCACTTTGGGGTCAAACATAATACCACCTGCACCCATTAAATACTCACATGCCTCATAAGGCGGATATGGACTTTTATAAGGACGTCTTGATATCAATGCATCATACACATCTGCCACATGTAGTATCTTTGTGAAAATTGTCATACTATCATCGTCAATTCCTTCTGGATAGCCACTGCCATCAACATTTTCGTGATGATATAACACTGCTGTCTTTACCTGCGCAGAAATATCCCAACGCTCCTTGATAATCTCATAGGAAAGTGTGGAATGTGTCTTCATAATCTCATATTCTTCATTGGTCAGTCTTGACGGTTTATTCAAAATTTCTGGCGGTATCACTAACTTGCCTAAATCATGCAGTAAACCTGCCATCACTAACTGTTGAAGTGCATCTTCATTCATCTTTTGGCCAAAACCAATAATACAAGAAAGAACCGCCACATTGACAGAGTGCGCATAGGTATATCCATCAAAACATCTAAGGTCTGTCAAATCCAACGACAGCGTACCACTCTCTAGTATTTGGTCTACAATCTTTTTGGCAATATTTTTACAGCCATCAATATCACTATTGCGCACGTTAATCAATCCTTCTGTACGAAGTTCTGGACTGATTACAGGCTCTATACGAATATCTTGTGAAAGTGTATCATTAATATAAATTCCATCAAATCCATATTCATATAACTTTTTAATATAAAGTTCCGATAGCACACTACCGCTGCAAATCAGCGTGTGTCCATCGGCATCATACATATTGTACGCAAGACACATACCCGGTCTGGCATTTTTCATCTTGATATAGCGCATACGGACTCCCTACCCTCTGTATTCGTTGTCAAGTATAACGCAAAATAGGCATAAAATCAACTGTTACAATTCTAATCTGCAATGAGTCTTTTGAAAAAATTATCAGTTTATTATGATTTTATGTAAATTTGTTTTGGAATTTTAATATTTCAAATCTACACTATTAGTCGACATAAAAATACAGATTTTTTATAAATCTTCCAAAAGACTAATTGCAGATTCTAATATTCTATCTAAGACTTGCATAATCTATCCTATTAGATTAGACTAAGATTCAAGAACGCCAATCACATTCTTATTGTGGTGTACAAGTCATCTTGAATCAATTCGCACACCTGCAATCCTGCCGGAAGCCTATTTTAATTTGAAACTATATTTCATGATACCAGGGTCAAAAGGTCAAGA
>BLMC01000174.1 GCA_011959805.1 Lachnospiraceae bacterium | reverse complement strand
ATAGAATTATATGGATTGAAAACGGGATGATTCGTGAGGATGGAGAACCACGTTTAGTAGGAATGCACTATTTGGATTCTATGGAAGATGAGCGGATCGAGAGGTTGGCGAAACAAAGTAAAGAAGATTTTAAGGATGCACTTCGACATTCTATATTAGAGCTTACTTCTAATGTTCATCCAGATGCCAGAAGAGATGGTACACAAGAAGTGTATTTTACAAAAGTAATATTAGAAGATATTAATGGAGAAAACAGTCAATGTTACAATACTGGCGACAAAGTTAATCTTAGACTACAATATAAAACAGAAAATGTTGGTATAAAAGTAAACTTTAATATGGATTTTGTAAATGACAGTTGGCAGTATTGTTATGGAAGTTGCTTTGCAAAACCAGGAGATGATTTGCCAATATTAAAAAATGAAGGAGAAGTACAATTTAAGATAGATAACCTTATGCTACTTCCAGGTAAATATTATTTAGATATAGGAATTAATGGTGAGCATGGTGAATTGTATGACAATGTTAGAAATATTATGCAAATTAGCATTAGGGATTATCCACATGATGAGTTTGGACCATGTACATTTACGCATAAGTGGAGTATCAGTTAAAGTAGTGAGGTAATAAAATGAAATATGATTATTTAATAGTTGGTGCAGGATTATATGGTGCAGTTTTTGCCTATGAGGCAAAAAAAAGAGGAAAAAAGTGCTTGGTGATTGAAAAGCGGAATCATGTAGCGGGAAATATCTATTGTGAGGAAATACAGGGTATTCAAGTCCACAAATATGGTGCCCATATATTTCATACATCTGATAAAAAAATTTGGGATTATGTAAATCAATTTGCTGAGTTTAATAACTATATTAATTCTCCAATTGCAAGATATAAAGATGAATTATATAATTTGCCATTTAATATGAATACCTTTAGCAAAATGTGGGGAATTTCTACACCACAAGAAGCAAAGCATATTATTAGTGAACAAATAAAGGAATTAAATATAGTAAATCCTCAAAATCTTGAGGAACAGGCATTATCTCTTGTAGGAACAGATGTATATGAAAAACTTATTAAGGGATATACAGAAAAACAATGGGGACGCGAATGCAGAGAGCTCCCTGCATTTATTATAAAAAGGTTACCATTAAGATTTATCTATGATAATAATTATTTTAATGATAGATATCAAGGGATACCTATTGGAGGGTATACGAAGATTATAGAAAAAATGTTGGAAGGTATTGAGGTACGACTGAATACAGATTATCTTGCCAATAAAGGAGAGTTAAATGAAGCTATTGACAAAATTATATATACAGGAATGATTGATCAATATTTTGATTATAAATTGGGGGTGTTAGAATATCGTTCTGTACGGTTCGAGACAGAAGAATTAAATGTAGAAAATTATCAAGGGAACGCTGTTGTGAATTATACAGAGAGGGAAATCCCCTACACAAGAATTATCGAACATAAGCATTTCGAGTTTGGTAAACAACCTAATACTGTAATATCCAAAGAATTTTCTAGTGAGTGGAAGAAAGGTGATGAGCCATATTATCCTGTAAATAATGAAAAAAATGATATTTTATATGCAGAGTATAAAAAACTAGCAGACAATGAAGGAAAAGTTATCTTTGGTGGGCGATTGGGTGCCTACAAATATTATGATATGGACCGTGTAATTGATGCGGCTTTAAACGTATGCAAGGAAGAATTGGCATAGGAGTTGGTTTTATGGAGATACAGAAGATCTTATTCCCACAAATTGGCAGATGTACAGAGAAAGAATTATATTTTAGGCTAGACAGAACAGAACAGGGTATTATTGAGGAAGTAAAAACACAATATTCGTATGAAAATCAAATGATTCAATTTGATAGATTTGGAAAAGTATGGTTTGATACATACTTTAATGGATTATCAATAGAAAAATGGAACAAATATACTACTGTAAAGAATATTTCTTTGAGATTGAGAATATCTGGAAAATTTAAGGTAATATTAATAAATAAAGAAAAAATAAATGGAGATATTTTTGAAAAAACACTTTGTCAACAAGTTATAGAATCTGATGGACCGAAAGATTTTATATTTCCCTTTAAAGATGGAAGCACTAAGGGAATGTACACTTTTGGATTGGAGGCATTAAAAAGTAATAGTAAGTATTATGGTGGTGCATATATAACAGACACTGACAAAAATGACTTAAAGGATGTTAAAATAGGAATTGGTATTTGTACATATAAGAGAGAAACTTTTATTGAAAAGAACATTAAAATATTAAAAGAATCAATTCTTGAAAATGAAAACTCTCCTTTGTATGGACATTTAGAAGTGTTTATAGCAGATAACGGAAAAACTCTTAATATAGAAAAATTACAATCGAATAATATACATATCTATCCCAATAAGAATCTGGGAGGCGCTGGTGGATTTACAAGAGATATGATAGAGATGACGCAACATAATGATAAATATCATATTACACATATACTATTGATGGATGATGATGTAGTCATCGAACCAGAAGCACTTGTAAAAACATACTTGTTATTGTCTTTCATAAAAGAGGAATTTCAGGATTCATTTATTGGTGGTGCAATGCTTCGCATTGACCAACAATATAGACAAGTGGAGTCCGGTGCAACATGGAACAGTGGAAATTTAGATTCACTAAAAAGTGGATTAGATTTACGACTTTGTGACGCATGTTTGTACAATGAGTTTGAAGAATATGCAGAATTTAATGCTTGGTGGTATTGCTGTTTCCCAATTGACATTGTAAAAGACGATAATCTCCCGCTTCCGATTTTTATTCGTGGAGACGATTTAGAATATGGACTTCGCAATATGAAAAAATTGATTTTGATGAATGGTATATGTGTATGGCATGAACCATTTGAATATAAATATTCTTCATTTTTAGAGTATTACATTATGCGAAATCAATTAATAGATAATGCTTTTCATTGCCCAGAATATGGAAAAAAACAATTGAAAAAAACTATGTTTAAACATTGCATACAAGAAATAATGTTTTATCGGTATAAAAACGTAGAATTGTATTTACAAGGAATCAAAGACTTTTTAAAAGGTCCCCAATGGCTAATGGAACAAGATGGAGAAGAACTGCATAAAAAAGTTATGTCAGCAGGATATAAAGCGCAAAACTTAGAAGAACTTCCTATGGGGTTTAATTATCCTATATATGAAAAAAGTTTATTAAAAAATAATACATTATTAACGAAAATAAAACGTAATCTATCTTTTAATGGTTTATTTCTTCCAAGCAATGGTGAAAATATTGTTCCTATGACAGCAGCAAGAACCCCACAATTTTATCGTAAAAAACGAGTTATGCATTATGATCCTTCTGTAAAAAAGGCTTTTCTTACAAAACGTTCTGTAGGAACATCAATAAAATATTTAGCAAAAACAGTAGGAATGTTATTTGAAATCTCATTGAAACTGAAAAAAGCGCAAAATGCATACAGAAGAGAAGGCTTAAAACTTAGGACTTTAGACTTTTGGAAAAAATATTTGGAGATTTAATGATGAAAAAAGGAAGAATTGTTGGAGCAGTAATTGTTCTATATTGTGCAGTAGTATTTGGTGTGTTTTTAGGAAAAACTGGTTTTTTTGGAACAGCTACACACACTTCAATAGGAGGAAATGAAATTACAACAGAAGATACAACAAATATAGAAACCAATATAGGAATGATAGAAGGACAACATTTAAAATTTACAAGTGATATAAATACAGATATTTTGTCACGTCATGCCCTTCCTAGCTTAGAAAGAATGGAGAAAAGTGACCAAGAGAAATATGTAAATAATTTACAGGTAATGAAAAAAATAGAACTTTTAGGAATTAATAAAAAGGATTTTCTTTATCCAGAGCTAAAAATGTCTGATATTGAGAAAAAAATAGATGTTCTAAATGATATGTTTAATGAAGATAAAGAGAAAATTATTTTTAGTGGAACAACCTCCGAAGAACTTCAACAAATAATAGATAATAATCCTAATACTATTATTGAACTTGATACAAAACAAATACAACTCCATAACACAATATATCTAAAGGATAATACTACTATTAATGGAAATGGAACAGAGTTTTTTGCAGAGGATATTCGTTATGGATTTATAGCTGAAAATGTATCGAATGTTTTTATTAACAATATAAACATTCAAGGAAATATAGAATATGGAATGTACTTTGTAGATTGTACCAACATTAAAGTGACAGATAGTAAAATAAATGGAATGCTTCAAAAATCTATTTGTATTATTGGAACAACAAATGGATTCTCCATAACTAATAATGAAATGTGTGATAATCAAGCAGGCGGGATTTATATTGCCGGTAATGTTAGTAATGGAATTATTGAATTAAATGATATAAAAAATAATGGTGGAACTTCAAACTGTATGGCTGGCATAGTACTTACAAGTGATAATCCTAAAAATAAGTGGGATATTTGGGATAACTATGATTCTAAACATAGGGGAGCTTATCGGGATAATCTATTTGAACAAACGATGGCTCCTCATAATATTATATTGAAAAATAATTATATTTTTCGTGGTAATTCATCTGGAATATATTTTGATGGAACATATGGCTGTTTTGTTATAGACAATAAAGTTAACCAGAATGATAAAGAAGGTATATGCCTTGATCATGGAACAATTGGAGCTTATGTAAAGGGAAATACATTTGAAGAAAACGGAAGAAGAATTAGACAAACCGATGAGGATTTGCAATTAGATTTTGTCTTGGAATCAGGTCGAATGGAAGATGGATCTGCCAAATCAAAGCTACCAGGTGTGTCTTTAGATAACACTGCATATAACATTTTAGAAAATAATATAGTCGTCAATAATTATGGTGGTGGTATTAAAATGGTAAGAACTACTGTTAGATCTTTGATTATGGAAAACATTATAAGGGACAATAATATGGGACAAAATGATAATTTTCATTTTTTTGGTATAGAGTTAGGCGCTGCTCCAGCCGGTTCAGAAAGTATTGCAATGGATTTTACATCTGATTTTGAAAATATAATATGTAGAAATAGTATAACTGGTAATCACTATTCGGGAGTTTTTATAGGTGAAGGATGCTACGTGAATGATGTATTTGATAATGTTATTATGGAGCCTCAAATGTTTGCTATAGAAGCAATTAGTAAAAAGTTTAATAGTATTGTGAATAATATATCTAATTCTA
>BLMC01000173.1 GCA_011959805.1 Lachnospiraceae bacterium | reverse complement strand
ATTTAATCAATGGTGTTCATGCCGCGAACAGTTATGACTTGTGCACTAAGGCTGCAAGAAATGAATGGGGTTATCAAGGATTAATTATGACAGACTGGACAACAACGCACAATGGACCGGAATGTACCGCGAGCGGATGTATGCGCGCAGGAAATGACATTGTAATGCCTGGATGTAATAACGACCATGAAAATTTAAAAAAGGAACTTGATGACGGTACATTGGATATTCGAGAATTGAAACTTGCAGTAGGACATTTAGTAAATATTATTTGGCAATCAAACCAGTATACAACAGAGTAGAGAGGAAAATGGTGCGTGCAATGGATAAAATTTTATATGGTGTAGCTTATTATGATGAATATATGCCTTATGACAGACTGGATGCAGACATAGCAATGATGAAAAAGGCAGGAATTAACCTTGTGCGCATTGCAGAGTCCACTTGGAGCACTTTGGAGCCACAGGAAGGAATCTTTGACTTTTATCATATTGACCGTGTGTTAAAAGCAATGGCAGACGCGGGAATTTATGTGATTATAGGGACACCAACTTATGCAGTTCCTTCCTGGATGGTTTTAAAACACCCAGATATTATGGTGACAACCGAAAAAGGCAGAAGTTTGTATGGTGCGCGACAAATTATGGATATCACAAACAAATCCTATTTATTTTATTGTGAGCGTATTATTCAAAAGCTTATAGAACATGTTGCAGCCCACCCCGCGGTTATTGGCTATCAGATTGATAATGAGACCAAGCACTATGGAACTGCGTCGCCAGAGATACAACGAGAATTTTTGGGATATTTAAAGAAAAAGTTCCACAATGATGTGGAGGAGATGAATCGTGAATTTGGATTCAATTATTGGAGTAATGCGATTCATTCCTGGGAGGATTTTCCTGATGTGCGAGGGACGATTAATGGAAGTCTCGCTGGAGAGTATGAGAAATTCCAACGGGAACTTGTGACAAAATTTCTTGCGTGGCAGGCAGATTTAGTCAGGGAGTACAAACGCAAGGACCAGTTTATTACACATAATTTTGATTTTGAATGGAGAGGTAGCAGTTATGGTGTGCAGCCAGATGTCAATCACTTTCATGCAGCGACATGTCTTGATGTGGCAGGGTGCGATATTTATCACCCGTCCCAGGGAAAATTGACAGGGGCGGAAGTGGCGTTTGGTGGCGATTTAACACGGTCGCTAAAGAGGAACAACTATTATGTTCTGGAAACACAAGCACAGGGCTTTCCAGAATGGACACCCTATGATGGACAGTTGCGTCTTCTTGCCTTTTCGCATCTTGCTTCTGGTGCGGATTTGGTAGAATATTGGCATTGGCATTCTCTACACAATGCCTGTGAGACTTATTGGAAAGGGTTACTGAGTCATGATTTTGCGGAGAACCAAACTTATCAGGAGGCTATAACAATAGGGCGTGATTTTCAGAAATTAGGGGAATCTTTAATACATTTAAAGAAAGAAAATAAAATTGCAATATTGGTGAGCAATGAATCTCTAACTGCATTAAAACGGTTTCCATTTACTGGCGGTATCACATACAATGATGTGGTTCGTTGGCTTTACGACGCATTGTACGAAATGAATTATGAGTGTGATTTTATTTCTCCTGAATATACATGTTTTTCTAAGTATCAAGCAATTATTATGCCAGCGTTTTACTGCGCACCAGAAGAAACATTGATACGGCTTAAGGAGTATGTGCGAGAAGGCGGTGTGTTGGTTGGCACATTTAAGTCTTGTTTTGCAAATGAAAATGTAAAGGTATATCATAATACGCAGCCGCATATTTTGCGGGAGTGTTTTGGTGTCTCCTACGACCAGTTTACTGTGGCAGAAGAAGTAGGGCTTGTCGGAGAATACTGTAAAGTGGAAGATAGAGAACTGGTGAATGGATTTATGGAATGTCTTCGCGTGGAAAGTGGAAATGAAATCCTTTCCTATGTTCACGAGAATTGGGGACAGTATGCAGCGGCAGTTATAAATTCTTATGGAAAGGGGACCGGGGTTTATCTAGGATGCATCTTTTCTAAAAAGTTGTTGAAAAAAGTGTTACAAAATATTATGGATAAGGCTAACATTATCCCAAATGCGGGTTCTGATGGCTTTCCGGTAATTGTGCGAAGTGGAACGAACACACAAGGAAAACGCATTGATTATCTCTTTAATTATTCTGGAGAAAAGCAGAGCGCATGGTGTCCACAGAAGCGATGCCAAGAATTATTTTCTGGAAAAATGCTACAAGAAAAAGATTCAATTATCATTCCAAAATGGGGAGTAGTTATATTAGAAGAAGCTTTGCAAATCGAGTAGGGAAGTAAACTTCCCTACTCGATTGTGCTTTCGCTCGTTAGTCATTAAGTAACGAAATACTGTCTTGATGGGTAATAGTTCTAAAGTAGCAAAAGACACTGCCTTAGAACTATTTTTCACATATCTATTTGAGCCGCCAAAGGCGGTATGAGGGATTATTATGAATTTTAAAATTGATTACGACCATTTGAGATTTTTACTTCATTATGGTATTATAAAGATTAAGGATTTTAAGAGGCTATAATTTGTATTACAATCATAAATACAAAAGCACCCCATACAAGGAGAAAAGGACATGGGAAAACTGGATATACTTACAAAAGAATATATAAAACGTCCTTCAATATTTGCAGATGTTTTCAATCAGTATATATACAAGGGACGTCAAGTTATTATTCCTGAAAGGCTTGTAGAACTTGACACCACAGAGATTGCCATACCATATGGGACTGGTCAGGCTTCTGTCCCAGTACAAAAATATCGTGATGTATCAAAAATATTGACGGCAATGACAGATGGAAAAGCAGCATATTGTATTTTGGCAGTAGAAAATGAGGGGAAAATTAATTATGCAATGCCAGTTAAGAATGGATTATATGATTTTATTCATCTTGCAGGTCAAGTAACGAAGGCGACTGTTGCGCATAAAACATCATCTGTTCAATCTGTCAAACCAACGGGTGATGAATATCTAAGCGGTTTCTGGAAAAGTGACAGATTACTTCCTGTTATAACAGTTGTGGTGTATTTTGGCGCAGAAATATGGGATGGTCCTATGTGTTTGCATGATATGTATACAGATTGTGATGTTGAGCTGTTACGATATGTAGCAGACTATCGCATCAATCTGATAACTCCAACAGGACTTTCAGACAATGAGATTGATGGATTTCAGACAGGAATGCGAGAAATTATGCGCTATATTAAATATTCAAATGACAGGAAAAAGCTTGATAAGATTCTGAAAACAGAACAGAGATTTAAGAATGTAGAAAGAAGCGCAGCCGAAATCATCAATGCTGCGACGAACTCAAAAATCAAGATAGAACAGGGAAAGGAGACGATAGATATGTGTTTGGCGATACAGGAAATGAAGGAAGAAAGCAGAAATGAAGGTCGAATAGAAGGAATCCAAGCGTTTATACAGGATAAGATAGAAGACAATGTATCAGAAGATATTATTATTGCCAAGTTGCAAAAGTATTTTGCCCTTGATGAAGAAACAGCAAGACAATATTACAAGACATACATGTATTGAGTCGCTAAAAGACGGCATGGAGGATTAATATGACTGATTACGTAAAACTTTGGGATGATTATTCTATTCAATTCAATAAAACACTGGAATATGATTTTAACGGGGATTGGAATCAATTAGATCAGGAAGAAAGGGAAATTGCGGGGCTTTGGAAATTATTAGTGGATGGATATAACGGCGGTTTTGAGCAATTTTTCTGCAATTGGGGACACCCTGGATATTGGTATGCTATGTGTGGCTTGCAAAAAATTGAAGATTGGGACCTTTTAGACAGACTCCATAACACTTATCAGCAAGTGTTTGAGAAATTTAGGGATGATCCTCGGCTAAAAGTATATTGGGATATTCCTCAATATTTTACGAAAGAGGACGAGGCTATGTTAGAAGATACAAATCAATATTTTTGGGATGAAGCGGGAGAGCATTTTGCAAAATTGGCCTATGAATATTATCACGATCAGTTGAAAAAAGAACCGCAAAAAGGAACTGCACCTTCCATCTGAGGGGATCTTCTTTCGTATACAGCAATTATCTTTGCAAGTTCTTCTATTGTGATTTGTTTTTTGTTTTTAGCAAAAAGAGCAATAAAAACCCAGAGCAGATGTGTCTTAACAATGCCATAGAGTAAATGCTTAGAAAAGCTGTAGTCCTCAAAAATATCCAGAAAGTTAGTATAGAGATAATATTCATAATATCGATTTAACAGATGGTCCAACTCTGGTATTTTTTGGTATAGATTTTCTTTTAATTGAAGTAACTTTTTGTCGGCTATTACGGGATTGAATTGAAATTGATAATAAAATTGCCGAATGTATTTTTTGCACAGCTGATATAAAAAGGGCGATATGGTTCGCAGGCTTGGATGATAAAAACCATTAAAAAGTAATGTATTTATTGTTTTACAATCAATTTGATAATATCCGTCAGATATGAAATCCTTTGGACTAGGAAGGGCGTTTTGCGCAAGACAGGCGTTTTGCGCAGATTGTCCATAATCTAGGATTGCCATATTGTTATAAGCGATGCCGCTTCTTAGCATAGAAATAAGTTCCATTCTTGACTGCAATAGATAGTCAAGAAATTCTTTGTCATCATTTGTTGTGTTGACTTCATATTCCACTTCACCTTCTGTTACTGTAAAGTCAAATGATTTGTCTTCCAAGGCTGACATTAGAAAAAGCCTTGCCGCTTCTGGGCAGGCAAGGTAAAGAGTTTCCTCACAGAAAAAGTCAAGATTATATAGTTGCCTTGGAAATTGTCTGCACACAGCAGGCATATATGCTGTTCCATGTTTTTTTTGAATCTTACATAGACGGTCAAATCCCCAGAAAGGACAGCCGTGTAGTGTACTGCGAAAGGCAGTTATATCTTCTTTTTTCTCGATAGAGCATCGAAGCAATGCGCCCAATATTCCTTTTTCGGTGATATATTTTAGATACATAGCATTGTCGATAGGAACTCTCCATCCACGGCAGCAGTTGACGGAACAGGCAGCCCCGACGCATTGAAAGTCATGATAAAAAGAAATTTGTTTAATCTGCATAATTATACCTCATTTATTTATCTTAGCCGAAGAAAACACTCATTTCTGTAAATGGTGAAAAGAATATAATTGTATCATTTATTTTAGTCAAAAAAACATTCATTTTTATAAGTGTGAGAAGAATACAATTCTATCTTAATGACATGATGTTGGGGTCAAAAGGTATTTTGCCCC
>BLMC01000172.1 GCA_011959805.1 Lachnospiraceae bacterium | reverse complement strand
GCTCTTCCTGCGCCCAAAGAACTTGAATACATAAATAAATGGACCAAGGAGTATGGATTTCTGCTCGATGTGATTCAGGAAGCCTGCGATAAAACTGTTATGACAACTGACAACCATCGCTTTGCATACGCGGACGGAATTCTCACAAAATGGTATCAAGCGGGCGTACATTACAAGGCTGATATTCCTGCTGCTGATGCTTCCTACAAGCATCCTTCCACAGACAAGGCACATAAAACTGACAATATCGTCTCACGAAATAAATTCAATAGCTTTGCCCAAAACTCTTATGATTTTGACCAATTAGAGCAAAATATCTTAAGTAATTAAGGAGTTGTATGTTTCTACAAAAACTAGATTGCACGAAAGAGAATGAGGTACAATACAGATGTCACTGACAAATAGCCAGTACGATGCAATTATGCGTTCCTACGAAGAAAAACAGCGCACTGCAAGGCACCATCTTGAACAGAATGCAGAGATTGTCTATCAGAAAATTCCTGAATATGAAACATTGGAGAGACAAGTTGCCGCCATTTCAATTGAACAAGGGAAAAAACTGCTTAGTGGTGAGACGAATGCACTCTCTGAGTTAAAACAACACCTAAGAGAACTGTCTGTTCAAAAGGCTTCCTTATTACGTAAAAATGGCTTCCCCGAAAACTTTTTGTCACCAGTCTATGAATGTGATAAGTGTCAAGATACTGGATATATTGCCAACAAAAAATGTAGTTGCTTTCGTGAGGCAGAAATCAACCTCATCTACGAACAATCCCACATCAAAACTCTACTGGAAACAGAGAATTTCAGTTCACTTTCCTATGACTATTATGCGGGGGAAGATCTCGAAAAGTTTACGAAAGCTGTACAAATATGCCAAAATTTTGTGAAAAGCTTCAATAAGGACTACCGAAACTTGTTTTTTTATGGTACAGTAGGAACGGGTAAATCTTTTCTATCTTGTTGTATTGCAAAGGAACTAATTGACTTGGGAAACCTGGTCATCTACTTTAGCGCCTCCCAACTTTTTGATATTCTATCAAAAAGTACCTTCGAAAAGGATAGCATAGAAGCAACTTCTGGTATTTCAGATGATATCTGCGACTGTGATTTGCTAATCATTGATGATCTGGGGACGGAACTCACCAACTCTTTCGTTTCTTCCCAACTCTTTTCCTGCCTAAACAGCAGGAATCTGCGCAAAAAAGCAACTATCATCACAACAAATCTATCGCTTGGAGAACTGCGGGATCGCTATTCTGACAGGATCTTTTCACGCATCACAAGCAATTATAATATATGTAAGCTGACAGGTCGGGACATCCGAATGCAGAAAAAAACAGCATCTGCTAACAAATGAAAACTGATAACTCTATATATAGAAAGTGAGGGTTTTTCAATGCCAGTTCGTGAGGAAAAAAGAAATCTCAACTCAATACCTGTAGGTTCATTAGGCATCATCCCTTTAAGCGGCTGTAAAGAGCTTGGTGATAAGGTTGACAAATATCTTGTGAAATGGAGAGCAGAACGGGAGAGCGAACATAAGGATTCACTTGCATTTGCAGGTTACCAGCGCGACTCTTATATCATACAAACCCGTGTACCACGTTTTGGTACTGGAGAAGCAAAGGGTGAGATTTTGCAATCTGTGCGCGGCGATGACATTTATCTATTAGTAGATGTCACAAACTACAGTCTAACTTACTCTCTTTGCGGGCAGGAGAATCACATGTCTCCTGATGATCATTTTCAAGATTTGAAGCGCATTATCGCTGCGATTGGTGGCAAATCACGCCGCATTACAGTGATTATGCCCTATCTATATGAAAGTCGCCAGCACAAGAGGAATTCAAGAGAATCTCTTGACTGTGCACTGGCACTACAGGAGATGGTCAATATGGGTGTAGACAACATTATCACCTTTGACGCACATGATCCTCGCGTGCAAAATGCAATTCCTTTACATGGTTTTGAGACAGTATCTCCTACCTATCAGTTTATTAAAGGACTGTTAAACAATGTCTCTGATTTAACCATCGATGCAGACCATATGATGCTTGTCAGTCCTGATGAGGGCGGCATGGGACGCGCAATCTATATGGCTAACGTAATGGGGCTTGATATGGGTATGTTTTATAAGCGGCGTGATTATACCAAAATTGTAAACGGCCGCAATCCAATCGTAGCACACGAATTTCTTGGAAGCAGCGTGGAAGGCAAAGACATCATTATTGTAGATGATATGATTTCTTCTGGTGAGAGCATGATTGAAGTTGCCACAGACTTAAAAAAGCGCAAGGCAAGACGTATTTTTGCCGCTGCTACTTTTGGGTTATTTACTGCTGGTCTGGACAAGTTTGATGAAGCTTACCAGCAAGGACTAATCTATAGAGTTCTCACTACTAACTTAATCTACCAGAAACCAGAACTGCTTGAAAAAGAATGGTATATTAGCTGCGATATGAGTAAATACATTGCTTATATTATCGATACATTAAACCACGATTCTTCTATCAGCGATTTATTGAATCCCAACGATAGAATTCATAGCTATATCAATCGCTATAAAAATGGTGAAATATAAAAAGAAGAAGGGAAGATAAATCTTCCCTTCTCGATTATTACTCGTCATATCCATTAGGATTATTAGACTGCCATCTCCAACTGTCTGCACACATTTCTTTAATGCCATACTGTGCTGTCCAGCCAAGCTCTTCCTTTGCCTTTGATGCCTCTGCGTAGCAAGTAGCAATATCACCTGCACGTCTTGGTTTAATCTCATATGGAATCTTTACACCTGTAGCCTCCTCAAAGTTCTTTACAATATCAAGTACACTATAGCCTGTTCCTGTTCCAAGATTATATATGCATAGTCCGGCCTTCTCCTCAATCTTCTTTAGCGCTTTCACATGACCAACCGCTAAGTCTACAACATGGATATAGTCTCGAACTCCCGTTCCATCATGCGTGTCATAATCATTTCCGAATACTCCAAGTTTCTCAAGTTTGCCTACTGCAACCTGCGTGATATATGGCATTAAATTGTTGGGGATTCCATTTGGATTTTCGCCCATTGTACCGCTCTGGTGTGCACCAATTGGGTTAAAATAACGCAGTAAAATTACATTCCACTCTGGGTCTGCCTTTTGCATATCCGATAAAATCTGTTCCAACATGGATTTTGTCCACCCATAAGGGTTTGTACACTGCCCTTTTGGACACTCCTCTGTAATTGGTATAAATGCGGGATCTCCATATACTGTAGCTGACGAAGAGAAAATAATATTTTTGCATCCATGTTTTCTCATAACATCTACAAGAGTCAAAGTCCCGGCAATGTTATTGTTATAATACTCCCACGGTTTTGCAACAGACTCTCCTACTGCTTTTAACCCTGCAAAATGAATACAACAATCAATCTCTTCCTGATCAAAAATCATTTCCATTGCATCCCTGTCCAAAATATCTGCCTTATAGAATGTAACTGGTCTTCCAGTAATTTTCTCCACTCGCTGTAATGATTTTACGCTTGCATTTGACAAGTTATCCACCACTACTACATCATAACCTGCATTCTGAAGTTCTACCACTGTATGGCTACCGATAAATCCAGCGCCACCTGTAACTAAAATTGCCATATTACCTACCTCCATTTTATTTTTACTATCCGTACACTTTTATTGTCACCTTTTATCATATCCCTTTTTTTCTGGGAAAACAATAGCATTATCATTATTTTTTAATCCAAAAACGACCATGTTGTAACTTTATATTCCATATAAAAACAACTTGATTTTATCATTGATTCTTATATTTATACATTTTATGCATTCACATTAAATGTTTGTCTTACGTTTTTGTGGATATTGTGCATAAATATGTGGATAATATTAGCCTATTTTTATATCATACAAAGTTATCCACAACTTACTTTTGATTTTCCGGCCAATATCCACATTAAATTCTAACATTGTTTGATAAATTGTAGTGTAATAACCTAGTGAATATTTCTTTCATCGATAAGATAACCCTAGCAAATATCTACCTTAAATTTACACGCAAAATATAATCTAATATCTAAATTGTGGATAAAAAAATTTCAAGTAGACAATCAATCCTAGAAAAAGGACACTTTTTTACTTTTATCAAAGGTGCTAAGAACAAACTGTTGTCACTTTTCCTTGTACGTCAGATGTTTTATATCCTGTCTATTGGCCTGTCCACAATATATCTGCAAATAGTGCATAACCATACCAAACATAAACATGGTATTTTGATTTTATCATTGTCCATCCACTTTCATTCTATCCAAATAACTTATTATTTTGTGTACATTTTGACATTGGCTTGTCTTGCATTTGCCATCCTATTTATTTGTACATATATTAAAGAATTTCTTGGAATCTCTCTTGCACCTGTTTATGCGCTGCTTTTCTATTTACATGTGCATCCAAAATCAACGTACGCTCTACCCACGCCTCATAAGTTCATGCATATCTAACAACAAATCTTGTCGCAATATTAGGTGCAAGAAAACTCCAAAATCAAAATCTACAATTACAATTTTATACTTTTTGTAAGAAACAGCAAGTGCTTTAAAATAAATCTATCGAATTACACCACATCCAATTTTCTCATCGGCATCTCCTGATGGCTGAGACTTAAAATCATCAGGCATTTTATGAATAATAACACTTCTTCCCGTTATCTCTGGTATTGTGAAACGCTTATCATAAAATGCGAGCCATGCATATCCCTGATTCCCCATAAGTGGAACCATATCTCCGGCGTGATCTGGGTGCGCTTCTCTTGTAGGATTATAATGTTCCCCAGTCTTGTCAAAGGGCATTGTACAATCCCCTTTTTCATGAATGTGCATCGCATAAAAATCAGATGAAAATTGTGTATCAATATTGGGAAGTCCAAAAATCTCTGCCTCAACCAGCACACCGGCATAAGGTGTCTCATAAAATTTGACAATGCCGCTTAATTGCGGGTTCTGTGCATTTCCCTGAATCCATGCCATTGCTTTTGGTCTTTTGTTTCTAAGCGTATCTGTAAAAATCATTCCAGGGGTTATATCTGCCATTGGGATATCAACTCCAATTATAATTTTTCTTTATCATATGTTTTCTGACAGATGTTGGTTCCATTCGCTATAAAAATGCACTAATATTATAAAGTAACACAACAATATACAGACAGCCAAACTTCTATTACATACAAAATAGTATATGTAGCATTTCAAATATATGGTTTAAGAACATTACAGGAACTAAAAACAATATTGCACAATCTGAAATGATAAGAGATAAATAAGCATAAAAAAGATATATACCACAGAGAAAGA
>BLMC01000171.1 GCA_011959805.1 Lachnospiraceae bacterium | reverse complement strand
GACCAAATACCCACCGTCCATTTAGGCGTTGCCGCTTCCGCTATGGAGAAGCGCGGCATCCGCACCGAGCGCGGCGACCTCAACCGCGAAATCGAAGTGACGAACCAGAAGTTGCGGCAGTTAAAGGCGCGTATCTCCAAACTGCAAGACTGGTTGAAAGAAGAAGCCGAGAACACCGAGCCGCCAACTCTTGCCGACTACATTCAAGGCATACTGTCACGCAAGGCACAGGCGGGAAAACCGGGATATTCCCAATCGCTGTATAACCTCAAGGACGCGGCGAAAATGCTGAATTTCCTGCAAACCAACAGCATTATGGACATGGCGGGGCTTAATGAAAAATTCAAGTCCATGATAGGGGAACAACTGGATATTCAAGGGAAGCTGAAACCTGTTGAGCGACGGCTTGCCACTCTGAAAAAGCATTTAGAGCAAGCCGACATTTATTTCAAGTGTAAGGGAAAGAAGCCGCTGACCGAAGCCGATCAAATCCTATTCACAACGGCGAAAGATTATCTCAAAGGTGTAATGAACGGCAAGACCACAATCCCGACAAAGGCATGGAAAGAAGAATACACCAAGCTGACCGCCGAGAGGAAAACGCTCAATTAGCGGTATCTTGCATTGAAAGAGGAAGTAAAAGAAGCCGAGAAAATCAGAAAGAGCGTTTACAGTATCTTGCGGCAGGAACATCAGCCACGCAGGACGCAGGATATGGAGCGGCAACAGACAGGGCGGCGGGATTGTCAACATCTGCCCCGCCGCCCTGTTTTGGACTTTTATTGAACCGATAAACTGGAATCTGTCGATGTGTTTGCTTTGTCTAAATACACAAAGATTTTATACGTTCCGACAAAGTTATCACACTTAGCGACCAATGTATATGTGGTGGAACGTTCAAGTATAAAATAGGTCGCCAACTTTTTTGCATTATCCAAGGTATAAACAGCATTACCATCTGAATCGTACAAGGTCATGTCCAAATTTCCGCTGATAACATTCGATTCAAAAACAAACTTTATCCTATTGCCTGCTTCTCCTACGAAAGAAATGTCAGATGATGCGGTGACTTGCTTTGAATACTCATTGCTCATGTTACCTAATACTGTAGGTCGGGTCAGCAGATAAAAGCTGATAATTCCTACTGCCACAACGAGGATAAAACTGATGAGGATGATATATTTCTTTTTCATGCCATTATCCTTTCAAGTCTTAATTTACCAATCTATGGTGAAAGAATTATACCACATCCAATTACGAAAAGCAATCCGCCTTATACCCCGTTCCGTCTATCCAAACCGTCAAGTGACGAGTAGTATTTTTTCGCAAAGGACGCGAAAAAATCTCCACTCTTAAACCCTTGACCGTCTGGATTTTTGCCGTTGCCATTTCGCCGCCGAAAACGGGGAACAGGATTTTACACAATCCTGCCCCGCTTTCGTCTGCTTCATTCTAACGGCAAAACCGTCTGCACTACTGCGGCGGCTGTCGGTAGGTTTTGCGGTGGCTCTGCCCCCGCGCCCCCGACCTCTCCCAAAGAACAGAATGGAATGTTACGCAATAGGGCTTGAAAAGGCTTGATTTTTAAGGCGTTGCAGATGCGAAAATCCACAGGGTAAGGTTTTATACTACCTACCCACACAAACGGCTTCTAACCGTCCACAGGCGCGTTTTGCGCCCCTTTTCCTGCCCGTTTCCCGCCGCGCTGAAAAGTTTTGCATCAATAACTCAAAAAAGCACTTGACAAAATGCTTCATGCCTGACGAAGCATATCCTCTGGAATGCCAATTGCATCCGCAAGTTGTCCGCCATTTTCCTGAATAGTTTTCACATATTCCTGCGAAACACTGGAAGCGCCATGTAGCACAATTGGAAAATTAGGCAACCTCTTACTCACTTCATCAAGAATATCAAAATGCAGCTGCGGTTTCTGTCCTGGTTTAAACTTGAATGCACCATGGCTGGTTCCGATGGCGATCGCAAGAGAATCCACTCCTGTTTTGCTAACAAATTCTTCGACCTCATCAGGGTGTGTATAACTTGCATTTTCAGCGGACACATTGACATCATCCTCGATGCCGGCAAGCTGTCCAAGTTCACCTTCGACAACCACACCCTTTAAATGTGCATACTCTACAACACGGCGTGTTAGTTCAATATTGTTCTCAAAAGAATGATGTGAACCATCAATCATAACGGAAGTAAAGCCACCATCAATACAAGATTTGCAAATATCAAAGTCAGCTCCATGATCTAAATGAAGCGCAATTGGTATATCATTTAACTCCAAAGCTGCTTCTACAAGTTTTACCAAATATACATGATTTGCATATTTCCTTGCGCCTGCTGATACCTGCAAAATTACAGGGAACGAAGTTCTCCCGCAGCCTCTGTGATACCCTGTATGATTTCCATATTGTTCACATTGAAAGCACCAACTGCATATCCATCTTCATACGCCTTGCCAAACATTTCCTTTGTTGTTACTAAAGCCATAATCTTATCCCCACTTTCCTTATTTCATATCAATAGTTCCATAAAGCTTTTTATATTCTTTTCAATATCCCCTTCAAACACTGCTGATCCTGCCACAATTACATCTGCCCCCGCCTCAAGATTCATTTTTAGATTGTTAAGGTATATACCCCCATCTATTTCCAACCTTATGTCTCGTTTTTGCCCATTGATCATATCACGTACCATTTTGATTCTGTCAATACTTCCTGCGAGATAGGATTGACCTCCAAATCCTGGGTGCACTGTCATCACCAGAATCAGATCCGCCATATCGATATATGGGATGATCTCTCTGACTGGTGTTTCTGGATTAAGGGCAATTCCAGCCCTGACGCCATGATCCTGTATTATTGCAAGCGTATCTGACACGCATCTGCATGCCTCTACATGTATCGTCACTCCGTCTGCACCAAGCTTTATGAGTTCCTCCACATAACGTTCTGGACGATCCACCATCATATGTACATCCATAAAAAGCTTTGAACGCTTTTTTAAACATTTGAGCACCGGCATTCCAAAGGATATGGATGGAACAAACATTCCATCCATAATATCTACGTGCAGACAGGATACACCTGCTTTTTCTACTATATCAATCTGCTTTCCAAGTTCACAAAAATCAGCAGCTAAAATAGAAGGTGCCAAGTTCATCATCCTATTTCCTCTTTCCTTTCTTTAGAAGCCATTACGAATTTAATTTTCTCTTATCTAAATACAATAACAGTTTGTAACAGATCCTAAACAACATATTCAAAACCAAGAATTGTAAAGAGCTGGTTTTCTGTAAGCAAGTGTTACCTCCTCACCATTTCTCGCTTTGTCTATCACTTTCTTTACTGCAGCAGCATTACCTAGAAGGACACTGCAATCATACTTTTAAAAAGGCTCTTTTGCCAAAATCTGTTGGTGCAATCTGTTTTTTAATCACTTTCCCAAAAACTCCTTAGCCTGCTCATACACACCCTTTGCATCAAGCCTATACTTCTCCAGCAAAGCCGCTGCCGAACCTGACTCTCCAAACACATCCTGCATACCAATCTTGTAAACAGGTGTAGGACATGATTTGCATAATGTGTCGCATACTGCACTTCCTAATCCGCCAATTACAGAGTGTTCCTCAGCTGTTATAATTTTTCCAGTCTTTTTTGCTGATCTGATGATAATTTCCTCATCAAGCGGCTTGATTGTACAGATGTTGATAACCTCCGCGCTGATGCCATCCTTCTCAAGCATTTCTGCCGCTTTGAGGGCAGAATCCACACAGATTCCAGTCGCTACAATTGTCACATCTGTACCTTCCCTGACTACAGTCCCTTTCCCAATTTCAAACTTATAATCAGGCCTATCGTTAATCACAGGAACTGCCGCACGACCGAAACGAATATAGACCGGCCCTTCATATTCGATTGCTGCTCGAACTGCCGCCTTTGCCTCCACATCATCAGCTGGACACATTACTACCATACCGGGGATTGTACGCATCAGGGCGATATCCTCATTGCACTGATGGGAAGCACCGTCTTCGCCTACTGTAATGCCTGCGTGTGTCGCACCGATTTTTACATTCAAATGTGGATACCCAATAGAGTTTCTTACCTGCTCAAAGGCACGCCCCGCAGCAAACATCGCAAAAGAGCTCATAAAGGGAATCTTGCCTGAAAGCGACAATCCCGCTGCAATTCCTGCCATATTTGACTCTGCGATTCCACAATCTATATGCCTGTCTGGAAATGCCTTGCGGAACATGCTAGTCTTAGTCGCCGCCGCAAGATCCGCATCAAGAACCACCAAATCAGGATTTTCTTTTCCTATCTCTACAAGAGCACTGCCATAGCTCTCTCTTGTTGCTATTGTTTTCATCTCAGCCATCCTATCTTCCCTCCTTGTCCAGTTCTGCGTCAATGTTTTCCAGATCTGCCATGGCAACCGCATATTCCTCATCATTTGGCGCTTTGCCATGCCAGTCCACGCTGCCCTCCATATAAGATACACCCTTGCCCTTTAATGAGTGGGCAATGATTGCTGTAGGCATACCTTTTGTTTCCCTTGCTTCATGGAACACTGCGCGAATTTGATCAAAATCATGTGCGTTTTCAAGGTTTATCACATGAAAATTAAAAGCCTCAAACTTCTTATCAATTGGATACGGTGAACATACATCCTCAATCTTTCCATCAATCTGCAATCCGTTATTGTCCACAATCACACAGAGATTGTCAAGTTTCCTGTGTCCTGCGAACATAGAAGCCTCCCAAACCTGCCCCTCCTCCAACTCACCATCACCGAGCAGTGTATACACCCGGTAATCCTTATTGGACATCTTCGCGCCAAGCGCCATGCCACAAGCAACCGAAATTCCCTGACCAAGCGAACCAGAGGACATATCCACACCCGGAATATGCTGCATGCATGGATGCCCCTGTAGATAAGAACCCAATTTTCTAAGTGTTTTCAAATCCTCTACAGGAAAAAATCCTCGGTTAGCTAGCGCTGAATAAAGTCCTGGCGCTGTATGCCCTTTCGACAGAACAAAACGATCTCTATCTGATTTTTTTGGTTCTTTAGGATTGATATTCATCTCTTCAAAATAAAGATACGTAAAGACATCTGCCGCCGACAACGAACCGCCCGGATGTCCCGCCTTCGCCGCATGAACACCTGTGATGATGCCTTTACGAACTTCATTTGCCGCTTTTTGAAGCTCCAAATTTGTCATTATAAACTCCTCCATTGTTTTATATTCTTATGTACCCATTTTAACTGATACATTAAGTTGTACGTTAATAAATCTTATAATTTCCACTAAGTGCTAGGAAAGCAAAGAAATACAGACAATTGTCATAATATCTC